>JAFVEE010000081.1 GCA_017478085.1 Prevotella sp. | reverse complement strand
CGAGAACCGCCGTCAGGAGCAGTTCACGGACGAGCGCCTGCTGAAGACCATTGCCGAGTCCCCCTTCACGAGCAGCCGTGAGCTGACGGAGCGCCTGCGGAGGGCCGTGGAGCTGCACCGCGACGGTGCCGAACCGAGCGACGACCTGACGATGATGTGCCTGAAGATAATAGGAGAGCGAGATACGAATAACATAGAGTAGAAGAGGTGAGCCCTCACCTCTCACCTCTCACCACTCACCACTGAAAGTTGAGAATGTGAAACATGCGAAACTTGAATTAAATTATACTAAGCAAAAAAGCGCTGTGACAGCGCCCATAATTTTTTTTCATTTATATATTTACCGCTGTGACAGCGCAATAAATGTTAGGTGCCACGTTTTACTTCACGTTTCGTGGCACCTTTTTTGTATGGGGTCATCCCGTAAGGGATAGCCCCATTTATCGGATAAACAGCAGTTCGCGGTACTTAGGCAGCGTCCACAGGCCGTCCTCGACGATGAGTTCCAGCTTGTCAATCTCGTAGCGGATAGCTTCCATCTTGGGACAAACGGTGTCGTGGTACTGGATGGCACGCTCGTGGATGCACTCAATGCGGTTGGCCACACGACGGGCGTCGGTCAGTTCCTCGGCCAGCTGCTCAATCTTCTCTGTGCGCTCGGCAATCTCCTCGATGAGTTTCAGGTTACGGCTGGAGAGACGTTCGGCCTTGTCGGCACTGAAGACGTCCTTCATGCCCTGCACATTCTTGATGAGCTGCGACTGGTAGTGGGTGGCCACGGGGATGATGTGGTTCATGGCCAGGTCGCCTAAGACGCGAGCCTCTATCTGCACGGTCTTGACATAGGTCTCCCACTTGACCTCGTTGCGGGCCTCCAGTTCCTTGCGGTTCATGACCTTGGTAGACTCGAACATCGTGACGCTCGTCTCGTCCAGATAGTGCTCGAAGATGACGGGGCACGACTTCTCGACGTCCAGCCCACGGCGGGCAGCCTCCTGTACCCATTCGTCCGAGTAGCCGTTGCCGTCGAAGCGGATGGGCTTGCAGGTCTTGATGTCGTCCTTCAGAATCTCGAGGATGGCGCTGACCTTGTTCTCGCCAGCCTGTATCTTGGCATCGACACGCTCCTTGAACGAGGTCAGGGCTTCGGCCATGGCGGCGTTCAGCGCTATCATGGCGGAGGCGCAGTTGACGCTGGAACCCGGGGCACGAAATTCGAAGCGGTTGCCCGTGAAGGCAAAGGGTGACGTGCGGTTGCGGTCAGTATTGTCTACGATGAGGTCGGGAATCTGGGGAATGTCAATCTCCATGCCCTGCTTGCCCTTCAGGTTGAAGAGTTCGTTCTTGTCCGACTGCTCGATATGGTCCAGAAGTTCCGTCAACTGGGTGCCGAGGAACGAGCTGATGATGGCGGGGGGAGCCTCGTTGCCACCCAGACGATGGGCGTTGGTGGCCGACATGATAGAAGCCTTGAGCAGCCCGTTATGACGATGGACGGCCATCAGCGTCTCTACGATGAAGGTGACGAAGCGCAAGTTCTCCTCAGGCGTCTTGCCGGGGGCGTGCAGCAGCACGCCGTTGTCGGCACTGAGGCTCCAGTTGTTGTGCTTACCACTGCCATTGATGCCGTCGAAGGGTTTCTCGTGCAGCAGAACGCGGAAGCCGTGGTTGCGGGCCACCTTCTTCATGAGCGACATGAGCAGCATGTTATGGTCGACGGCCAGGTTACACTCCTCGAAGATGGGCGCCAGCTCAAACTGGTTGGGAGCCACCTCGTTGTGGCGCGTCTTGACGGGGATGGCCAGCTCAAGAGCCTGAATCTCGAGGTCTTTCATGAAGGCCTGCACGCGGTCAGGAATGGTGCCGAAGTAGTGGTCGTCCATCTGCTGGTTCTTGGCGCTCTCGTGGCCCATCAGCGTGCGGCCCGTGAGCATCAGGTCGGGGCGGGCCGAGTAGAGGCCCTCGTCCACGAGGAAGTACTCCTGCTCCCAGCCCAGGTTCACCTGGCACTTCGTCACGTCGTCGTAGAACAGCGAGCACACGTCGGTGGCTGCCTTGTCTACTGCATGCAGGGCGCGCAGCAGCGGGGCCTTGTAGTCGAGCGCCTCGCCGGTGTAGGCAATAAATATGGTGGGGATGCACAGCGTGTCGTCGATGATGAACACGGGGCTGGTGGGATCCCAGGCCGAATAGCCGCGGGCCTCGAACGTGTTGCGTATGCCGCCGTTGGGGAACGAGCTGGCATCGGGCTCCTGCTGCACCAGCAGCTTGCCGCTGAACTTCTCCATCATGCCGCCCTTGCCGTCGTGCTCCACGAAGGCATCGTGCTTCTCGGCCGTGCCCTCGGTCAGTGGCTGGAACCAGTGGGTGTAGTGGGTCACGCCCATCTCCTGTGCCCACTGCTTCATGCCGGCGGCCACGGCATCGGCTATCGAGCGGTCCAGCCGTGCCCCGTTGTCTATGACGTCTATCAGCTTGTCGTAGACGTCCTTGGGCAGGTACTTATACATCTTTTCGCGGTTGAACACGTACTTGCCGAAGTACTTCGAAGGCCGCTCGTCGGGGGCCTCCACGTCGAGTGCCCGCTTCATAAAGGCCTCTTCTACGACCTGAAATCTTAAATTGTTTGCCATCAGTCTATATAGCGTTTGGTTATTTCTCCATAGTTCTCAATGCGGCGGTCGCGCAGGAAGGGCCACCAGCGGCGCACCTGTTCGGAGCGGTGCATATCGATGTTCACGATGATGCTCTCCTCCTCATCGGCCGAGGCCTCATACAGAATCTCGCCCTGCGGGCCGCAGACGAAGGACGTTCCCCAGAACTGAATCTTAGAGGTGGGCGGGCAGTCTTCCCATCCCACTCTGTTCACCGCCACCACGGGCAGACCGTTGGCCACGGCATGGCCGCGCATCACCGTCTGCCAGGCGCGGCGCTGGCGTTGCTGCTCGTCGGGGGTGTCGTTGCTGTCGTAGCCTATGGCGGTGGGGTAAATCAGAATTTCAGCCCCCTGCAGGGCCATGAGCCGTGCGGCCTCAGGATACCACTGATCCCAGCAAACGAGCACGCCCAGCCGGCCCACCGAGGTCTGTATGGGGTGGAAGCCCAGGTCGCCGGGGGTGAAGTAGAACTTCTCGTAGTAGCCAGGGTCGTCGGGAATGTGCATCTTGCGATACTTGCCCGCTATGGTGCCGTCTTTCTCTATCACCACGGCGGTGTTATGATACAGGCCCGGTGCGCGCCGTTCGAAGAGCGAGGCCACGATGACCACGCCCAGCTCCTTGGCCAGCCTTCCGTAGATCTCGGTCGAGGGGCCGGGAATGGGTTCGGCCAGGTCGAAGTTGTCGACATTTTCCACCTGGCAGAAGTAGAGCGAGTTGTGCAGCTCTTGCAGCACAATCAGCTCAGCGCCCCGGCGTGCCAGGTCGCGAATGCCGTCGCACAGGCGCTCTATGTTGCTGACGACATCGGCAGTGTTGTGCTGCTGTAGGAATCCTATTTTCAGTTCTTTCATTTTTTTATGGGTCTTATGGGGCCTATGGGTCTTATTGGCCTTATTGGTCTTATGGGCCTTATTGGTCTTATAGGCCCTATGGGGCCTCCTATTGTTTTTGCAAAACCCCTTCGGGGAACTGCATGGTGCAGCAGTGCAGCGAGCCATGCTGCTTGATGATGCTGCGGCAGTCTATCGCCACCAACTCGCGGTCGGGGAATGCCTGGCCAATGACGGCCAGCGCCTCCTGGTCCAGGTCGGGCTGGGCGTAAGTGGGACAGAGCACAGCACCGTTGATCACGAGGAAGTTGGCGTAGGTGGCAGGCAGCTGCAGCCCGTCCTCGTCGTAGATGGGGTGGGGCATGGGCAGACGCAACAGGCGGTAGGGCTTGCCCTCAAGTGTGCGGAAAGTCTTCAGCTGTTCCTCCATGAGGCGCAGGTCTTCCTTCTGGGGATCACTGTCGGCAAGGGTGTCACTGCCCACATAGAGCAGCGTGTCGTCGGGGGCGATGCGCACCAGCGTGTCAATGTGCCCATCGGTGTCGTCGCCCTCTAAGTGGCCGTGGTCTATCCACAGCACGCGCTGGGCCTGCAGGTACTCCTTCAGCCGCTCCTCTATCTGCTGTCGGCTGAGCGGCTGGTTGCGGTGCGGGGCCAGCAGACAGCACGAGGTGGTGAAGATGGTGCCCCGGCCGTCGCTCTCTATCGAACCGCCTTCCAGCACAAAGTCCAGGTGGTCTTCATAATTTCCATTGAAATGCCCCTCGTCGTAGATGCGGCGGTTCAGAGCGTTGTCGGTCTCGGCGGGGAACTTCTCGCCCCAGCCATTAAACTTGAAGTCGAGCAGGCATGGCTGTTGCCCCTCGCAGGTCAGGGTGATGAAGCCGTGGTCGCGTGCCCAGGTGTCGTTGCTGGGCGGGCCGACAATGAGCAGTGGCTCGCGTTTCTCAATCTCGCGGGCCATCTCGCCGTAGGTGTTTAGAATCTCGTCGAGCATAGGGGCCCAGTCGGTCTGGGCGTGTGGCCAGGTCAGCTGAACGCCGCTCTGGGGCTCCCATTCGGCTGGCAATCGGTAGTCGTTGTCTCGAAACATGGTGCAAAAGTACGAAATAATGCCGACGTGGCAAAGCGATTTCGTGAAATTCTTCAACTATTACCGTTAAAGCAGTTTGCAACGAGGCCTCCGTTGTCCTTTAACGAGGCCCCCGTTGTCATTCAATGGAGCCTCCATTGTTTTACAACGGGCCCTTCGTTGTCTTGTAATGAAGCGCTCGTTGTTTTGGCCCCGTAATGCAGAGGGAAATCTACCTCATTCTGTAGGACTTCGGGGGCACGCCCTTCATGCGCGTGAAAAAACGGCCGAAGCTGCTCTGGTCGGAAAAGTGCAGGCGTTCGGAGATGGCGGCGATGCTGAGGTCGGTGGTCTGCAGCAGCCACGAGGCCTCCATCAGCAGCATCTGGTTGATGTAGTCAACCACGGTGCGGCCCGTCACCTGTCGGACGATGCGCGAGAGGTGAATGGTGGTGATGTGCAGCCGCTCGGCGTAGAAGCCGATGTCGTGATGCTCGATGAAGTGCTGGTTCAGCAGGCGCATGAAGGCGATGAACTGCTCGGTGGTGCGCTCGCTGACTTGCCCAGGGCCTATGTTCTGGGCCATAGCATCCATCAGGTCCAGGACAAACTGGGTGAACAGCGTGCGCAGCGCCTCGTGCAGATAGCGGTGGCTGGAGTGCTGATAACGGATGATTTCGAGCATGTGCTGCCAGAAGTGGGCCGCCTGCTGCTCGTCAAGATGGATAATGGGACGGCCGAGCTCAGCAATGGGTTGATAGGCGGTGTGCACCACGTTGCGCACGGCGGGAATCTCGAGCGCTGCCTGCTCGTCGATCATCAGACAGACAGAGTGATAGTTCTTCGAACCGTTGATGATTTTGATTTTCACACCTGGCGAGTAAATCATTAGGTCACCCTTCTGCAGCGTAAGCATACTGCCATTGT
>JAFVEE010000008.1 GCA_017478085.1 Prevotella sp. | reverse complement strand
TAGATGAACGTTATTACAAAGACAGTCGAGTTGCCTGATGGCAGGACCATCAGCATCGAGACCGGGAAACTGGCAAAACAAGCCGATGGTTCCGTCGTGTTGCGCATGAACAACACCGTGCTCCTGGCCACTGTTTGTGCCGCCAAAGATGCAGTTCCCGGAACAGATTTCATGCCCTTGCAGGTAGAGTACAGAGAAAAGTATTCCGCAGCCGGACGCTTTCCGGGCGGATTCACGAAGCGCGAGGGTAAGGCTAACGACGACGAGATTCTGACCTGTCGTCTGGTGGACCGCGCCCTGCGTCCCCTCTTCCCCAGCAATTATCATGCTGAGGTCTATGTAAATGTCATTCTCTTCTCCGCCGATGGCGTGGACATGCCCGATGCACTGGCTGGTTTTGCCGCCTCTGCTGCTCTGGCTGCCAGCGACATACCTTTCGAGGGTCCCATCTCGGAAGTTCGCGTGGCTCGCGTGAATGGCGAGTACGTCATCGACCCCACCTTCGAGCAGATGAAGCACGCCGACATGGACATTATGGTGGGTGCCTCTGCCGAAAACATCATGATGGTAGAAGGCGAGATGAAGGAGGTCAGCGAGCAGGATTTGCTGGGCGCCCTGAAGGCCGCTATGGAGGCCATCAAGCCTATGTGCGAGCTGCAGGCCGAGCTGAGCAAGGAGCTGGGCAAGGACGTGAAGCGCGAGTACGACCACGAGATCAACGACGAGGCCCTGCGCGAGCGTATGAACAAGGAGCTCTACCAGCCCGCCTACGACATCACCAAGCAGGCCCTGCCCAAGCAGGACCGCGCCGATGCCTTCGAGAAGCTGCTCGAGGACTTCAAGGAGAAGTTCTTCGCCGAGCGCGCTGCCAGTCCCGCTGGAGAAGCTACGGGCACCGCCGCTGTGGCCGAGGCATCTCCCTCGGCTGAAATCAGCGACGAGGACTACGCCGCCATGATGGACCGCTACTACCATGACGTGGAGCGCGACGCTATGCGCCGCTGCATCCTCGACGAGGGCATCCGCCTCGATGGCCTCAAGACCACCGACATCCGCCCCATCTGGTGCGAGGTGTCGCCCCTGCCCATGCCTCACGGCAGTGCCATCTTCACCCGTGGTGAGACGCAGTCGCTGTCGACCTGCACCCTGGGCACCAAGCTCGACGAGAAGCTCGTCGACGACGTGCTCGACAAGAGCTATATGAAGTTCCTCCTGCACTATAACTTCCCCCCGTTCTGCACCGGCGAGGCCAAGGCACAGCGCGGCGTAGGCCGTCGCGAGATTGGTCACGGCCACCTGGCTTGGCGCGGTCTGAAGGGCCAGATTCCCGAGGACTTCCCCTACACGGTGCGTCTGGTGAGCCAGATTCTGGAGTCGAACGGCTCCTCGTCGATGGCTACCGTCTGCGCCGGCACGCTGGCCCTGATGGACGCTGGCGTTCCCATGAAGAAGCCCGTCAGCGGCATCGCCATGGGTCTTATCAAGAACCCCGGCGAGGATAAGTATGCCGTACTGAGCGATATTCTGGGCGACGAGGATCACCTGGGCGATATGGACTTCAAGACCACCGGCACGCGCGACGGTCTGACCGCCACGCAGATGGATATCAAGTGCGACGGCCTGTCGTTCGACATCCTCGAGAAGGCCCTCATGCAGGCCAAGGCTGGTCGCGAGCACATCCTGAATTGCCTCACCGACACCATCAGTGAGCCCCGTGCCGACTTCAAGCCTCAGGTGCCCCGCATCGTGGCCTTCGAGATTCCGAAGGAGTTCATCGGTGCCGTCATTGGCCCTGGTGGCAAGATCATCCAGCAGATGCAGGAAGACACCAAGACCGTCATCACCATCGACGAAGAGGATGGCGTGGGCAAGGTGCAGGTCAGCGGCCCCAACAAGGAGTGCATCGACGCTGCCGTGGCCAAGATCCGTGCCATCGTGGCCATCCCCGAGGTGGGCGAGATCTACGACGGTGTGGTGCGCTCGATCATGCCCTACGGCTGCTTCGTAGAGATCATGCCCGGCAAGGACGGTCTGCTGCACATCAGCGAGATCGACTGGAAGCGCCTCGAGACCGTCGAGGAGGCTGGCATCAAGGAGGGCGACCACATCCAGGTGAAGCTGCTTGAGATCGACCCGAAGACCGGCAAGTATAAGCTGTCGCACCGCGTGCTCATCGAGAAGCCCGAGGGCTATCAGGAGCGTCCCGCCCGCCGCGAGCGTGGTGAGCGTCCTGAGCGCGGCGAGCGCCGTCCCCGTCCCGAGCGCGGTGAGCGTCCCGAGCGTGGCGAGCGTCGCCCCCGTCCCGAGCGTGGTGAGCGTGCTCCCCGTCGCGAGCAGAGCGACTTCGCCGACAAGCTGAAGCAGAGCCTGGGCGACGAGTATCACGATCCCGAGGCCAACCGCGAGCCCCGCGACTTCAGTGATGCCCTGGACCACATGGACTTCTAAACGGCGAATGCCCTGAGATAGAAAACGGAAAGGATCGACGCGAATCCTTTCCGTTTTTTTACGCGAATGACTTTTTTCGTCTGCGACGCTACGTGAATGACCGTGAATGAAACGTGAATTTGCCGTGAATATTTTTTCGCCTGCGGCGCTACATAAATGACCATAAATAGCCATAAATTTTCCATAAATATTTATGATTAATTCATGTCCATTTATGAATATTCATGTAGCGTCGCAGACGAAAAAAAGAAAAAATTCACGAAAAATTCACGTTATATTCACGGTCATTCACGTAGTGCCGCAGGCGAAAAAGAACAGCCATTCACGTAGCCCCGCAGGCGAAAAAGCCCCCCGGTAATTGCCGTTCCCCCCTGTTTTTCTCGTCTTTTAAGTTTGATTATTTGTTGTTTTCGCAAAAACTTCGTATCTTTGCCGCCAGAAACTAACTCAAAACAATATTCCATTATGAAAAAACACCGCTTACTTATGGTGGCTGCAGGGCTGTTCCTCTCCGTGGCGCAGCTGCTGGCGGCCAACACCAAGACCACCGTTTCGCAGGTGACCACCAGCGTCGACGTGACTGCCGACGTAGACTACGTCGTCACCTCGAAGACCCCCTTCGGCGACGAGGGCGTGGTGAACCTCGTCAACACCGACCACGCCGTGCTCATCCTGCAGGGCGTGAAGCCCTCGGCAGCCGTCGCCCTGCTGCCCCACGTCAGAATCAACGGCGAGCAGGCCCGCAACAACACCAACTGCCAGGTGAAGATGTACAACCGTGGCTGCATCATCATGCCCTACGCCTCGGCCCTGAAGCCCCTCACCGTCTACTCCGAACAGAACTTCCAAGGCACCGCCGTGAACGACTTCGGCCTTGAACACAATGGCGGATTTATGAACACCCTGAGCGCCGCCAAGCTCAACAACCAGATTCGTTCCTTCAAGCTGAAGCGTGGCTATATGGTCACCTTCTCCACCCGTGCCGGAGGCCGTGGCTACAGCCGTTGCTACATTGCCGCCAATGCCGACCTCGAGGTGGCCACTATGCCCCTGGCCCTCGACCAGACCATCTCTTCCTACCGCATCTTCCGCTGGTACGACTTCAGCAAGGCCGGCCTGGCCAACGACACCCGCAAGGCGGCCACCGATGCCACCAACGTGCAGGGCTGCTACTCCTTCGGCCTGGGCGAAGACCGCGGCATGGACTGCGAGTGCATTCCCCATCACATCTACGAAGACTGGCCCTCGGCCGCTGCCTGCGGACAGGTGACCTACTCCCCCCACCTGAAGACCAACAACGAGCCGGGCAACAGCGCCGACGACCATCCCCAGACGGTAGACCAGATCCTGGCCAACTGGGAGAACCTCATGGCCACCGGCATGCGCCTCTGTTCGCCCTCCAGCCACGACGGCTCGCTGAACCACCTGCGCGCCTTCCTGGACTCTATCGACGCCCGTGGCTGGCGTTGCGACATCCTCGACATGCACTGCTACTGGACCGAGGGCTCCTTCAACAACCTGCAGGGCTGGTACAACAGCTATGGCCGCCCCATCTGGATCTCGGAGTGGGTGTGGGGTGCCTCGTGGAACAACAACGGCGCCTTTGCCAGCGGCGTGACCGAGGCCCAGAACGCCACCGCCGTGCAGAGCATCGTCAACAAGCTGAACTCCTGGAACTACGTGGAGCGCTACTTCTACTGGAACAGCGAGCGCGACCCCTCGCGCATCTATAAGGACGGCAACCTCACCCAGGCCGGCACCTGGTATGCACAGCAGAACCCCGGACTGGGCTTCCAGGGCACCAACCACGCCCCCAAGCTGCCCGCCCAGAAGGCTGCCTCGCGCTTCACCGTGGCCTACGACAAGGGCACCCAGAGCGCCAGCCTGAGCTGGTACGACCAGAACGGCGAGTGGAACAAGGACATGCAGGTGCAGCGCAGCACCGACGGCGGCCAGACCTGGGAGACCATCGCCTCGCCCGCCCAGCAGGAGGTGCCCGCCACCTATACCTACACCGACCCCGCCTCGCGCGACGGCTACCGCTACCGCATCTACCTGAAGAGTCTGCTCTCGCAAGACCTCTACTCGTCGGTGCAGACCTGCGTCATCGAAGATGTCACCTCGGGCGATGCCATCACCGTGGGCGACAAGCGCATGTACGTGGGCGGCAACATCATCACCAACGGCGACTTCGACCTGGGCTTCACCGGCTGGACCAACGGCCTGGGCCTGCCCATCAGCTACCCTAACTTCCAGGTCATTCCCGTGGGAGGCCCCGACGGCGGTGCCAACCTGCTGTCGTGGTCGAACCTGGGCGATGCCACCGCCGGCGGCCTGAAGTCCGAGTTCGACGTGCTGCCCAACACGCGCTACCTCTTTGTTGTGTCGATTCGCAACCTGGGCGGCATCTACCAGAGCGTCACCCTCAGCGACGGCACGCCCGAGCTGGCCTTCCAGACCACCAAGACCGGCGACTGGCAGCTGCAGATGGGCAACTTCGACACCGGCAGCCACCAGAAGGTCACCGTCAGCTTCCGCTGGTTAGGCAATGGCCAGGTAGACAAGATCATGCTGTGCCGCCTCTTCGACGACCCCGAGCAGGCTTTCCAGGATGCCCTGGCCTACGAGCAGCAGCGCATGCAGGCCGCCATCGACTACTACCAGGATTCCTATCCCGCCATCTGCGCCGAGTGGAAGCAGCAGGCCGACGGCCTGACGGGCCCGGCTGAGAGCCTCGTCGGCAGCTTGCAGCGCTGCTATGCCGAGTATATGGACCGGCTGGCGAAAGCCCCCGCCCAGGCCCGCGAGGCCGCCCAGGCCGAGGCCCTTACCGCCCTGGGACTGCCCGGCCTCGACGGCTTCACCGCCACCTCGCTGGTCGAGAACCCCAGCTTCACCACCAACTCTACTGGCTGGACTGGCAAGGCCGGCACCTTCCAGGGAGGCGACCAGCGCCGCAACACCGTGTGCGGCCTGACCTGCTGGAACGCCTGGTGGAACAACGTCGACGCCACCTCTACCGAGACCATGGCCATCAAGCAGGAGGTGAAGAACCTGCCCGAGGGCTTCTACTACCTGCAGTGCAAGGCCCTCACCGAGCACTACTGCCTCTCCGACCAGCACGCCTTCATCACCACCACCGACGGCCAGACGGTCGCCTCGCCCGCCCTCACCTACGACCGCTTCGAATATCCCACCCTGGGGCTCACCGAAGAGCCGTGGGAGACGCTGCGCACCACCCCCGTCTACGTGACCGACGGCGGCAGCCTGACCATTGGCTTCCAGGGCTCTAAGCAGGGCGCCATCGACGGGGCCTACAAGTCGCTCTCGGGCAATCCCGACAAGCGCGAGGGCTGGTGGTGTGCCACCGCCTTCCAGCTCTACCAGATGCCCGTGTTCCGTCGTCCGGCTGCGGCCAGCCCCTGGGGCACCGTCTGTCTGCCCTACGACTACGCGCCCGGCGTGGGCGTGCAGCTCTTCGAGGTGGCCGGCCTGCTCACCGAGGACGGTCAGGACTACATCTGCCTGCAGCCCATAGACCATCAGGAGGCCGGCTACTCGTGCGTCTACTACACCACCCAGCCCTACGCCGACTTCATTGAGAGCGGCGAGGCCGTCAAGCTGGCCCGTTCGGGCAGCAACGGCCTCTTCGGCACCTTCACCAGCAGCATGCTCTTCTCCTTCCTGCCCGGCAGCGTGGGCACCATCGTCTTTGTCGACGGCGAGTGGAAGGAGCTCACCGAGGCCGACTTCGTGAATGGCATGTACACCCTGCCTGCCCGCGAGGCCTACCTGCCCGGTCGCGACCAGCTCACGAAGCTCACGTCGTGGCAGGGGGTGAAGATGAGCTTCGGCCACATCGCCGATGCCGTCTCTTCCGCTGCTATCCCTTCGACCACCGCCCCCGCCGTCTACGACCTCCAGGGCCGTCCCGCCTCCTCCGCCACCCGTGGCCTCCGCATCGAGAAGCAGGGCACCGCAGTACGCAAGGTCCTCAGGTGATTGCGGTCACGCGAATACTTTTTTTCGCCTGCGGCGCTACGTGAATGACCGTGAATGAAACGTGAATTTGCCGTGAATATTTTTTTCGCCTGCGGCGCTACATAAATGACCATAAATAACCATAAATTTTTCATAAATATTTTTGATTAATTTATGTCCATTTATGAATATTCATGTAGCGCCGCAGGCGAAAAATATTCACGGCAAATTCACGTTTCATTCACGGTCATTCGCGTTTAAAAAAATACCCATATTTCCGTTGAAAATTAACGGAGCCTCCGTTGACCATTAACGGAGCCTCGGCTGAACATCAACGGAGCCTCCATTGACGTTCAACGGGGCCCCCGTTGAGCATTAACGGAGCCTCCGTTGCAACACCACCCACTTCGAAAAACACCAAAAAAGCCTTATGAGTGTAGAAAAAACACGGGGTGAATGAAAAAAACCGTGAAAAATGATACGACTTATTAAAATTTTGATTATATTTGCACCCGATATCAAAACCATGGCCTTCATTGGGCCGCTAATACGTATTTTTTACAAACCTAATTATTAATATTTACTAACTTTACAAATTTAAAACAGCTTATGAAGTTTACAAAACTACTCGTCATGAGTGCGCTGTGGCTCGTTGGCCTCAGTGCAAATGCTGCTGACCTCATTGAGCGTACTGCCCCGGAGGCACCGTCACCCACGGTTGACGTGTCGACCATCGAGCGTACTCCCGCTCAGTTCGTGGTAGGCAATTACTATGTGCTCTTCAACAAGGGCGCACAGCAGTTCTTTACCGAGGGTAACTCTTGGGGCACACAGGCCTCGCTGGGCGACGGTGCCAACCTGGCCCGCTTCACCGTGCCCGATGGCAAGACCCTTGAGGATGCTGCTCTGCTCTTCAATGATTTCTCTCCCGTGAAGAATTCGTGGAAGCTCGTGTTCTTCGACAGCGCTACCGCTATGTTCGTTGACCGTGGCACGCAGCCTGACTATTTCTGGCAGGTAGTGCCCGGCGACGGTGCAAACACCTATCGCCTGCAGGCTTCGCCCGCCAATCCTTCCCTGAACCCCACCAACAATCCTGGCTTCGTGGGTACAGCCGTCGATGCTGCTGCTGGCAGCGCCCTGTCGCCGTTCCTCGAGGAAGGCTGGATTGACTGGGAGTTCTATTCCGTTCCCGAATGGAATGCCTATGGCCCCTTGAAGGATATTTACGATCAGTCTGTGAAACTGAAAGCTGCCATCGAGAGCGCCGAGGCTGCTGGTCTCGACGTGGCCAAGTGGGTTGCCGTCTACAACAATCTGGACGCAACACTGGAGCAGATTAACGCTGCTATCGATGAAATCAACGAGGCCAAGGCCAACAACCTGCAGAACGCCACGGGCCACAACCCGCAGGACGCTTCGGGCTGGATTACGAACGCTACCTTCGACACCGTGGGTAACTTCACGGGCTGGCAGGGCACTGCATTCGGTGCTGGTGGCAACACTTCGACCAATGCCGAGCACTATGATCGTGACTTTAATACCTATCAAGATGTTAAGGTGCTCTATCCTGGATTGTATGCCATTGGCGTGAACGCTTTCTATCGTGCTGGTAGCTCAAGTGAGGCTTACGAGCACTTTACTGCTAATGATGCTGCCTCTAAGGCTGCACGCCTCTATGGAACCGTGGGCGACCAGACCGAGGAGACCCCCATCGCTTCTATCTATGCTGGCGCTCCCAGCGTTGAGAATCCTCCCTCAAGCACCACCGACATGATTCAGTCGAACGGCTTCTGGATTCCTAATTACATGACTTCTGCCAACTACTGCATGCACGAGCTGGGTCTCTACAAGAACTACGTGTTCATGGAGATTCCCGCCGACGCTACCCTGCGCATTGGCGTGAAGAAGGAAAATCACATTGCTACAGAATGGGCCATCTTCGACGACTTCTCGCTGACCTTCTTCGGCAATGGTGCCGACCGCTTCTATGGCTGGGCCAAGGTGCTGGCCGATGCCGCTCCCGAGATCACCGCTACGGCTGTCACCCAGTCGTATGTTGATGCCTACAATGCTGCCAAGGCTATTCCCGAGGTGAATGGCAAGGACGACGTGCTGGCCTACAAGGCTAACCTGGAGAATGCCCAGAACGCGCTGAGCGAGAACATCCGCCTGTGGAAGGTCTATGAGGACAGCGTGGCTATCGCCAAGGACTTCGTGCAGAAGTATATCGACCAGGGCAGCTCCTCGATGGTGGTGCAGATGCTCCACAGCTATTGCAACCAGGATGTTGACAAGTATCCCGGATACTTCGAGAATGGTTCTGCCATTCATATCATTGCGTTGCGTGCTATGGACAACGAGGCTCTCGTAGCCGAGATTGCCTTCCTGCGCAGCATGATCGACGACATCATCAAGGGTGTTGAGGTGAAGCCTGGTACTGAGCTGACCGACCGTATGGCCAACCCCGCCTTCGACAACAGCTGGACGGGCTGGACCCGCGAGGGCAACCTGACCGGCAACGTGGCTGTGTCGAACAGCTGCGCCGAGTGCTGGAACACCGCTTCGTTCGATGTCTATCAGCAGGTGAACGACATGCCCATCGGCGTGTATGAGATCAGCGTGCAGGGCTTCTACCGCTATGGCCGTGGCACTGCCTGGGCTGACTACAAGGCCAACCCCAACATGCAGGTTCCCACCTATATTTATATGAACAACAACACCACCCCGTTCACCAACATCTTCGGCGATCCCAAGCAGATTACCGACGAGGGCTTCTATGCTGGCTATGATGATGAGGGCAACGTGCTGACCACTAACAAGAAGAGCTCTGACTACAACTCGAACACGGCCGACGACGGTACCGTCTACTGGTTCCCCAACGGCATGGCAAGTGCTGCCGTGGCCTTCGCCGACGGTATGTACATGAACACGGCCTACGGTGCTGTGATCTCGGCCGGTGAGCCCATGCGCATTGGCGTGAAGGGTAGCTCGAACCAGCTGGGCGACTCGTGGGTGATCTTCGATAACTTCAAACTGACCTACTGGGGTACCGAACACACCAAGGTAGACGAGGCCCTGAAGGCTGCCATCGCCGACGTGGAGACCTCGCTGTCGGCTGGTCTGACCAAGGACGTGGCCGAGGGCATCCAGAATGCACTGGCTGCTGCCCGTGCTGCCATCGGTGGCACCGACGGCCCCGCCATGTTCCAGGTGCTGGCCGACCTCTATGCTTCGAAGAACGGCCTGAACGAGGCCAAGGAGCGCATGGCCAACCTGAACAGCAGCCTTGAGGCTCTGGATCAGGCCATCCTCGACCTGGGCGACAATGGCTACATCGTGGCCAACATCAGCGACTGGACCAGCGCCCTGCGCCTGCGTGCTTCGCAGAACGACATCTTCGACAGCGAGATCGACGACCTGATGAAGCAGATCGATGCCTACAAGGAGCAGCTGGCCAAGGTCGACGAGGTGTTCGACGCTCGCCAGGATCTCGACGACGCCCTGACCGCCGTGTCGGAGTCGGGCGAGCTCGACGAGGGCATCGTGACCTACGACTGGGTGATGGAGGCCGAGAGCCTGGGCAACCAGTTCGACGAGGCTGCCAGCAGCAAGCAGCTCACGCTGGCCAACATCGACGAGTGGATCGAGAAGTTCTATGCTTGCATCAGCAAGAAGTACGCTCCCACTCAGTTCTATGGCAGCGACGAGAATCCTCAGGAGCTCACGCAGATGGTTCAGAGCGCTAAGTTCTCGAAGGTCATCGAGGGTGTTGAGACCAACGCCATCGACGGCTGGAAGGGTACCGACGGCTACAACTTCGGTAACGACGACACCCAGAAGGGTGCCCTGGCTCTGGAGTACTACCACAAGGCATTCGATATGTACCAGGTGTTCTACGGTCTGCCCGAGGGCATCTACGAGGTGCGTGCCAACGCCTTCTTCCGCAAGGACAATGCCGAGTCGACCAACACCGTGCTCTATGCCAACACCGACCTGAAGGCCGAGCAGCCCACTGAGAACCAGAAGCTGGTGAAGGCCATCCTGGAGGGTGCACAGGCCGAGCAGCCCACCATCATCGAGACCAAGATGAACGAGGAGACCGGCGACGAGGAGACGGTTGAGACCAAGGTTGGCGGCAGCACCACCAACGAGGCTGGCGAGACGGTCTACATTCCCAGCGACATGGTGTCGTCGGTAGTGTTCTTCAACCTCGAGTCGAAGCCTTACCAGAACAAGGTGTATGCCAAGGTGGGTGCCGACGGCTCGCTGCGCATCGGTATCAAGACTCAGGACGCTAACACCTGGGCTATCATGGACGACTTCCAGCTCTTCTACTATGGTGCCAACAGCAGCAAGGAGGCTACTGGCGACGGCGTGACCAGCATCAAGGAGGTGGCCGGCAACATGGCTGCTACCGTGCTCCGCACCGAGTACTACACCATGAACGGTCAGCGCACGCTGGCTCCGCAGAAGGGTATCGTGATCATGCGCCAGACGCTCAGCAACGGCGCCGTGATCGTGAAGAAGCTGAACCTGAAGTAAGATAGATGCTGAAGGAACGAAAGCTCCATAACCTCTGATCAAGGGAGTGGAGACGGGTAGACCACTCAAGAAAACCCGTCTCCGCTTCCTTCGTTTATTTTTTAGACGGGTAGACGGATGGTTTCAAGACGGATAGACGGATGAACGGTTTTTAAGACGGATAGACGGGTTTTAAGACGGATAGACGGACGAACGGTTTTTTTAGACGGATAGACGGACGAACGGATTTTTTAGACGGGCAAAAAGATAGCCACTATGGCTCGCGAGGCATGATGGCCATCTGAGGCTCCCAATGAATCCCAATTAGTCCCACTCAGTCCCAATTAATCCCAAAGACTCCCAATAAGTCCCAACAAGTCCCAACAAGTCCCAAAGAGTCCCAACAACTCCCAAAGACTCCCAATCAGTCCCAAAAGCCCCCCTCCCCCCGAATCACTAACAATAACTTTAAAAAATAACTAACAACTATGAAACGAAGACTAATCGTAAGACACAGCCGCAAGATGGCCATCGCCGCTTGCGGCCTGCTGATGAGTGCCTCGCTCCTGCAGTCGTGCGAAGACGACATGCTCACAGGACAGCCTTCTTGGCTGGGCAACTCTATCTACGAGCGGTTGCAAAACGACCCCGACGGGCAAAGCTACACCACGCTGCTCAGACTGGTCGACGACCTGGGTCAGGCCGAAGTGCTCGGCCATACCGGTTCGAAGACCATCTTTGCCGCCGACGACGCTGCCTTCGAACGCTGGTTCCAGACCAACCGGTGGGGCGTGCGATCCTACAGTCAGCTCACCAAGGCACAGAAGACCATGCTGCTCAACACCGCCATGGTGAACAATGCCTACCTCATCGAGCTGCTCTCCAACGCTGCCGCCACCGGCAGCTCGGAAGATCCCACCAAGGGTGCGTCCATGCGCCGACTCACGGCAACGAGCATCTACGACTCGGTGCCCGACCTGAACCCCGCCTCCATGCCCGCCACCAAGGCGTGGGAGAGGCTGCAGGCCAACGGCAAGCCCATCAAGGTGTTCAAGGACGCTACCGCCCGACCCATCATCCACCTGCTGCCTGAGTTCATGCGCGTGAACAGCATCACCAACGAGGACATGCAGAAGCTGTCGAACGGACGGTCCAACAGCATCAACGTGTCGTGGATCAACGGCGTGGAGGTCACCTCCGAGAACATCACCTGTAAGAACGGCTACATACATAAGGTGGCCGAGGTGCTGGAACCCGTCGACAACATGGCCGAGATCCTGCGGCAGCACCCCAACAACATGAGCCGCTGGTCGAACCTCATTGACCGCTTCTCGGCTCCCTACTTCAACAACACGCTGCTCACGGAGTACAACCGACTGTACAACACCAGCTACACGCCGCAGGACTCGGTCGTCTTCAACCTGCGCTACCTGAGCGACCTCTCTAACGGCGGGCGCGCCAACGACGTGCTGCCCGACGGCGTGACGGCACCCGATGCCACCCTGCTCTTCGACCCGGGATGGAACCAATACATATACAACCGCGACGGCATTGACTACCACTACGATGCTGCCGCCATGCTGGTGCCCAGCGACGAGGCCCTGGCTGCCTGGTGGCAGACGGGCGGCGGCTCGGCACTGCGCGACCAGTACGGCACGTGGGACAACGTGCCCGACGATGTGCTGGCCGACCTGCTGAACAACAACATGCTGAACAGCTTCGTGAGCACCGTGCCCTCGAAGTTCTCCAGCATCGTCGACGACGCACAGGTCACGATGAACGTGCTGCCCGAGAACGTCGACTCCTGCTTTATGGGCTGCAACGGCGTGGTCTACCTCACCAACAAGGTGTTCGCCCCGTCGAGCTACGCATCGGTAGCCTTCCCCGCCCAGATCCACAAGGAGACGATGAACATCATCTACTGGGCCATCGACCAGCTGGGCTTCAAGTCGCTGCTGTCGTCAATGGAGGCCACCTACAGCCTGCTGCTGCCCACCAACACCGCCCTGCTCACCTACGTGGACCCCACGCTCTATGGCGCCACACAGGGTATGCTCTATGAGTTCTACTACGACACCGACCCCACCGTGCAGGTGGCCAACCGCGTGAAGGCCCGCCGCTACCCGCTGCGCAGCGACGGCAATGGCGGCTGGAAGCGCGACCCCATTCCCTTGCAGAGCGAGACGGCCCGCGACATCGTGGAGAACCGACTGAAGGACCTGATGAACCAGCTCATCATCGTGGGTGCGCTGAACAGCGGTCAGGAGTACTACATGACCCGTGCCGGCAGCGTGGTGCGCGTGCTCAACCCCGATGTTGAGAACACGATGACCGTGTCTGGCGGCTACCAGCTGGAGGAGGCCAACCTGCCCATCGCCACCGACAGCCTGGCCATCGAGAACAACCAGCCCGTGGTGGTCGACGTGATCTACGACCAGACCAAGGAGAAGAACGGCATCGGCAACGGTAAGTCGTACCAGATGTCGGGCGGCATTCCCATGAGCAGCACTGAGTCGGTCTACTCGGTCCTGAAGAACACGCCTGAGTTCAGCGAGTTCTTCAGCCTGATCAACAGCAGCAGCCTCTTCACCACCTCGCTGAGCGGTTCGGCCAGCAGCGGTTCGGTGCAGGCCTATCCCAACAACGGCCACTACAACCTGTCGCTCTTCGACGGTTACCACTACACCGTCTACGTACCCACCAACGAGGTCATCAAGGACCTGCAGGCACGCGGCTACCTGCCCACCGCTACTGACCTGGCACAGGCCACGGCCACGAAGTGGGGCACTACCGCCAATGCCGCCATCGCCCAGGAGGTCATCCTGAGCCGCATTCAGGACTTCATTCGCTATCACGTGCAGGACTACTCGGTGCTGGTGAATGGCGAACGCATCAGCAACACCGCCTTCGAGTCGTCGAAGGTGAACCCTGCCAACAACCGCTTCTACTCGCTGAAGGTGAGCGCCGATGCCACCAGCATGACCGTGACGGGACAGTACACCATGGACGAGGCCGGGCACGCACAGCCCGCACTCGATGCCGCCGGCAATCCCATCAGTGGCCGCTCGCTGAGCATCGACACCGAGAGCGGTCTCTACAACAAGATCATCCGCGAGTTCTGGAACCAGGGTGCATCGACCAGTACGGCCCAGCAGAAGGGTGGCGGCAACGACCAGAACAAGCTGATCTATGCCACCAGCGACGGCGTGGTGCACAGGCTGAAGAGCGGCGCACTGTTCTTCGCCGAGAGCCAGCTCACCAGCTGGGAGGACGAGGTGAACCAGAAGATCGCTATTGCTAACGCTTCAAACGAGTAACGAATGGCTATGAAACAACTCAGATATATCCTTACGACCATTCTGTGCGCGCTGGCCTTAGGCCTGCAGGCACAGCAGATAACGTCGGTTCACGGTACGGTGAGCGACGACATGGGCCCGCTGATGGGTGCCACCGTGTGCGAGATCGATGCCACGGGGCGTATCATCGAGAGCGCCGTGACCGACCTGAATGGTAACTTCACGATGAAGGTGAAGAACCAGAAAGACAAGATACGCTTCAGCTACGTGGGCCTGAAGACGCAGACCCTGCCCATCAACAAGACCACCTTCAAGGTCATGATGTCGAGCGCCACCGTGCTGAAGGAAGTGACCGTGAAGTCGAAGCGCCGCCTGGCCGGCAACAACCTGGCCATACCAGAGCGCGAGATCTCCTTTGCCACGCAGACCGTGTCGATGAAAGAGTTCGAGGGTCTGGGCATCACCACCGTCGACGAGGCCCTGCAGGGCCGTATCGCCGGTCTCGACATCGTGGCGGGCGGCGACCTGGGCTCGGGATCAACCATGCGTCTGCGTGGTACCACCTCGGTCTCGGACCTGACCAACGGTAACCCCCTGATCGTGGTCGACGGCAACATTCGCAACGACCTCGATATGGACAACTTCGACCTGGCTGGTGCCAACCAGGAGAAGTTTGCCGAACTGCTGAACGTGAACCCAGAGGACATTGCCTCGATCACCGTGCTGAAGGATGCCGGTGCTACGGCCATCTACGGTTCGCAGGGCGGCTCGGGCGTCATCGAGCTGACCACCAAGCGTGGTAGCCGCGGCAAGCCGAAGCTCACCTACTCGCTGAAGCTCACTGGCACCTACCAGCCCAAGGGCTACGACCTGCTGACGGGCGACGACTACACCATGCTGCTCAAGGAGAGCTACTTCAACCCCCGCCAGAGCGATGAGGCCTCGAACATCCGCGAGCTGAACTACGACCCCACCTACTCGGAGTACCAGCAGTACAACAACAACACCGACTGGTACGACGCCGTGACCCAGTGGGGTCTGCGCCAGAACCACTACCTCACCATTGAGGGTGGTGGCGAGAAGGCCACGTTCCGCATCTCGGGCGGCTTCGACCACGAGACGGGTTCGGTCATCGAGCAGAAGCTGAACCGCTTCTCAACCCGCGTGAACCTGGACTACAACGTGTCGGAGCGCATCCGCGTGAGCACCAACTTCGCCATGACCTACACCAAGAACCACCGCAACAGCGACAACCTGCTGTGGCTGGCCATGCTGAAGATGCCTAACATGAGCATCTACGAGCAGGACCCCGACACGGGCGAGGACACCGATGCCTACTACAACATGCTGCAGAGCGCTTCCAACGTGTTCAACCCGTCGAGCGGCAAGACCGACAACCAGAAGGCCTACCGCAACCCCGTGGCCTCGGCCCATCTGGCCAAGAACACGTCGGCCACCTACGACATGAACCCCGAGCTCATCATCAACTACAAGCTCCTGGGCATGGACGAGGACCACTGGCGTCTGGACTGGCGCGGATCGGTCTATATGAACATCTTCAACAGCTACGACGATTCGTTCTACCCCGCCGAGCTGACCACCGTTGACTGGCACGATGGCATCAACACCTCGTACAGCGGCTCGTCGAAGCGCGTGTCGTTCAACACCAAGCAGCAGCTCACCCTCACCCCCGCCTTCACCAACAAGGACCACTCGGCCGGACTGATGGGCCGCTTCGAGCTGAACACGGGTACGTCGAGCTCGCAGGGCACCAGCGGCAAGGGCCTGCCTTCGGGCGGCATTGAGAGCCCTGACGCAGGCAGCCTGGTGACCGGCATCTCGTCGGGCTACGGCGAGTGGCGCTCCATGAACTTCGTGCTGCAAGGCCACTACGCCTACAAGGGCGGTCTGTACAGCCTCACGGCCTCGCTGCGTGCCGAGGGAACCACCAAGTTCGGTCCCGACAAGCGCTGGGTCTACTACCCCTCGGCCTCGTTCCGCTGGAACATCATCGACGAGCCCTGGATGAAGTGGGCCACCAAGTACCTGTCGATGCTCTCGCTGCGTCCCAGCTGGGGTGTCAACGGTAACCAGCCCTCGCGCGACTACCTGTACACCTCTATCTACAGCAGCACCGGTGCCTATCTGGACATGAGCGGCCTGATGCGCCCGGAGAACATCCGCCTGACCAACCTCACCGCCCAGCGCACCAACAGCTGGAACCTGGGTATCGACCTGGGCTTCCTCGACGACCGACTGAAGGTCACCCTCGAGGGCTACACCCAGACCACCAAGGACATTCTGCAGGCCAACTTCCGCATTCCCTCGAACGCCGGCTTCACCACGCTGCCCTATCGCAACAACGGTAAGATGCGCAATATGGGCTGGGAGTTCCACATCGACACGAACAAGCTCATCAAGAAGGGCAAGTTCTCGATGGATATGAACGTGAACTTCGGTAACAACCGCAACGAGATCCTGGAGATGGACGAGAACCTGCTGAAGAACCAGAACTCCACGTTCACCAACGTGAACCGCCAGGTGCTCACCCGCATTCAGCTGCACAACGCCTTCGGTTCCATCTACGGCTTCCGCTCGCTGGGCGTCTACAACTGCTCCTACGACTTCTTAGAGACCAACTGGAAGACGCAGCTCATACAGAGCAACTACAATACCTATCAGGACTTCGTCAACGACTTCCTGAGCGGCAACCTGCCTGAACAGTTCTATACCGACGTGCTGAAGACCACGCGCATGCCCCTCACGGCTCCTGTGGCACAGAACGCCGAGGGCAAGGTGATCGTCGACGACGAGGGCAAGCCCATACCCATGGCCTTTGCCTACGACAACGAGTCTACCTCGACCCGCTTCTTCAAGGGTGGCGATGCCATCTACGAGGACGTGAACCACGACGGCAACATCAATGCACTCGACATCGTCTACCTGGGCACCTCGCTGCCTAAGCTGACCGGTGGCTTCGGCTTCACCTTCAACTATGGCGACTGGCGCCTGAGCACCCAGTTCACTTATCGTCTGGGCAATAAGATCCTGAACCTGTCGCGTCTGGACCTCGAGGCCATGATCTCGAACAACAACCAGGCCGAGGCCGTGAACTACCGCTGGCGCAAGGAAGGCGACGTGACGAGCATTCCGCGTGCACTCTATGGTGCCGACAGCAACCGCAACACGCTCATCAGCGACCGCTTCGTGGAGAAGGGCGACTACCTGCGACTGAACTACCTGCAGCTGACCTACGCCCTGAAGAAGAAGCTGGTGAAGACCATCGGCCTGAGCGGCGTGAGCTTCTACCTGAGCGCCAACAACCTGTTCGTGCTCACGAAGTACTCGGGCGTCGATCCCGAAGTGGCCTACGGCGGCTACGGTCCTGCCTGCGATACGGGTCAGACTCCTCGATCCAAGTCCTACACCCTGGGTGTGACCGTGAGATTCTAATCAACATAATTTGATGAATTTACTAATGAGGAATTAGAAATGATGAGAAAACATGCTATATATAAAAAGGTGAGGGGCCTTGCTGCACTGGCTCTCCTCTCTCCCTCGGCTCTCTTCTTTTCCAGCTGTGGCGACTTCCTTGAGATTGAACCGCAGGACCGCATCGTGCTGGAGAAGTTCTGGAACGAGAAGAGCGACGTGGACAATGTGCTCGTGAGCTGCTACTCGGCCTTGCAGACCGAGAATGTGGTGAGCCGCATGATGGTGTGGGGCGAGTTCCGCAGCGACAACATCGAGAAGGGCACCAACATCAGCAATGTGGTGAACCTGCAGCGCGTCATCAACGAGAACATCGATGCCAGCAACGGCTATACGACCTACAATGAGTTCTATGGCGTGATCAACCGCTGCAACACCGTGCTGCTCTATGCTCCGCAGGTGGCCGAGAAAGATCCCGCCTACTCCGAGACCATGCTGCGCAGCACCGAGGCCGAGGCCAAGGCCCTGCGCGCCCTGTGCTACTTCTACCTGATTCGCACCTTCCGCGATGTGCCCTACATCACCGAGGCCTACACCGACGACAACCAGCCAATGGAAATCGCCGCCACGCCGTTCAACGAGATCCTCGACAGCCTGATTTCCGACCTGGAGAGCGTGAAGGGCGACGCCATGGTGCGCTACCCCAGCACGCAGGCTCTCTACCAGACGGGCCGCATCACCCGCGATGCCATCTACTCCATGCTGTGCGAGATGTACCTCTGGAAGCAGGACTACCAGAACTGCGTGAAGTATGCCGACCTGGTCATCGACTCGAAGAAGGACTACTACAAGGAGAAGTACTCCGGACGTAACCTCGACCAGGATGGCCGACTGAACGGCTATCCCATCGAGGCCAGCCGCTATGGCACCTCCAACGAGTTTGGCCGTGCCTTCTACAACATCTTCGGCCAGACCAACAGCTCAGTGGGCGTGGGCGATAGCGACGAGATCATCTTCGAGCTGGTCTATATGAACAGCTCGGGCATGATGCGCAACGGCGCCGTCAACTCCCTCTACGGCAATGCCACCGACCCCCAGGGCTATGTGGGCCCCGCCGCCTATCTGATTTATGATGAGAACTCGTCGAGCAACCTCTTCAAGAAGTACGATGCCCGCTACTACGAGAACATGTATAGCCTGGGCTCCAAGCAGTACGGCATCAACAAGTATGTGAGGCGTATGAACGACATCACCGTGTCGGGTACGACGACCAACAGCTACATGCTCACCGTCACCTCGCCCTATCCTAAGGACGACAACACCAGCAACTGGATTATCTACCGTCTTACCGACATCATGCTCCTCAAGGCCGAGGCCCTCACCGAGATGGGCAGCGATGGCAGCAGTGAGCTGTCGCGGGCTTTCGAACTGGTGCAGGCCGTGAACAACCGCTCCATCCTACAGACCATCATCACCGACAGCCTGCAGGCCAAGAGCTACGTGGCCAAGAAGGAGACCATGCAGGAACTGGTGCTCGAAGAGCGTCAGCGCGAGCTTATGTTCGAGGGCAAGCGCTGGTACGACCTGGTGCGCCGCTCGCTGCGCGACGGCAATACCGACGTGCTCACCGGCTACCTGGGCTACAAGGACCTGCCCAACTCGGCCGTGGCCCTGCGCCGTCTGAAGAAAATCGATGCCATCTTCTGGCCCTACAACCTGGAGGAAATGCGCGTCAACAATGCACTCGTGCAGAACCCCGCATTCGGCAGCGGCGAGAACAGCAGCTTCACGAATACTTCGGGAAATTGAGGTGTAAAACGTATTATACTTAAAAGTTGAATGATTATGAAACTGAAGAACAAGATATTTGCCCTGCTGGCCTTAGTGGCCTTCACGCTGCCGGTGCTGACATCGTGCTCCGACGAGCCTGATGACGAGTACTACTACTCGTTCACGGGCGAGATGATGAGCGACTACCTGAGGAACCGCAGCGACTATAGCGACTTCACCACCATCGTGGAGCGTGCCGGACTGATGGATCTGCTCTCGGCCTACGGCCACTACACCTGCTTCGTGCCTACCAACGATGCCGTGCAGGCCTACCTGGCACAGAAGGGCCGCTCATCGGTAGCCGAGCTGACCGACCTGGAGTGCGACACCATTGCCCGCACCCACCTGACGAGCGACAAGGCCTATTCTACCTACGACATCGGCGCTGGTGTGATGAACATGAACCGCCGTTTCATTCAGGCAGACAGCGACGAGGATGCCGACGGCAATGCCGTGGTGCTGCTGAACCGCACGGCCCGCATCAACTATAACACGCAGAACGACTCCGTGGAGAACGGTATCGTGCAGCAGATTGACGTGGTGCTTGAGAACTCCACCCGCATGGTGCCCGAGCTCATCAAGAAGAACCCGCGCCTCAGCCTGTACTACCTGGCCCTGCAGCGCACCGGTCTCGACGAGGCCATGATGCCCTACGAGGACGAGAGCTACGAGCAGCCCGAGTACCAGTACCGCTACACCTCGGGTGCCGAGCCCGACGAGATTGCCCTGGCCCCTGAGCACAAGTACTACGGCTTCACCGCCTTTATGGTGCCCAACGATGTGCTCCTGCAGCGAGGCTACATCAAGACCGACCCCAAGGAGAACGCTGAGCAGGCCCTGCACGAGCTCTACGACCTGGCCAAGAGCATCTACGACGTGACCTTCCCCGCCGATGCCGGTCAGGACTATACCAGCTTCGACCATCTGGACGATCCGCGCAACCCGCTCTATCGCTTTATGGCCTACCACATCCTGCCCCGCTCGATGGAGAAGCCCGAGTACCTCACCGTGCGCGATGACTTGGGCATCTTCACCAACTATATGAACCCCACCGAGTGGTATGAGACGATGCTGCAGTACACCATGCTGAAGGTCGAGAAGTACACCGTCGACGTGAGCGGCCTGGGCAGCCATGCCACGCTGAAGCGCCACTACCTGAACCGTCGCTACGACAAGTTCACGGCCAAACCCCTTGAAGGCAGCGAGGTGCAGTACACCGTGGAGAATGGCTATGAGAACGACGCCGCCAACGGCTTCTACTTCTACATCAACGACATCGTCGCCTTCAATACCGATACCCGCGACGTGGTCGACAACGCCCGCATGCGCATCGACATGTCGGCCCTGTTCCCCGAGATGATGACCAATGGCCACCGCATGAACGGCGACTACCAGATTCACCAGAAGGATGCCATCCTCGACAAGATGCCCGAGGTGGGCTACAACTATTACTATCCCGATGGCTACCTGACGGGTGTGACCATGAGCGGCGACGGCTACTTCGTGTACCGCCATCCGCGTTCGGGCTACTGGTCGTACAGTGGCGACGAGATGATCACCCAGGGCAACTTCGACGTGAGCTTCCGTCTGCCTCCCGTGCCCGTGGCCGGTACCTACCAGGTGCGTCTGGGCTATGCAGCCATGGCCGGCGTGCGCACCATCTGCCAGTTCTACTTCGGCGAGAAGGAAGTGCCCACCGAGCCCCAGGGCGTGCCCGTCGATATGGACGTGCAGATGAACAATGCCGAACTGCTGGGCACCAGCTTCAACCTGACCTATACCCCCGTGGGCGGTTCGGCCGTCACGGGCTATACCAAGATTCGTGAGCTGGCCTATCCCGACAATGGCGAGGGCGACACTGAGGCCGAGGACATCCTGACCAACGACCAGAAGGTGCTGAAGAACAAGGGCTTCTATCGCGGTGCCTGGGGCTGCGGCTGCGGCACCGGCGACCAGAGCTCGAAGACCCACTTCGCCGACATTGCCAACACCTTCCGCATCGTGCTCTGCACGGCCAATATGGAGCCCGGCAAGTACTACTATGTGCGCATTCGCAAGGCCACGAAGATCGTGCGAGGCAAGAACGAGTGCATGCTCGACTACATCGAGGTGGTGCCCAAGAGCGTCTATGGCATCAGCGACGGTGAGATGCGCGAGGACGACCTATAAGATTTATGAATTAAGAATTGAGAATTAAGAATTATGATCAGATTCATTCAGCATAATAAAAAGGTGATAGGGCTGGCCGTGGCCGCCCTCACCTTCACGGCCTGTACCGAGACCTGGGACGACCACTATGTTGACACGCCTCTGGCGGGTGCCAACGAGGGAACGCTCTGGCAGGCCCTGGAGCAGAACGACCAGCTGAGCAACTTCCGCCGGGTGGTCGAGGCCTGCGGCTACGACAAGTCGCTCAAGAGCAGCCAGATGTTCACCGTCTTTGCTCCCTCCAATGCCAACTTCACGAGCGCTCAGGCCGACAGCGTGATTGCCCTCTACCGGCAGGAGGCTGCCGAGGGCGTGCGCCTGGCCGACAACCGCGCCATCAAGGAGTTCCTGCAGAACCACATTGCCCGCTACACCCACTCGGTGGCCGATGCATCGGCCAAGAACGACTCGATCGTGATGATGAACGGCAAGTACATCGTGCTCAATGGCCAGACCTTCGGTGGCGAGCAACTGCTCAGCTCCAACACGCTCTACGACAATGGCGTGCTCTTCACGCTGCAGCAGCCGGTCCGGTTCTACAACAACATCTTCGAGTATGTGCGCACCGACAGCGACCTCGACAGCGTGGCCGCCTTCCTCTACAACTCGCACTACTACCGCTATGAGCTCGACGAGGACCTCTCGGTTCCCGGCGACATCAAGAACGGTAAGACCACCTACCTCGACTCGGTCATGGTGAAGTACAACGAGCTGTTCTTCGAGCTGGGACGCATCAACAGCGAGGACAGTACCTACTGGATGCTCATGCCCAAGAACGAAGACTGGGCCCGCCTGCTCAACCAGTACGAGCCCTACTTCCAGTACCACGAACTGGTCGACAACTACGACTCGCTGCGCTGGGCCAAGCCCCGTCTGGCCATTATGGAGGGCACTGCCTTCAGCATGACCACCAACCCGGCCCTGAACCGCTATGCCACCGACGGCATCACCCGCGTCGACTCGGTGCGTTCCTACAACGCCGTGTCCTATTCCATGCGTAAGCGTATGTGGGGCAGCGACACCCTGGCCTACTACGAGTACAAGAACCCGCTGGCACAGGGCGGCGTCTTCAGCGATGTAGAGCGCATCAAGTGCAGCAACGGCGAGGTGCTCAAGGCCCAGACCTGGAACGTGGATCCCCGCCAGACCTTCCTGCGCGACATCGTGGTCGAGGGCGAGAACGCCTCCATCATCTACGATGCCAACACCACCTACGGACGCTTCAGCACCGTGCGCGTGCCGTCGTGGAGCAAGTACTACAACCGCGTGTCGGGCAATGCCTATCTGGAAATTCACCCGAAGAATGCCGCTGTCAACAACCCCGACATCGCCATCCAGGTGCCCAACGTGCTCTCCAACGTGCCCTACGACATCTATATCGTGACCGTTCCCGCCGATGCTGCCGACAGCACCGTGACCCGCCTGCTGCCCACCAGCTTTGCCGCGTGGCGCCTGTACAAGGATCTCGATGGCACCGGCCCCTCGCGCGAGAACATCACCGATGCCAACGACAAGGTCTTCAACAATGCCAAGTACCAGCTGGGCTCCTACAATGGAACGCAGGGCAAGGGCAAAGGTAGCGGCCTCGACGTCGATACCATCAGCTTGGGCACCAAGGTGGTCTTCCCCACCTGCTCCTTCGGCCTGGACAATGCGCAGGTGCAGATTCGCATCCTGAGCAACATTCCCACCTTCCTGCTGTCGGCTGGCATGTTCGACAACACCCTGCGCATCGACTGTATCATCTTCAGGCCCCATCTGGAAGCCACCGATGAGCAATAAACTGACCAAGAGAATATGAACCCTAACGAAACAAAATAGGAACGATATGAAACGATATATCTTATTTGGACTTACGATGCTAATGGCCTTCCCGCTGAGCCTCTCCGCCCAGGACGAGGACTTTGACGACGAGGAGCAGGAGGAGGCCGTTGTGCGCAAGGCCGCACCGAAGCAGAAGCAGTACGACACCCGAACGGTGAAGGGCCGTGTGCTCGACGCCGCTACTGGCAAGCCTATCCCGGGTGCCATCGTCCAGGCCTCCGACTTCAAGGGCTACAGTGTGCTCACCGAAGACGATGGTACCTACGAGCTGAAGGTGCCCCAGCTGGCCACCTCGCTCTATGTCACCTCGCCCGACTTCAACGCCGTGCGTATGGGCCTGCAGCCCGACGAGCGCCAGTTCGACGTGTGCATGCACTCGGCCATTTTCTCGCCCGACTACAGCACCGGCGTCAACGTGCTCAGCAACTACGATGCCACCGACTTCAAGTATAGCAACGCCTACAACGTGAAGGACGAGATCCAGAAGCAGCTGGGCGCCTTCGCCCGCACCACCGGCCACAACGGCACCCCCGGCGTGGGTGGCACCATCTTTATGAATGGTATCAACTCGCTCAACGTCAATGCCCAGCCGCTCATCGTCATCGACGGTGTGCCCATCGACCAGCAGTATGGCCGCGAGCTGCTCCATGCAGGCTTCTTCAACGACATCGTGTCGAACCTGAGCCTGCTCGACATTCAGAAGGTCACCGTGATGCGCAATGGCACAGCCCTCTATGGCGCCAAGGGTGCCAATGGCGTCATCCTCATCGAGACCAAGCGCTCGCACTCCATGGCCACCCGCATCACCGCCTCGGCCTCGGCCGGTATCACGCTGCAGCCCAAGTTCGTCTCCATGATGAGCGAGGACCAGTATCGTGGCTATGCCAGTGACCTGCTCAAGACCACCGGCACCAAGCTGAGCGACTTCCAGTTCCTCGACGAGAACAATGCCTACTACTATCGCATGTACCATGGCAACTACACCGACTGGAAAGACTACGTCTACCATGAGGCCGTGACCCAGAACTACGGCATCAACGTAGAGGGTGGCGACGCCGTGGCCAACTACAACCTCTCGGTGAACTACACCATGGCCAACAGCCCGCTGAAGTACAACGATGTGAACCGTCTGAACATTCGCTTCAACACCGACATCACCCTGCTCGACAACTTCTTCGTGAAGTTCGATGCCTCGTTCGGCAACCAGACGCGCACCATCCGCGACGACAGCGCACCCCTGAGTTACGACGAGGGCACCCCCACGTCGCCCAGCTTCCTGGCCTACGTGAAGAGCCCCTTCCTCAATCCCTACAGCTACGGTGTCGATGCCAACCTGCAGCCCCACTTCTCCGACAGTCAGTGGGAAATTACCGACGAGTCCTACCTCAACCAGGCCCTGCAGGACTATCCCAGCTACAACTGGCGACTGGCCAACCCCGCCGCACTCAATGAGTATGCCGATGCCGAGAACAAGAACCGCTTCGAGAACTCCATGCTCAACATTGCCGTTACCCCGCGCTATGTGTTCAATCAGCACCTGTCGCTGCAGGAGCACTTCAGCTACAACCTCATCAACACCAAGGAGGAGTACTACATCCCCCTGAACGGCGTGCCCAGCTACTATGTGGCCTCGGTGGGCGACAAGATGGAAAACGAGCGCCGCTCGCTCTTCTCCAAGCAGAACTCCGTCTATAGCGACACCCGCCTCAGCTGGCAGAACCGCTACAATGCCCACAGCATCGGCGTGTTCGGCGGCGTGCGCTTGCAGTTCGAGAGCTTCAAGCAGAACGTGGGCTGGGGCTACAACACCGGTTCCGATAAGACCCCGTTCCTCTCCTCGGGCCTGCGCAACTCCTCGACCGAGGGCGATGCAGCCGACTGGAACTCGCTGGCCTACTATGCCCAGGCCGACTACAACTACCTGAACCGCTACTACGTGCAGGCCAACCTGACCATTGAGGGCTCGTCGCGCTTCGGCAAGGACGCCGGCTTCAAGATGTTCGGTGCCGGTTGGGGCGTGTTCCCCGGCGTGCAGGCTTCGTGGGTGCTCACCAACGAGCCCTGGCTGGCCAAGGTGCCCAGCATCAACTACCTGCGCCTGACGGCTGGCTTCGACATCTCGGGTAACGACGACATCGACTACAACGCTGCCCGCAGCTACTTCGTGGCCCGCCAGTACATGAAGAGCTCCACCAGTGCCGCCGGCCTTACCTTCGCCGGCATTGGCAACGACGAGATCCAGTGGGAGACCACCCGCCGCCTGAACGTGGGCCTCGAGTCCAGCCTCATTGGCAACCGCCTGGGCTTCAGCCTGAACTACTTCCGCTCTACCACCGACAACCTGCTCACTTACCAGTCGCTGGGCTACCTCTCTGGCCTGGAGCAGAACTGGAGCAACGGCGGCAAGATGCAGAACGAGGGCTTCGACGTGACCGCCACGGCCAAGGTGCTCGAGCTCAAGGACTGGAAGTGGCAGCTGGGTGCCAGCGTGGGCCACTACAAGAACAAGATCAAGGAGCTGGCCGATGGCCGCGAGGAGATGCTCACCCAGGTGGGTGGCGCCACCATCCTCACCCGTGTGGGCCAGGCTGCCAACCTGTTCTATGGCTACAAGACCGAGGGCGTCTACGCCACCACCGCTGAGGCCGACGCCGCTGCCCAGTACATCCTGGGCGACAACGGCATCACCCGCACCTACTTCCAGGCTGGCGACGTGAAGTTCGTCGACCTCGACCAGACCCACGGCGGCGTGGGCGAGATCAACGACTACGACCGCGTGGTCATTGGCGACCCCAATCCCGACATCTATGGCAACATCTTCACCTCGCTCAGCTACAAGCGCCTCAAGCTCGACGTGCGCTTCAACTACTCGCTGGGCAACGACGTTTACAACTACATGCGCCAGCAGCTCGAGGGCGGCAACCGCTTCATGAACCAGACCGTGGCCATGACCCAGCGCTGGCAGATTGAGGGTCAGCAGACCGACATGCCCCGCATTCAGTTCCAGGATCCCATGGGCAACAGCCGCTTCAGCGACCGCTGGATCGAGGATGGCTCGTACCTGCGCCTGAAGACCGTCACCCTGAGCTACGACCTGCCCGTGAACTCGCAGTTCCTGCAGGGCCTGCAGTTCTGGGTACAGGCCAACAACGTGTTCACCCTCACCCGCTACCTGGGCAGCGACCCCGAGTTCTCCTCTACCAATGCCGTGCTCGGTCAGGGCATCGATATGGGTCAGCTGGGCCAGAGCCGCTCGTTCGTGGCTGGTGTGAAGATCAACCTGTAAGAGTGGCCAACACTAATGAATAATGAATAATTAATAATGAGCAATTATGATTAGTTTCAAGAATAAATTTTTCAGTAAGGCTGGTCGGGTGTGCTGCGGTGTTGCCACTGCCATGGTGGTTGGTATGGGCCTGTCCTCTTGCGAGGATTTCTTCGAGCAGGAGTCCGACCACGTTCTCTTCGCCGACCAGGAGCACCTGAACAATGCCGTCGACACCATCTACTCCGTGGTGGGCATTATGGACAAGCTGCAGCTGCTGGCCGACCGCACCATCCTGCTGGGCGAGCTGCGTGGCGACCTGGTCGAGCTGACCGACTATGCACCGGCCAACGTGCGTCAGATCTATAACTTCAGCATCGACGACGACAACATCTACAACCAGCCGCGCGACTACTATGCCGTGATCAACAACTGCAACTACTTCATCGAGCATGCCGACACCGCCCTGAAGAACAACCGCGACGAGTACATCTTCATGCGCGAGTATGCTGCCGTGAAGGCCTATCGGGCCTGGACCTACCTGCAGCTGGCCCTGAACTATGGCCAGGTGCGCTACGTCACCAAGCCCATCCTCACCAAGCAGGATGCCGATGCCGAGAGCAGCTACGAGCTCATTGGCATTGCTCCCCTGTGCGACCGCCTCATTGCCGACCTCACCCCCCTGGTGCCCACCTACCAGCGCGACTATCCCGGCCTGGGCACCATCAGTGGCGTCGACACCCGCCTCAGCTACTTCCCCCTCTGGATCATGCTGGGCGAGCTGAACCTCTGGGCCGGTCACTATCGTGAGGCTGCCCTGTGCTACTACAACTATCTGAACACCCGCAATGGCGAGGCCAACTCCTATCCTACCGGCACCGATGCCGCTACGTGGGGCCATCGTCAGCCCACCACCTGGCGCTATCAGTACGTGGGCAGCCTGTCGTTCGGCAACGCCTACAGCACCCGTGGCGAGCTCATCACCGAGATTCCCATCTCGGCTGAGTACGACTCGGTGGCCAATGCCCACTACAACCAGCTGCGCGTGCTCTTCAACTCGCGCGACGACAACGACTACCACGTCAGCATCGTGCCCTCGCAGAGCCTGAAGGACCTCTCCGAGCAGCAGTGGTACTGCATGGTGACCACCGAGGGCGATACCATCTACGCCCCCCGCACGCTCGAGGACAACCAGACCGGCGACCTGCGTCTGCTGGACTGGTGGCGCACCACCGACAACTTCCGTGGCAAGAACAACGAGCAGGTCACCTATCAGCAGATCTACAAGTTTATGTATCGCCACGTCAACATCTGGCGCCGCCAGATGGTCTATCTGCACATGGCCGAGGCCCTGAACCGTGCCGGCTATCCCCGTATGGCCTTCAAGGTGCTCGAGGAGGGCATCAGCAACCAGAGCATCGCTTCGGGCGTGCTGCCCTACTATACCAGTGTCAGCGACTCGGCCTACATCAAGCAGTTCGACTTCCAGAACCAGTACTATGTGCTCGAAGGATCGGCCACTTACACCGCCACCCAGCAGGGCATCCACAGCCGTGGCTCGGGCGATTCGCGTGCCAACCAGTACTACAAGTTCCCGGAGTTCACCACGGCCGACAGCCTGGAACTTCAGATCGACAGCATCGAGCGTATGATCGTCAACGAGGGTGCTCTTGAGTTTGCTTTCGAGGGTCAGCGTTTCTACGACCTCATGCGCATTGCCCTGCGTCGTGGCGATCCCTCGTTCCTTGCCAACCGTGTGGCCCAGCGCAATGGTGTGCTCGATGCTTCGCTTCAGTCTAAGCTCATGAACACCAATGCCTGGTACCTGAACTGGAACAAGAAACTGGGCCTGGGCGAGTAGCCCCCCATATCCGCTTCTTTGCAACGGAGCCTCCGTTACCCCTTAACCGGGCCTCCGTTGCAATCTAACGAAGCCTCCATTACAACGCAACGGAGCCCCCATCGCATCGCAATGGAGGCTCCGTTGTTTTTAGGATTCTAAGGATTCAAGGATTCTAAGGATTAAGACTTTGTTTTTTGTCTAAGGAGTTTAGGAGTATAGGATTTTTTTGCAGGCATCGCTACTCCTTCTCTCCTTGACTCCTTAGACAAAGACTGGATGCTGCCCGTGTCGCGGAGCTTGACGATTTATTGCTGTTTCTTTTGTCGTTTCGGAAATAATGTGTAACTTTGCTGCCATAAACCAGATATGTTAGGATTATGACGACAATACAGAGATTGAAATCTACGCGGATGGCTCCGTATATCGGGATGATGCAGGAGCTGACCCCCGAGGAGAAACATCTTGTGGTGATGTTCCTCACGGAGCAGTCGCAAGGCGCGGCCACGCGCAAGGGCTGGGCTGCTGCGGCAAAGCAGGCACATGCCGACGGCGAGGACAGGCTGATGGCTGCCGACGTGTTTGAGGACGAAACGATGGAGGACTGGAAATGGTAAGCCAGTATGATGTGTACTGGGTTGATCTGAACCCCACCATCGGTGCCGAGATGCAGAAGATTCGCCCTTGCGTCATTGTCAGTCCCCAGGAGTTGAACGACCATCTTGACACCGTGATAATTGTTCCCGTGACATCGGCTATTCATGGCTATCCTTATCGCGTGAGGTGTCATATCATGGGTCGTGATGGCGAGATTGCAACCGACCAGATACGCACTATTGACAAGCGGCGACTGAAGAATCGTGCGGCAACGCTTGCCAGTGATGAGATTGCCACGCTGCAAGATGTCTTCAGGCAGATGTTCTGCGAATAAACCTCTTCTTCTCAACGACCATAACAGCATCCCCTGCACAGCCTTGCGCCGTGCGGGGGATGTTTGTGTCTGTAGGATGGTCGGTCGTGTCATGGCGGGGGCGGGTTACTCGTCCTCGTCGTTGGACCAGCCGCGAGCCTCGCGGGAGTAGCTGGGGCCACTGCTATACTCATCATGGGTTCCGGGACTGCCAGCAAGGATGTTGCACTGGTGTTGAATCTTCACTACCTGCATGGCAGGCTTCTGATATACTTTCTTGTTCATTGTTTTCTATGGATTTAATTATTTCTTTTCTTTTTTTGTCTAAGGATTCAATGGATTCTAAGGATTAATACCTTGGTTTTTGTCTAAGGAGTATAGGAGTTTTGGAGTTCTGTATGCGCCATAGGCGCACCTCCTTTCCTCCTTTTCTCCTTAGACAAAAAAGATCCTTAGCGAATCACTACCTTGCGGCCATTGTTGATATAGAGACCCTTGGCGGCAGGCTGGCCGCTGAGGCGCTTGCCCTCGAGGGTGTACCAGACTCCTTCACTCCTTGACTCCTTAGACAGAGAGCGGATGCCGCTGGCCTCCTCCCATTCAGGCAGGTTGATGAAGCGGCGGCCATCCTCAGCACCGCCCTGTCCTTCGCCTGGGTCGTAATCGGACAGGGCGAGCCAGACCTTGTGGGCGGGGCTGATGAAGGCAGCACCATTCTCGGCACCCCAGTACCAGCCGAAGAGATCCTCGTGACCGTTCTGCGAGCCGTAGGTCAGCTTGTAGTAGAGGCTGCCGCCGTAGGTCGTAGTGGCCTCGTCGCTGCCGTGGAGCAGGTTCTCGCCTTCGTAGCGGTCTGCCGACTTACTGGAGAGTATGAGGACATGCTGCTGCGGCTCGGCAGTCGGGGCCGTCTGCAGCATCACGGCGGTGCCGGCGGGGATGACGTTGCTTGCGAGGTTGTCGCCGTCGGCGATGGTCTGGTAGGTCAGCGAGCCATAGCCATCGTTATTAGTGACGATGCGGGCCTTTATGCCAGTGGGCAGGATGATGTCGTTCGTCGAGTCGTAGTAGGTGCCATAGCCCGCAGGAGCCAGCGTCACGCTGACGGTCTCACACTCCCTCCAGTAGGCCGTCACGGTGATGGTCACGACGTCGTTCTCGCTCCAGATGTACGGTGCGGTGAAGTAGTCGCCGGGCTGTTTCTCTTCGTCAGGCTCGCAACTGGCTACCCAGTGGCTGAACTTCTTGCCGTCGGGGGCGGTGAAGGCGCACTCGGGCAGAGTGTAATGCTGGCCCTTGGTGGCGACGTCGCTGGCCATCGTGCCCGTGCCGCCGTTGGCATCGAACACGACGGTGTGCTTCAGTTCAACGACCTGGAACTGGAAGGTCTTCGAGCCGCCCCAGTCGCCCGTGCCCTTGACGGTGGCATTGTAGAAATGGCCGACCTCGTAAGAATCGGCGTCTGCGATGCTGAGGCTATAGTCCGTGTCGAGCGTCAACTGCGTCTCGCCATTCCAAACCTCCACGTTTTCAGAGAGCGGATAGTACACGCCGTACCCGTCGTCGTACGCCTCCAGCGTCCCCCGAATCTCGCAGTTGGCGATGTTGAAGGGCGTGATGCGGAAGGTCTGGGTCGTGGTGCCCACGTAGCCGCCCTTGCCGGTGACGGTGCCGGTGGCGGTGACCATCTGGGTGGCGCTGCCCGTGTTGTTGGTTATCTCAAGGGTGTAGTCGGTGCCCTCGGTCAGCACGGTCTCGCCATCCATGACGGTGACGGTGGGCGTGACGGTGGGCTGGCTGGCGTCGTAGAGATAGACCACGTCCGTCCACGCATCAAAGTCGTCGAGCAGGATGGTGGTGTAGGCCATCTTCTTGACGCTGGTCGAGGTGACGTACACCTCCTGGTCGGGCATGGTGAAGGTGCTGGTCTCGGTGTCGAACGCGATGGCGGTGCCGTCCTCGGCGGTCACGTAGATGGTGTACTCGCTGCTGCCGTCGCACACTTCCACCTTCACCGTCTCGCCCGCGTAGGCCCAATAGACCTCGTTGCTGTTGGCGGCGTTGTAGCAGCGGAAGATGCCCTCGTCGTAGTTGAAGCGGTGCTGCAGGCGCCACTGCGCGTAGAGCGTCACGGTGCCGCCCTGCTCGGCGGTCAGGTTCTGCACCTTGGTCTCGTCCTCGTAACTGGTGCCGCTGCCGTCACGCTCGGTGTTCCAGCCCGTGAAGTGGTAGCCCGTGCGGGTGTAGGTGCAGGCGGTCAGGGCCTTGGCCTCGTCGTAGTCGAAGAGTTCGTTGTACATTGTGCCGCCCGTCGCGCCGTTGCCGTCGAAGGCGATGGCGTAGCGGTTGGCCGTCCACTTGGCCCACAACTCCACGTCGCCCGTCTGGCCGCCGCCGATGGTGGTCACGGCGTCGCCGCTGAGGTCAGCGCTCCGGTACCAGCCGTCGAACGTGTAGCCCGTCTTGGTGGCCGCGCCGAGGGTGATGGTTCCGGCGTAGTAGCCCGTGCCGCCGTAGGTGCCGTTGAACGGCGTGGGGTTGAAGTCATTGGCCTTGCTGCCAATCGGCGTGAAGTTCTCGCCTTGCGAGCGTCCTTCGGCCGAGCGTCCGGCGCTGCTCATGTCGATGTCCTGCGTCTGCTCGAAGTGCAGGCCGCTAGCGTTGTTGCCCGCGTTGACGTAGTCCGACAGCAGGGCCAGCGCCTCGGGGCTGCCGATGGCGTAGGGGTTCGCTTCGCTGCCGTCGCGCCCGTCGCTGCGGCCCAACTGGTCGGTCTTCGTGTCGGTGTAGGCCGTGCCGTTGAACGTCGCGCTGGCCGTGATGCTTCCGCCCGCAGCCGTCACCGTCGCCGTCACCGTGGCCGTCAGGATCGCGTC
>JAFVEE010000007.1 GCA_017478085.1 Prevotella sp. | reverse complement strand
TCAGACCTATCAGCATTTGGAGGTCTTGGTCGTTGATGATTGTAGCACTGATAAGTCCTTGGATGTAGTTTTACGTCTGAAGGAGCAACATCCAAACGGGCACTGGATAAAGGTCGTAAGACAGCCGCGTAATATGGGGGTTAGCGAGGCAAGAAATGTCGTTATAGGTCTTGCAAATGGGGAATACCTGTATTTCCTGGATTCTGACGATTTTGTTGAGGCGCAGACAATAGAAATGATGGTCTGTCATGCTGAAGACAATAATGCTGATGTTGTGCACGCATCTTCGAGAACTTTTATTATGCGGACTGGCTCTTATTCTGGTTGCTACGCTTATCCCCTGTATAAGGTAGTTGCAGGCAAAGGAGCATTTGCCAACCTGGTATGTAAAAGCCTCCGTGCTAACGTAAGTACGCTTCCTTTCAACGTGTTATTTAGAATCCAGTTTCTAAGAAGATACAATTTGAAATTCTTTGGCAGAAATAGTGAAGAGTTCCTTTTCTTTTCCGCATATTATGCTAAAGTTGAACGAGCTGTACTGATGCCTGATGTCACCTACTATTATGTGATTCGCGATAAATCCTTGATGGGTTATAATAGTCGTGATCTTATTCCTGTAGATGAGATAAGGGAGCGCTTCCTTGTCAACGAGCGCATGACTATGGGATGTGGTAGCGTCAAGGAGGAGAGTTTCTATTGTGTCCATTGTGCAAAAGTAATGAAGTACAAGTTCCGTGCGGTATGCGTGGCACTTAGGCATCGCAAGCGGTTTTCGGAGTGGCTTACAGACAGTGAAATACACAAAGAGTTGAGGCATCCCGCATCTTTGAAGGAAATTTTACATTTTCGTCGCTATCGCTGGTACAACCTAGCATTTTATATAGTCGCCCATCTTCCTTCAGCTGTTTCGGTTAAGTTGTGTTATATCGTTGGTAAAATTATTCATTGGATTTAGTGTTATGTGGTACAAGAAATATCAGTCTATTTATGGGAAACCTTTCAGTGACGTTCCTGTTGATATAATTAGGGAAACGAGAGAGAGGTTAGCCCGTTTGCAGAGTGAACAGCCTTTGGCTTCAATAGTTGTTATAGCCTATAACGAAGAGACACGTCTGCAGGCTTGTCTGTGGTCGATTAGCGAAATGGTGTGTCAATTTCCTGTAGAGGTTATAGGCGTGGACAATGATTCTACTGACCGCACAACAGAGGTCTACGAAAACTCCGGCATCCCATTCTACAAGGAGCATATGCATAGTTGTGGCTATGCCCGCCGTTGTGGGCTACAGCATGCACGAGGACGTTATTATATTGATGTGGACGCAGATACAATCTACCCGCCTCACTATTTTGAGTTGATGATAGAGCATCTGCAGCAGAAGGGCGTAGCGTGTGTTTCTGCTACATGGGGTTATTTGCCAGACAGAAATCACTCAAAATTAGAACTATGTCTTTATGAAAAGGCACGTGACTTGTTTTTGTGGATACAGCATTTCAAACGTCCGGAACTCTCTGTTAGAGGACTGGTCTTTGCCTATAACGCCGAGTATGCTCGCAAAGAATCATACAGAGTTGACATTATTAGGGGCGAAGATGGCTCAATGGCTTTGGCTCTAAAAAAATATGGGAAGATAAAGTTTATATATAATAAGCGCTGCAAAGCCATGACAGGTTATGGGTCGATGGGCAGTGGTACTTTGTGGCATAGCTTTGTCAGAAAAGCAAGGTTCCAATTCAAAGGTATCTCTCGCCTTTTCTATGTCACGAAAGGTTATAAAGATACAGAGGACAATCTTGTTAAAGACGTATAGCAACTTCATCGTATTTCCTCCATCCGCAGCAGCTCATAGCCCCGCACTTGCACCACGATGAGGTGCAGGCGGGTGTTAAACCACCAACAATTCGGCCCGTTTAATTTCACAACGCGGCAGAAGGGCAAAAATCGCAGGCAAAAAATCAAAAATCACTGCCTGCAGTTTGTTGCCGATTAAACTTTTCTGCTTATCTTTGCATCTATGTTGCTGATACATCTACTCATCTAATTAAATAAAAACTGCTTATGAAGAAACTTTTTACTTTAGTACTGCTGGCACTGGGCCTCATTGTGGGCACGGCGCAAGCACAGGAGAAGAAGACCTGGGACTTCACCAAGGGTCTGAGTCCTGAGACGGTGGCCAACCTGAACGCCGACACCCAGAACTGGACGCCCAACGGCCAGGATGCCAGTGGCGTGACCAACAACTGGCAGAACGCCGTGAAGCCCTCGGCCGCCGAGGAGCTGAAAGCCAACGGCGAGGTGATTGCCGAGACGGCTGGCCTGCTCTTCGACATTGGCAACAACAAGAGCAACAGCATTCACATTGCACAGGACAGGATCCGACTGACCCGTGCCAACACCACCATCACCTTCCCGCAGCTGAAGAACGGACAGACGGTGACCATCGTGGGCCGCTCGGCCAACGGTTCGGCCACCGACCGTGGCATCGCCCCCGTGCAGGATTATCTGGTGCTGACCGATGGCGTGACGACGGGCGGTAAGTGCATCTTCAACGGCAACCAGGTGGAAGGCTCGCTGGGCACCTACTCCTTCACATGGGAGGTGGTCACCTCATCGGCCGACCCTGTAGACGTGCAGTTCAAGCTGACGCCGAATGCCGGTATCGACTTCACCCTGTTCATGATCGACAATGGCGACGAGGCCCAGGCGGCCAAGATTGCCTACCTGTACGACGGTGCCGAGAACGACCAGGTGCTGGGCTACCTGCAGGCCAACGAGCTGTATAGCGTCGACGCCATCAACGTGACCACCACGGCCATCGAGGCCGAGGCCCTGCGCGACTATGAGGTGACCATCGTGGGTGCCTCGGTGCCTGCCGACAATGCCGCCGTGCAGGTGCTGAAGGAGGCCCTTCCCTGGACGCCGGTGCTCAACCTGGATGCCGACCTCTATCCCGCCTGGGGCTATGGCGAGGTGGTGAGCACGCTGGGCGTAGCCATCATCAAGAGCCCCAACAACGCCCTCTTCAAGGATGCCGACCTGCAGGAGAACGAAGGCAGCTACGTGCTGCCCCTGAACGACAGCTATGCTGCCAAGGGCGTGACGCTGGGCGAGTATTTTGCCGGCGATCCCATCCTGGGCGTGGCCATGAACGAGGATACAGGCGAGGCCGACAACAACGTGGTGACCATCCACACGCACAACGTGAGCCACAACGGCTACATCTTCCTGCCCTACTACTCGCAGCAAGACCTTACCGAGAACGCACTGACCGTACTGAGCAACGCCATCAGCACGCTGCAGAACTCGAAGCGCGAGATCACGGCTGCCACGGCTCCCACCATTCAGAAGGAGTACAAGCACCTGCAGACACTGGTCACGGTGAAGGCTCCGGCCCTGCCCAAGGCACAGGTCTACTACACCATCGACGGCAGCGACCCCACCACCGCCAGCACGCCCTATGAGGATGTGATCACCCTGACCCAGCCCTGCACGCTGAAGGCCGTGGCCATTGCCGAGGGCTACACGCTGAGTGCAACCGCCTCGCTCGACGTGCTCATCAAGGAGCAGCCCAAGACGCCCGTCATCGCCGCTGAGAGGGGCGAGGGCCAGAGCACCATCAAGCTCAGCACCGAGACCGAAGATGCCACCATCTGGTATAACTTCGTGGGGGCCGTTGACACGCTGAAGTCTACGAAGTATGCCGACAGCATCGACGTGGTCATCACCATGCCGCAGACGGTGACGGCTTTTGCCACCATAGGCGAGCCCGGCGAGGCCGTGTTCTCTGAGGTGGCCACCGAGCGCGTGCTGGTGCAGAACCCGCGCGTGGTCATCGACGTGGCTGCCCACTTCCGCGCTCCGCAGTGGACTGCCGACAACAATCCTGCCGGACTGTCCGTGGCCAATGGCAAGGGCATGTTCTCGTGGGGTGCCAGTGCCGTGACGATGTACACGGGCGAGGGCACCAAGGGCGAAGATCCTGAGACGGGCGACGAGATTATCATCTACACGGATGCCGACCTGCGCGAGCCCGAGGTGGTCAACGAGGCTGGCGAGAACCCGGAGTGGAAGCTGGTGTCGCGCGGCACCTGCCTCATCTGGCAGAACACGGGCGCTCAGACCACCAACTTCGGTCAGGACTCTAACTACAACCCCATCGCCTCTACCGATGTCGACGAGCTGTTCCCCGTGACCAGCTACGACATTCAGTTCTACAAGTTCCAGGCTGGCGAGCCCGGCAACGGCTCTATCGAGACCATCAACAAGTATCAGGCTCCGCTCGACGTGGTGGTGCTGGCCAACATGGCTGGCGGCCCCTTGGCAGTACAGGTGTCGGCCGACGGCACGACGTGGCAGACCATCGGCGAGGTGGCCAAGACGGGCTACAGCCGCATGTGGGGCAAGAGCCTCATCAGCTATAACGGCAACGACGAGGTGTTCGTGCGCGTCATCGACGAGGCTGCCTCGGCAGGCGTGAAGGTGTTCGACATCTACATTGCCAACCAGGGCGAGAAGTCGCAGGAGCTGCTGCAGCAGCTGAACGATGAGCTGACGGGCATCGAAGAGGTGGCCGTAGCCAGGAAGAGCTTCAATGCCGGCATCTACAGCCTGAACGGTGTGCGCCTGCAGCAGATGCAGCGCGGCCTGAACATCGTGGTGGGCCAGGACGGCCAGGTGCGCAAGGTCATCGTGAAGTAAGCATTTTTCACCTTATTTAATAAAAAGGCCGGACTTTCCTTTGGAGGTTCGGCTTTTTTGTGTAATTTTGCAGGCAAAGACTAAACAATCTATCTATTTACTAAAAACTAATTGTGTATGAAGAAAATCTTTACTTTAGCAGCGTTGCTCGTCGTGGCCCTCTCGGTCAGCGCACAGGGCTATCGCAAGTGGGACTTCACCAGCTGGAGTCCGCAGACCATCGCCAACCTGCTGGCCGAGGCCGCCAAGGAGCGTCCCGCCGACGGCTGGAGCGACATTGAGAAGAAGGCCGACGACGTGGCCGGAGCCGTGGCTCCCGAGGCCACAGCCAGCAAGTGCTTCTGGCTGCAGGATGCCTCTATGAGCACCCTGACGGCCAACGGCGTGGAGATTGCCGAGACCGAGGGGCTGGTCTTCAACCCCACCTACTGCGGCAACCGCTCGCTGGCCATCGCCATCGACTATTCTTCTACCTCCCTGGGCGAGTATGCCGGCAACCAGTACCTGTGGCTGGGCGGCGGCGGCAAGAGCGTGCCCTGCTTCACCATCCCCAAGGTGCGCATCGGCCAGAAAATGACCTTCGTGGTCGAGTCGCACAAGCCCACCGATGCCCGCGGCATCGAGCTGTATGTGGGCAGCATCGACGCAGCCAATAAGATTGGCGATTCGTTCAAGCCCACCACCCGCGACACCTACACCTGGGAAGAGGGCTGGGAGGCTCCCGCAGGCACCGAGGGCGAGACCGTCGACATCATTGTCTACAACACCAGCGGCTGTCACATCTACAGCATCGAGGTGGGCGACGACACGCAGAAGTCGAAGGTGGGCTACCTGTATGGCGGCAGCCTGGAGAACGACCGCGCCTACAGCTCGGTGAGCACCAACGACAAGTACACCGTAGAGCCCATCGAGGCCGCCGGTGCACTGACCGTAGACCAGCTGACGCAGTACGATGCCATCGTCATCAGCTCGACCGTCGAGAACGCCGAGGCCATCGCTTCGCTGAAGGCTATCCAGCCCTTCGTGCCCACCGTCAACCTGAACCCTGGCATCTATGAGGCCTGGGGCTACGGCTCGCTGGCCGACTCTGGTTCGCCCTTCGCCATGACCAAGGTGCCCAACAACGCGCTCTTCAAGAACCTGGAGCTGGGCGAGGATCCTGAGAATCCCGACATTATGGTGGTTCCCATCACCGAAGCCGACTCTTACCAGGCCGTCGTTCTGAGCGAGACGGGGCTCTTTGCCAAGGACAACGTGCTGGCTACGCCTTATGGCAACGAGGAGCTTGTGGCCATTCACGCCCACAACCTGAACCATAATGGCTATCTGTACCTGCCGCTCGACCAGGTGGTGGTGGGCCACAACGGCAATACCGACCTGCTGGCCAACGCCATCTCGGTGGTTGCCGGTTCGAAGGCCAAAATTTCGCAGGCTCCTGCCCCCGAAATCGCCTTAGAGTATCAGGATATGAACACCACGGTGATGCTGAAGAGCACCGTCACGGGTGCCCAGATCTTCTACACCATCGATGGCTCTACGCCTACGGCTGAGAGCACGCCTTACGCTGAGCCGTTCGTCATCAGCCAGGAGGGCATCACCGTGAAGGCCGTGGCCCTGGGCGATGGCTATCTGCTGAGCGAGGTGGCCGAGCAGCTCGTCGACCTGCGCCACCAGGTGGCAGCACCCGTAATCGCTGTTGAGAACGGCGAGGGCAAGAGCATCGTGACCATCACCGCTGCCGAGGGTGCCACCATCTACTACAACTACAGTGGCAGCAACAAGACCAGCAACTCGGGTGTCTATGAGGCTCCCATCGAACTGACGAAGAGCCGCACTATCTATGCCTTCGCCGTGGCTGAGGGCATGGTGAACTCGGAGGTGGCTTCGGCCGACGTGAACGTGACGGGTGCCCAGGTGCGCATTGACATCCTGAGCCATATGGATGCCAACGCAGCCGACTACAACGGCGGCAGCACCTCTACGGCCTACTACTTCTCGTGGGGCAAGGACAAGGCTGCCTACAGCTACTACAACCCCGATTCGCGCAAGGAGGAATCGCAGGGTGCAGACCCCGAGACGGGCGATGATATCATCAGCGTCACCTACACCGAACTGAACCCTGAGGAGGAGAAGGACTTCGGCACAGGCTGGGCCGTCCGCTCGCGCGGTCAGATCGTGGACTGGGAGAACCTCACCACGGGCGAGAACATCGGCGACAGCAATGGCTACAACTATGCTACGGTCGACGACATCAACCCCGACTTCCCTGCAACAAAGGCTATTATTAACCTGGCCGACAAGAACACGCAGCCTGGCGATTTCTCGTTCCCCTACAATGCCTATCTCGTGACCACGCAGAAGTATGCCGGTCCGTTCGACGTGGTAATCAACGTGGGTAGCATCGTGAAGCCCACCACCGACGGCAGCGTCACCAAGCACCTGTTTGTCCTTCAGACCTCTGCTGACGGCAACGCGTGGGAGAGCAGCTGGCAGACCCTTGGCGACACCATCAAGATGGAGGGCCTGAACCGCCTGACGAAGAACATCACCCGCTCGTATGAGGGCACCGAAGAGGTGTATGTACGCGCCTACCTGTGCGGCAACAACTCGAAGGTGGGCTTCTACGACATCTACATCGCCAACCAGGGCGAGAAGTCGCAGGAGCGTATGACGGGCATCGAGCAGGTGCAGCAGACACTGAAGCCCGTTCGCACCGCCATCTACGGTCTGAACGGCACGCGCCTCAGCAACCTGCGCCGTGGCTTCAACATCGTGCGCTATGCCGATGGCAGTACGAAGAAAGTGCTGGTGAAGTAAAAAAACGATTTGATATACCTTCTAACAGAAAGTGCCGTAGATGCCCAGAGCATCTACGGCACTTTCTCTTAGAAAACAAGGTCTTTCCCCCGATAGAACTGGATGAGGGCCTGCTGGTAGAGGTATTCGTAGCGGGCCTGGGTCAGGTCGCTCTCGGTGCGCAGGTAGTTGTTCTTCGACTCGTTGAATTCGGTCGAGGTGGCCCTGCCCTGCTCGTACTTGGCCGTCACCACGCGGAAGGCATCGGCGGCGCTCTGTTGGGCCTGCTCACTGCTCTTCAGCTTCTGCTGGGCGGCCACGGTGTTGTAGTAGGCCTGCTGAATCTCCTTATACAGGTTCTTCTTCGTGTTGTCGAGCTGCAACAGCTGGTTCTCGCGGTCCATCTTGGCACTGCGAATGCTGTTGCGCGTAGAGAAGCGGTCGAAGATGGGGATGCTGAGGTTCAGCCCCAGATACTGACTGAAGTTGTTCTTCAGCTGCGTGCCGAAGGGATCGGCCGTGAAGCCCGAGGTGGTATAGTAGTTGCTGCCCATGCCTGCGCTGAACGACAGCGTGGGCATATAGCCCGCCCGTGCCAGACTGATGCTGGTCTCGGCGGCCTGCAGGCGCAGGCTCTGCGAGCGCACTTCGGGCTTCGTGGCCAAGGCCTCAGCAAAGATGGTCTCGGGCGCGGGGATGGCCAATGGCTCTGGATGGCTTTGCGTGTCGGGCCTCACCACCGAGAAGCCTTCGGGGCTCTCCAACTCCAACAGCTGCGACAGCGCCAGCAGGGCCAACTGCAAGTTGTTGTCGGCCTGGGTGGCGGTGAGCTGGCTCTGCGCCATCGATGCCTTTTGCTGCGACAGCTCGGCCTCGCTGGCACGGCCCACGTCGAGGAGTGCCTGCAAGCGGAACACCTGTGCCGAGTCGATGGCTATCTGGCGGTGGGCCACGTCGCTGATCTCCATATTGTAGAGAATCTGCACGTAGGCCTGCGCCACCTGCATGCGGATGTCGTTGCGAGCCTTCTCCAGTTCGGCCGTCATGGCCTGCAGGTTCAGTTGGTTCAGCTTGATGGTATTGGGAATGCGGAAGCCCGTGAAGATGGGCACGCTCGTTCCCACGGAGAACGATGTGCTGCTGGTGTTGGTATTGGTGTAGGTGTTCTGTGCCGTCAGGCCTCGGCCAAACGAGAAGTTCTGGCCTGCCGAGGCACTCAGGTCGGGCAACCGCTGGTTCTTCGAGGTAGACAACTGCACCTCCTGCTGGCGCACCTGGTTCTCCACCTGCTTCACGCTGATGTTATGCTCCAGCGCATAGCTGATGCACTGAGGGAGCGTCCACGATTGCGCGGCTGCGCCGCTAAATGATAAATGATAAATGACAAATGATAATGCCAGCTTCTTCATCTTCTTACTCGTTGTTATCGTCGGTGATAATCTGCGGGCCGCGCACCTTATCGCCGGCCTTGATGCCTTTCTTTATCTCGATGTTCACGCCGTCGCTCAGCCCCGTCTCCACAGGCTGACGGTTGTACAGCTTCTTGTCGGAAGAACCGGCAAGCACATAGACGTAGGTGCTGTCGCCACTGAACTCGATGGCACTCTCGGGCACGCTGAGCACCTGCTTGGCCTCGGCCAGCACAATCTCGGCATTGGCCGAATAGCCGGAGCGTATCTGGCCATGCTCGGCCACGGCCATTGCTGCCTTGATCTCAAACTGGTTGGCGCCGTTGCTCTGCGTGGCCTTCGGCGAGATGTACTCCAGCGAGGCATCGAAGTTCAGGTTCTGCAAGGCACCGATGGTAATCTTCATCGGCATGCCTATCGACAGCTGGCCCACCTCGGTCTCGTCGATGTTGCCACGGAAGATGAGGTCCTGCATATTGGCCACGGTGGCAATGGTCGTACCGTCGTTGAAGGTGTTCGAGTTGATGACCGAGTTGCCCACCTTCACGGGAATGTCGAGGATGACACCGCTGATGGTCGAGCGGATGAGCGTAGAGGATGCCGAGGCATTCGACTTCGACACGCCGTCGCGCACCACCTGCAGGGCATCGTCGGCAGCGGCCTTCTCCTCACGGGCCTGGCGCAGTTGCTGACGGGCTTTCTCGTATTCCTCGTCGCTCACCAGTTTCTGTTCGTACAGGTTCTCCGTGCGCTTGAAGTCGGTCTCCACCTGTTTCAGGTTGATCTCCGACAGGCGCACACGGCTCTCGGCCGAGCTCAACTGGCCCATATCGGGAATCACCTTCACCTTGGCAATCACCTCGCCGGCCTGCACCGTCTGTCCAGGCTCCTTCATCAGTTCGGCGATGATGCCACTGATCTGCGGCTTCACGCTCACCTCGTTGCGAGGCTCAATGATGCCCGTGATGATGGTGGTCTTCTGAATGTCCGTCGTCTCGGGCGTGAACTCCGAGTAGACGACCTCCTTGGGCTGACTTTTCTTCCAGAGGAACACGAAGGTTCCTATGAAAATGATCGCGATGATCGCGGCAATGATGAGCTTCAGCCCACCCCGCACCCCTCCCGAGGGGAGGGGCCTTTGGTTACTTTCTTTCTTTGAAAACATCATATATCAGCATTAAATATTTCTAACCTTTAAAACTCCCCTCCCCTCGGGAGGGGCTGGGGGGTGGGCTTTTTTTATTCATCTCTCATCGCATCAACTGGCTTGATACTCATCGCCCGGGCGGCGGGGGCCAGGCCGGCCAGCACGCCCATAGCGGCAATGATGGCGGCACAGAAGATGGCTGTCCAGAAGCCCACCTGGAAGTGAGCCAGCAGGATGCCGTCCTCGGTCTGCGACAGCTCCAGCATCTGCAGGATGACCACGGCAAAGAGGATGCCGCTCATACCCGCCACCAGCGTGAGCACGATGCTCTCGCTGATGATCTGCGACAGGATCATGCGCGGCGTGGCACCGATGGCACGGCGGATGCCTATCTCGGTGGTGCGCTCACGCACGGTAACCATCATAATGTTCGAGACACCGATGGCTCCGGCCAGCAGCGTGCCGAGGCCCACGAGCCAGATGAGGAAGTTGACGCCCCGGAACATATTGTCGAGCAACTGAAACAGCACCTCGGTATTGAAGACCATCACGCCCTGCTCGTCGGCAGGGTCTACGGTGTGCGCCCTGGCCACGGTCTCGCGGATGCGCGGGGCCAGCGTGCTCATCACCACGCCTGTCCGCCCCGTCACGGCTATCATATCCACGGCGTTGCCACGGCTGTAGGCCTGCTGCATCAGCGTGATGGGGATGACCACCGCCGTGCCTTCCTCGGCACCGAAGCTCATACCGCCCGACATATTATAGTCTACGCCCACCACGCGGTAGTAGATGCCATCAATGCGGATGCTCTTGCCACAGGGATCGCCCCCGCCGGGGAACAGCTCCTTATAGACCTTCTTGCCGATGACGCACACCTTGCGGCGCTGCACCATATCCATCTGGTCCAGGTAGCGACCATAGAACATCTTCGGCTCGTTGATGCGCTGGTAGTCGGGCGTGGTGCCCTGGGGCGATACAGACGACTTATGGTCGCCATAGACCGCCGTGCCGTTGAAGCTCTGCAGCATCGGGGCCACCACGTCGAGCTCGGGCACCTGCTGCTTCAGCCGTTCCACATCGTTATAGTCCATTCGCCAGTAGCGGCCCTTGGCAAAGCCCTTGTAGGCCTTGGTGGTGGGCTGCGCCCATACCATAGCCGAGTTGGTGGCGAAGCCCTCGAAGTTCTTGTTCAGCAGTTCCTTCACGCCCTGGCCGCCGCCCATCAGCGCCACGAGCATGAACACGCCCCAGAACACGCCGAAGCCCGTGAGGAACGAGCGCGACTTGTTGCGCGTGAGGGTGTCGAGGATTTCGCGGTAGGTGTCGAGGTCTATTCGCATGGGGGCTTTTTTTGTTGGGACTTATTGGGACTAACTGGGACTGGGTGGGACTAACTGGGACTGGGTGGGACTTTTGATTATTCGGCGCGAAGCGCCTCGATGGGACGAATCTTCGCGGCCTTGCGGGCGGGGATGAGACCGGCCAGCGTACCGGCAATGATCATAACGAGCGTAGCTTCGATGCAGACATCAAGGCCCACGGTGGGGTCGACGAACATCGTGGCCTTGAACAGGCCGGTGTCTATCTGGTCGTGGCCGATGGTGGCATCCATATACTCATTGGCCAGCACGCCGAGCACCATACCGATGTAGCCGAAGAAGGTGGTGATGATGACGCTCTCGACGATGATGAGCCGCAGGATGCTCCACGGCTTGGCACCGATGGCCTTGCGAATGCCGAACTCGTGGGTGCGCTCCTTCACGGTGATGAGCATAATGTTGCTCACGCCCACAATGCCGCTGAGCAGGGTGAAGAGACCCACGATCCAGAGGGCGGTGCGTATGATGTCCATACCCTTGTTCATCTGCATAGACTGCGTGAAGCGGTTCCACAGCCACACGGCATCCTCGTCGTCGGGTGCCGCCTGGTGGTTGGCGTTCAGCCGCTGACGATAGCGGGTCTCGAAGGCAGTGTTGTCCTGCTCCGTAGGCAGTCCGTGGAAGGAATACTCTATGTTGCCCACCTCGTCGCCAAGGCCATAGATGCCCCTGATGGTCGTAAACGAGGTGAAAGCCTCGTTGTTCTGACGGCTCTCATCGTCCTTGTAGATGCCCACCACGCGGAAGGCGAAGTTGCCCACATTGACGTACTGGCCCACCAGCGCAGCAAAACGGTTATTGTTTATTGTTTCCCGTTTATTGTTCACCAGCTCCTTGGCCTGCGAACGGCTCAGCACCACCACCTTGCGCTGCTCGCGCAGGTCTATCTCGTTGATGAAACGGCCATAGAGCATCTCGCGCTTGTTGATGCGGATGTGGTTGGGGAAGACGCCATCGAGGCGCGCATTGACGTACTCCTTGCCCAGACTGATGGTGGCCGTCTGCGTAATCTCGGCCCCCACATCGTCGATGTTCTCCGGGAAGTCGGTCTTCGTGGCGCTCAGGTCCTTCGAGTTCAGACTGATGCTGCGCCCCTCCTGCAGGCCATTGTAGGGCTTCGACGTCCAACCGCCGAACACCATCATCGAGTTGGAGAGGAACCGACTGTTCGACCGCATCATCGCGTTAATCAGTCCGTTGCCCGCCCCCAGCAGCACAATGAGCATAAAGATGCCCCACGCCACGGCAAAGCCCGTGAGCGAGGTGCGCAACTTGTTGCGCCGCGCCGTCTGCCAGATCTCATTCAATAATTCCATCCTTGATTCTGATGATACGGTTGGTCTTCTCGGCTACGGTAGGGTCGTGCGTCACGATGATCTGCGTCATGCCCTCCTTCTCGTTCAGGTCCTTCAACAGCTGCATCACCTCGACCGAGGTCTTCGAGTCGAGGGCACCCGTAGGCTCGTCGGCCAGGATGATCTGCGGCCGCGTGATGAGCGCCCGGGCAATGGCCACGCGCTGCCGCTGACCGCCCGAAAGCTCGTTGGGATAGTGGTCGGCCCAGTCCAGAAGGCCCAGCCGGTCCAGGTAGTCCAAGGCCATCTGGTGGCGCTTCTTCCTGGAGACGCCCTGATAAAACAGGGGCAGCTCCACGTTCTCTACGGCGGTCTTGAAGCCGATGAGGTTGAACGACTGGAAGATGAAGCCGATCATACGGTTGCGATACTCGGCGGCCTTGGTCTCCGAGAGGTTCTTGATGAGCACGCCCGCCAGCTCGTAGGTGCCCGAGTCGTAGTTGTCGAGGATGCCCAGGATGTTGAGCAGCGTGCTCTTGCCCGAGCCGCTGGCACCCATAATGCTGACGAACTCGCCCCGCCCGATGTCGAGGTCGATGCCCTTCAGCACGTGCAGCGGCTGCGCACCGTAGTAGGTCTTGTTGATGTCGCGTAGATGGATCATGGTCTGCTTTTACCTTTTTAGACGGCAAAGTTACGCATTTATTACAACCCGCCGCTCTTTTTTGCCCGAAATTAGCATTATTACGGAAATTTTGTCAAATTATTAGACAATCGTCCTATCGGTTCAGGTGCTGCCACTCGCCCACCACGTCCTCGATGCCCAGTCCTAACAGTTCCATCTGTCGGAACAGCTCGGGCAACTGCTGCTCGCGGAACTCGCGGCGGCGCTGTCGCAGAATCTGCTCGCGGGCACCGGGCGTGACGAAGTAACCCAGTCCGCGCTTATTATATATTATATGTTCGCGCGCGAGCGTCTCGTAGGTCTTCACCGCCGTGTTGGTGTTCACCTCGAGCATCACGGCATACTCGCGCACCGAGGGTATGCGGTCGTCGTCCTGGTAGGTTCCGGCCAGGATCTCGTCGCAGAGGCGGTCGGCCATCTGCAGGAATATCGCTTTGTCTGAATTAAATGCCATGGAAACGAAGGGTAAAGAGTGACTTGAAAAGCGGATAGCGACAGAACAGGCAGTAGGCCAACCAGCAGAAGCCCACGGCCAGCACAAGCAGCACGTAGGGCGCACTGGCGACGTGGTCGTAGTAGCGGATGAAGGCATCGGCCAGCACATAGAGCGTGACGGCCGAGAGCAGCCAGCCCAGGTAGCCTGCCACCACGCTGCACAGCAGACAGAGGGCGTGACAGAAGAGGAACAGTGCCCACACCTGGAGGATGAAGTGGTGCTTGAGGCGATAGACCTCTTCCTGCCCCGACAGCCACCCCCACAGATTGTCGAGGAAGTAGGGAACGGCGCTGGGGCAGTGGCCGTTGTCCACCAGCAGCGGCAGGATGAGCATGCGCAGCAGGTCGCCTGCGATGAAGGCCAACACCAGCACCACCACCAGCAGGGGCACGTAGACGAACCACAGGGCAGCAAACTTCTCTGCGTTAGATGCCGGCAACAGGAGCAACTGGCGTCCGGCGTGGCGGCGGTGCAGCGTGCTGAAGGCGAAGGTGGCGCCGAAACACATCATGAACACAAGATAGTGCAAGCTGATATTGGCAATCTTGTTCATCAGGTGCATATTCCCTTGTACAAAGTCACTGCCATAAGCGTCGATATTGTAGTATATGGCTCCCGTCTGATAGGCGGCGAAGACGACCACGGCAATGAAGAAAAGGTTGCGCAGCTTGGCGCCTTCGTAGATGTAGAGCCAGCGGAGGACGCGACAGAGACGCGTCATACTGAAGCAGGTAGTCATAGGATGGCGAGGTGTTTATGTCCAACAAGGGTGCGACTGGGGAAGAGCCTGTAGGCAACCACGTAGTGGATGACGGCAAGAACAGGGAGGATGACGGACAGGGGCAGCGTCCAGGTGTCGTAGAGACCACCGGCCAGTTCGGTGGCAAAGCGGTCGCGCAGCCACATCAGCGGGAAGAGCAGCAGCAAGGGCACCATAGCATAGAGCAGGGCATTGCGCCGGATGATACTGGCAAAGAGCACGCAGATGGAATGCCACCACAGCAGCGGACAGAGGTCGTCCAGCAGCAGGAGCAGGTCGAAATGGCCATCGACATAGTAGGTGCGCAGCAGCAGATGGTGCCACAGGTCGGGCAGTCCAGTGATGAAGGCCGTGGGCACCATCGCGTAGTAGAGGCAGCCGCACAGCACCTCGGCCACGATGAAGCCAATGAGCATGGCGAATAGCTGTCCGATGCTATAGACCAGGAAACAGGCTATGAACTTCTCCTGCATCGTGGCGGGCAGCATCAGGAGGCCAAAGGCCGTCTGCCGCTCTGCCAGGCGGGCGAACATCATGCAGGCACCGATGCACCACAGATTGGGAGCAATCGACCAGAAAGAGTCAACGGCATCGTGGGCGCCCTTCGCGAGCACCTCTTCGCTGAGGTCGGTGAAGCCCACATCAAACAGGTGGAAGGCCATAAACATCACCGTGAACACACCGATGATGATGAGCTGCCCTACCCTACCGGGCATCAGCCAGCACAGCACCTTCCATAGACGGGACAGGGAAACGTTCTTCATCGCAGGACTCCTTTCGTTACGGCGTTGAACAGCAGTTCCAGGTTCAGCTGGGTCTCGGGCATATCGGGCGTGCGCGCCTCGATGGCCGAGAGGCCCTGCGGCGAGGGCTCGGTGTAGAGGGGCGACGAGGTGTCGCCGCCCACGGGGACGGTGGTGAAGGCGTAGCGGTCGGTGAGCGCGGCCACGGAGTCGTTGAGCAGCAGGGTGGAATCGTCGCTGAGGATGAGGATATGGTCGAGCAGCGACTCTACGTCGTGCACCTGGTGGGTGGAGATGATGATCATACGGTCGTCGGTCATGTTCTGGGCAATGACCTTGCGAAACTGGCTCTTCGAGGGGATGTCGAGGCCGTTGGTAGGCTCGTCCATCAGCAGGATGCGGGTGCCAGCGGCCAGGGCAAAGCTGATGAGCACCTTCTTCTTCTGTCCCATCGAGATGCCGAAAAGGTTCATCTTCGTGGGCAGCTCGAACTCCTGCAGACAGCGGTCGAGCACCTCGCGACTGAAGTTGGGATAGAAGGGTGCGTTGTCGGCCACGTAGCGGTCGAGCGTGGTGAGGGGGAACTCGAACTCCTCGGGCACCAGGTACAGCTGCTCCAGCACCTCGGGCCGACGGGCGCTGGCCTCTATGGGGCAACCGGCAGCCGTGTCGATGCGCACGGAACCATGGTCGGGGCGCAGCAGGCCAGCCAGCAGGTAGAGCAGCGTCGACTTGCCCGTGCCGTTCTTGCCCAGCAGGCCGTAGATGCAGTTCTCGTGGAGCTGCAAACTGAAATCAGCAAACACCGTCTTTTTCTTTGAGTAGCGGAAACTCAGGTTCTGAATGTCTATCATAAGCGTTTGGTTTGTCTTTTAGTGTGTACTACTTGAATAGTACACTGCAAAAGTAAGACTTTTCGGTCTACCCTCCAAACTTTTCCCCGCTTTTTTTCGTCCAAAGCGGCAATTCCCCCGTCTTACGGCCCGCCCCACCCCATTTCCACCTTATTATATATAGCAAAACAACGGAGCCTCCATTACGACCCAACGGAGCCCTCGTTCTGCCACAACGGAGCCTCCGTTGCGTCACAACGAAGCCTCCGCTACACCGCAACGGAGGCTCCGTTACAAAAATCCTTAAAACCAAAAAGCAGTTGCAACGCTGTTGCAACTGCCTTCGTGGTAGCGGGAGCCGGGATTGAACCGGCGACCTCATGATTATGAATCATGCGCTCTAACCAGCTGAGCTATCCCGCCATCATCGCTGTTAAGCGGGTGCAAAGGTAACAATAAGTTTCGAATCTGCAAAATTTTT
>JAFVEE010000080.1 GCA_017478085.1 Prevotella sp. | reverse complement strand
GGAACTGTTTGTTCCAAGCCTCCGTACTAAACTAAAACAGCATCCATTGCGGTACAATCGGGCTTTTTTGAACGAACGGCCTTAATTATTTGGCGGTTTCAGGAAAAAAGCGTACTTTTGCATAACGAATGGAAGAAAAGGAGCTACAAATAGAGATTGACAACGGCAGCGGATTCTGCTTCGGCGTGACCACGGCCATCAAGAAGGCCGAGGAGGAACTGGGCAAAGGCACGACGTTGTACTGCCTGGGCGACATTGTGCACAACGGTATGGAGTGCGAACGGCTGCGACAGCTGGGGCTGGTGACCATAGACCACCAGCAGATGGAGCAGCTGCACAACGTGAAGGTGCTGCTGCGCGCCCACGGCGAGCCCCCCGCCACCTACGAGCTGGCCCGGCGCAACAACATCGAGATCATCGATGCCACCTGTCCCGTGGTGCTGCAGCTGCAAAAGCGCATCAAGAAGCAATATGAAGCGGGCAGGGCCTCGATCGTGATCTTCGGCAAGAAAGGCCACGCCGAGGTGCTGGGGCTGGAGGGCCAGACGGAGGGCAAGGCCATCGTCATCGAGACCTTCGACGATGCGAAGCAGCTGGACTTCGCCCACGACATCTACCTGTACTCGCAGACCACGAAGAGCCTCGACGAGTTCCACCGCATCATCGACTATATCCAGGAGCACATATCGCCCGAGGCCACGTTCCGCAGCTTCGACACCATCTGCCGCTCAGTGGCCAACCGCATGCCCAGCATCTCGCAGTTTGCCTCGCGCCACGACCTCATTCTCTTCGTTTGTGGGCGCAAGAGTTCTAACGGCAAGGTGCTGCTGAACGAGTGCAAGCGCATAAACCCTAACACCCACCTGATAGAAGGCCCCAAGGAGATCGATGCCACTTGGCTGCAAGGCATAGAGACCGTGGGCATCTGCGGAGCCACCAGCACGCCTAAATGGCTTATGGAGCAGTGCCGCGATGAGATTGAGAAAATGAGAGAATGAGAGAAATGAGAAAAGAGAGATTGTTGCTATACGCCCTTATGATATGGTGCTGCGCATGCGTCAGCGCCAGTGCCCAGCAGCCTGCACGCTGGAACAAACTATCGCCCATGCTGCGCAAGCTGGTGCGACAGGAAGTGCGAAGCAGCGAGAGCAGGGCGGGCAGCAGGGCTGGTGCCGCGAAGCGCGAGGTGTGTGCCTTTGTGCGCGTCAGCGAGCAGCCCGAAGAGGTCTATGCCCAGTATGGCTGTCGCGAGCTGCTGCGTATGGACGACATTAGCATCGTGAGCATACCCGTGGGCCGACTGGCCACGATGTCGCTCGACCGCCGCGTCTGCCGCATGGAGGCCGAGCCGTCGGGACAGGTGCTCTGCGACTCGATGGCCATCCACCTCAATGCGCAGCCCGTCTACAGCGGCACGGGTCTGCCCCAGGCCTTCACGGGCCGTGGCGTGGTGATGGGCATCATGGACATTGGCTTCGACCTGACCCACCCCACCTTCTATGACAGTGCGGCCCAGAACTACCGCATACGCCGCTTCTGGGATATGATTGCGGCCGACACCACGGGCAGTGAGCTCTACGTGGGGCGCGACTATACCACCACCGACGAGCTGCTGACCCTGGGCCACTCGCGCGACGGCCAGCTGTTCTGGCACGGCACGGGCACGCTGGGCATTGCCGCCGGCAGCGGCTACCAGTCGCCCTATCGCGGCATGGCCCCCGAGAGCGACATCTGCATCGTGGCCAACGCCGTGAGCGACGACCTGCAGTTCATCGATTCTGCCGATGTTGAGAAATACACCTACGCCACCGATGCCCTGGGCTTCAAGTACATCTTCGACTATGCCGACAGCGTGGGCCAGCCCTGCGTCATCTCCTTCAGCGAAGGCTCGTCGCAGGACTTCCGGGGCTACGACCTGCTCTACTACGAAATGATCGACAAGATGGTGGGCCCTGGCCACATCATCGTCTCGGCAGCAGGCAACCGCGCCCATCAGAAGTTCTGGTTCCGCAAGCCTGTAGGACAGGCCTCTACGGGCACTTTCCTCTGGAACTACGGCGGGGTAGACGGTACGCTGAAGTCGGCAAGTCCCTTCGACATTCGCTTCGTGGTCTATGGTGCCGCCAACGACACCATCACCATTCCCACCCGCGACGTGCTGGCCTGCGAAGACTCGCTTTGGTCGCAGGCCATCACCGTGCAAGGCATCGGCACCACCGTCACGGTTGAGGCCTACCCCTCGTGCTACCATGCCGAGGAAATATGCTACGACGTGGCGCTGGCCCTGCCCGACCCCACGGCACCGCTGCCCTTCCGCGTCTCGCTCGAAGTAGTGGGCCAGGAGGCCGATGTAGAGTTCTGGAAGCTGTCGGCCGCGCTGACAACCAGCAGTGTCAATCCCGAACTCTGCGCCGGCGACGGCACCCACACCATCATGTCGCCGGCCAGCTCGCCGTCGATCATCTGCGTGGGCAGCACCTACTACCGCACTGGCGTGACCAACGACCGGGGCGAGTGGCAGGAGTATGAGAAAGCCCAGCGCGGACGGCGCGTGGAGCACTCGTCGATGGGCCCCACGATGGACGGGCGTATCAAGCCCGATGTGATGGCTCCCGGGGCCAACATCATTCAGCCGTGCAGCAGCTTCTTCTTAGAGAACAATCCCACCTCGCCCGACGACGACTGGAGCGTGGAGCACTTCCCGTTTAATGGCCGCACCTACGCCTGGACGGCCAACACCGGCACCTCGTCGGCCTCGCCTGCCGTGGGCGGTGCCATTGCCCTGTGGCTACAGGCCAACCCCAGGCTGACGCCTGCCGACGTGCTGGACGTAATAGCCCGCACCAGCAGCCATCCCGACCCGTCGCTCAGCTACCCCAACAACGAGTATGGCTACGGTCAGATTGACGTCTACCGCGGACTGCTCGACGTGTTGGGCACCTTGGGCATCGAGGGCATCTCGGCCAACCCCACTCCGGCCCGCATTGCCGTGATCCCCGGCCTGCTGCACCTGCAGCTGGCCCAGCCTGCCACAGCGCCCCTGCGCCTGCGGCTGTTCTCGCTTGCAGGCCAGTTGCTCAGCGACCAGCAGCTGCCTGCCCACCAGACCGCCTACGACGTACCTGTAAACATAAAAGGAGTGAGCATCGTCCAGATAGATGGCGATGCCCACTGCCAGGGGTCACAAATAGTAAGATTCTAAGGATTCGTTCTACGACACAGCTTTGTTGAACTGCTCCATAAGCCACTCGTTCTGCTCGGGGATGGTCATATTGCTATTATCGAGCAGCAGCGCGTCGTCGGCCTGGCGCAGGGGCGACACCTCGCGGTGCGAGTCAATGTAGTCGCGCTCCTCCACGTTTTTCAGTATGTCGGCATAGTCGGCGGGCATTCCCTTCTGCTGCAGCTCGTCGTAGCGGCGCTGTGCACGCACCTGGGCACTGGCCGTGACGAAGATCTTCAGCTCGGCATGGGGGAACACCACGGTGCCTATGTCGCGGCCGTCCATCACGACGCCCCCACCCTGCCCCATCTGCTGTTGCTGGGCCACCAGGGCTGTGCGCACGAAGGGCAGCGCGGCAATGGGACTGACGTGGTTGCTCACCTGCAGCGAGCGTATCTCCTGCTCCACGCACTCGCCGTTCAGGTAGGTGTCGGGACGTCCCGTCTCGGCGTTCAGCCGGAATGTAATGACGATCTGCGGCATCTGCTGCTCCAGCTCGGCGGTCTTGATGGTGCCGTCCTCATTGAACAGGTTATGGCGCAGGGCGTAGAGCGTCACACTGCGATACATGGCCCCCGTGTCCACATAGATGTAGCCCACGCGGCGGGCCAGCTCCTTGGCCATCGTGCTCTTGCCACAGGAAGAGTGGCCGTCGATGGCAATGGTTATTTTCTTCATAGCGTATAACTGATATTAATAAGTAGCGACGATGCGCTGACGTGGTATTTGGCGTAGGCCACGTGCAGCTTCAGCCTCTCCAGCTGCAGGCCACCGCCAATGGAGAGTCCCGCTCCGTGCGAGGCCTCTCCCTCGCTGTCGCTGATCTTCATTTCCTTGACCCGCAGGGCGTTGTAGCCCGCAGCCACATAGAACTGGCTGCCCAGCATCAGGTCGGCTCCCAACACCAGATGATGGCCTATGCCGTACTGCCAGTCGTTCAGTCTGACCAGCGTGGCCGACACGCGGAAGGGGGCACCCAGTTGCTTCGACACGCCCAACTGCAGGTCAACGGGTATGCGCTCGAACTCGTCCTCGTAGGCCGAGAGCTGTCCACCCAGGTTGCGCACCACGGCCGACACGCTCCACTCAGCATCCTCGTTAAAATAGTTCAGGCCCAGGTCTACACCAGCGGCCACTGAGTTGAAGTTGCCTATGTACGAGGCAATGAACTTAGCCGTGATGCCACCATTGAAGTAATCTGACAGCGCGTAAGAGAACGAGCCCGCCACAGCCATATCGTGAGCCCCGAAGGTGCCGGTCTGTTCGCCCTGGTCGTTCATCTCCTTCAGCTTGCCATAGTCCATAAAGCGCCCGCTCACGCCCCAGGTGCCGCGCTCGCCTACGGTCTGCACATACGAGGCACTGCCCGTCAGCGTGCCCTGCATGTAGGTCATCATATTCACGTTCAGCGTGCGGTCGCTCACCATCTGCATCAGGGCCGGGTTGTGGAAGACCAGCGTGGCGTCATCCTCGGCTATGGTGATGTTGTCACCGCCCAGCGCGGCCACATGGGCACTCACCGGGAGCCGCAGAAACGTGAATGCGGTCTGGCTCTCTTGCGCCTCAGCGAAGAGGGCAAAAAAGGCAAGCAGGACGGTAAAAACACTTTTCTTCATCTAAATATCCTTAATTTCAGCGCAAAGATACTGCTTTTTTCAAAATCTCGTGCTACTTTTGCAGTCGCATTTCGTTATATTAACGGAAGTTTGCCGAATTTATTATGGAAACGAAGAAGAGTTCGAAGGCCGATTTGGAAGGAAAGCGCCCCCAGAGGTTCCTCTTGGGACTGGTGGTGGCACTCTCTGCCTTCTTCGTGGCCATGGAGTTCAACATCAGTCCCGACGACCCGCTCGACGACCCTGAATTTTTAGAGCTGATAGACAACGGCGAGGAGCTGGCACCCCTCTTCAGGCCCGAGAACGAGCTGGCCCTGGCCCCCAAGGCCGAGCCGGAGCCCACGCTGAAGCTGAAGGTGGTCGACGACGATGAACAGCCCGCCGACCAGCAACTGGACCAGCAGCTCGACGCGCTGGTAGAGGGCGACCCGCAGGAAGACGACCTGCCCGAGGCCGAAGAGGAAGACGAGAAGGAGGAAGACCCCGTGCTCAGCTTCCGCGTGGTGGAGGACATACCCAAGTTTCCCGGTGGCCCCGGCGAGTTTATGAAGTGGCTCACGCGCAACCTGAAGTACCCCCCCGTGGCTCAGACGGCCCGCGTGCAGGGCCAGGTGCTGGCCGAGTTCATCGTCAACAAGGACGGTTCGGTGACCGACGTGCGCATTGTGCGCTCGCTGAACAGCTACTGCGATGCCGAGGCGCTGCGCGTGCTGCGCATGATGCCCCGCTGGACGGCTGGCATAGACCACGGCCAGCCCTGTCGCACCAAGATTTGCATACCCATCATCTTTAAGTTATAGAAACTATTATGACACCCAAATCAGAAGAAATCCTACAGAAGGTAAACCAGGCACTCGATGCCCTGCCCTACGACCGCAGGCCCCAGTCGCTCTACGACCCCATTCGCTACGTGCTGTCGCTGGGCGGCAAGCGCATTCGCCCCGTGCTCATGCTGCTGGGCTACAGCCTATTCCGCGAGAACCCCGAGACCATCATAATGCAGGCTCTGGGACTGGAGACCTACCACAACTACACACTGCTGCACGACGACCTGATGGACAATGCCGACCTGCGACGGGGCCATGCCACGGTGCACAAGCGCTGGGATGCCAACACGGCCATCCTCTCGGGCGACTCGATGTTGGTGCTGGCCTACCAGCGCATAGCCCAGTGCGACGACAGGCACCTGCCCGCCGTGCTCAGCCTGTTCACTGAGACCGCCCTTGAGATTGGCGAGGGACAGGAGTACGATATGGACTTCGAGACTCGCAACGACGTGCGCGAGGAGGAGTACATCGAGATGATACGTCTGAAGACCAGCGTGCTGCTGGCCTGCGCCCTGAAGATGGGAGCCATCCTGGCCGATGCCTCTGCCCACGATGCCGAACTGCTCTACAAGGTGGGCGAGCAGGTGGGACTGGCCTTCCAGCTGCAAGACGACCTGCTCGACGTGTATGGCGACCCGAAAGTGTTTGGCAAGGCCATTGGCGGCGACATCACCTCGAACAAAAAGACCTATATGCTCATCAACGCCATCAACCGCGCCACGCCCGGTCAGCGGGCCGAGCTGATGCGGTGGATCGAAGCCAAGGAGTTCGACCGCCAGGAGAAAATAGCCGCCGTGACCCGCCTGTACGATGCCATCGGCATTCGCCAGCTATGCGAGGAGAAGATCAACCACTACTTCGGCGAGGCACAGAAGTATCTTGACCAGGTGGGCGTGGCCGAGGAGCGCAAGGCCCATCTGCGCCAGTATATGAACGAAATGGTGAAGCGACAGTACTGATATGGCCTACCAGTTTATCGATACCCACGCCCATCTGGACGGCGACGAGTTTGCCACCGACCGCGCCGAGACGATGGCCCGTGCCCGCGAGGCTGGCGTGGGAGCCATCTTCCTGCCCGCCATCGACCTGCCCTCGAGCCAGCGCATCATAGCGCTCTGCTCGCAGCATCCCGGCTACCTATACCCCATGGTGGGCCTGCATCCCGAAGAGGTGCGGGCCGACTGGCGCGAGCAGCTTGCCGCCATCAAGCCGCTCGTCTCTCAGTGCATCGCCATTGGCGAGGTGGGCCTCGACTACTACTGGAGCCGCGAGTTCGAGCAAGAGCAGCTGCAGGCCTTCGAAGAGCAGGTGCAGTGGTCGGTCGAGACGGGCCTGCCCCTGATGATTCACTGCCGCAAGGCGCAGAACGAGATGGTACATATAATAAAAAGGTACGCGCGAGAGCTGCCCGGTGGTGTGTTCCACTGCTTCACGGGCAATGAGCACGAGGCCCAGGAACTGCTGCAGTTCGACCGCTTCGTGCTGGGTGTGGGCGGCGTACTCACGTTCAAGAAGTCGCACCTGCCCGAGGTGCTGCCTGCCGCTGTGCCCCTCGACCGCATCGTGCTCGAGACCGACTCGCCCTACATGGCACCCGTGCCCATGCGAGGCCAGCGCAACGAGCCAGCCTACGTGGCCCACGTGCTACAGCGCATGGCCCAGAGCTACGGCATCACTGAAGAGGAACTGGCCCGCAAGACCAACGAGAACGTGGCCCGCGTGTTTGGGGTGAAAATATAAAGAACATTAAAAAACAATGCATTGCGGCCCAAAATCCAACGAAAAACATTAATTTTGCACCCGCAATTGCAAGGAGAGATGCTCGAGTGGCTGAAGAGGCACGCCTGGAAAGCGTGTATACGTCAAAAGCGTATCCGGGGTTCGAATCCCCGTCTCTCCGCTGATAAGCAAGAGAACGGGTTCAAAAGCCCAAAGGGCGAATCCCGGTCTCTCCGCAAAAATAATCCACAGACCTTGATTTTTCAACTATGTCACCAAAATTCGTGATTATTTCGTGATTTATGATAAAAAGAAAATTGCAAGAGCTATTGTAGCATCTTGCAATTTTTGTTTTGGTTGGGGTACCCGGACTCGAACCAGGAAAGGCAGGACCAGAATCTGCAGTGTTACCATTACACCATACCCCAATTCCTTTGCATCAACGTTGTCATTTCGTTTTTGCGAGTGCAAAGGTACTACTTTTTCTGGAACTACCAAAATTTCTCGGCACTTTTTTATAAAAATCCTCAAAAAAAACCGTTTTATACGGTCAAATAGGATAAAAACACGTACCTTTGCACCATATTAATACATTATTTATATATTAAACATTGATGGAACAAACGACACTTTTGGTTCAGACAATCGTAAAAGGAATACAGGAAAAGAAAGGCCACGACATCGTGGTGGCCGACCTCGACGGCATAGACGGCACCATCTGCCGCTATTTTGTGGTGTGCCAGGGCAACTCGCCCTCGCAGGTGGAGGCCATCGCCGAGAGCGTGGGCGACGTGGCACGCATGGAGCTACACGAGAAGCCCGCCCACGTGGTGGGACTGGAGAACGCCCAATGGGTGGCCATGGACTATGGCGACGTGCTGGTGCACATCTTCCTGCCCGACGTGCGCCAATACTACGACCTGGAGCACCTTTGGGACGATGCACGCCTTTCAAGAATAGCAGATTTAGACTAACACCCCGACAACAATGGAACAACAGCAGAACAAACCAGGCGGCGGCCCCAAGATGAACATGCCCCGCTTCAATATGAACTGGATATACTTCGTGGTCATCGCCACGCTCTTGCTGCTCTATTTCCAGAACAGCGACAGCACCATTCAGCAGGTTCAGCAGAACGCCGAGATTACCTATACCGACTTCCAGCACTTCATGGACGAGGGCTATGCCTCGCGCATCGTGGTGAACAAGTCGCAGGGCTCGCTACGCATGTACGTGAAGCCCGAGCACATACGCGACGTGTTCAAGAAAGGTGCCGACCAGGTGGGCAAAGACCCGTTCGTGGCCGTGGAGTACGGCAGCATTGACAAGCTGGAGACCTTCGTGGAGCAGAAGCGCGAGGAAGAGAAGTTCTCGGGCAAGGTGAGCTTTGAGGCCCAGCAGAGCGGCAACAACTTCCTGAGCAACCTGTTCTGGAGCCTGTTCCCCTTCCTCTTCATCATAGGCATCTGGATGCTCTTCATGCGCCGCATGGGCGGTGGTATGGGCACCGGCATGGGTGGCATCTTCAGCGTGGGCAAGAGCCGCGCCAAGATGTACGAGAAGGGTGGCGACCTGGGCATCACCTTCAAGGACGTGGCCGGACAGGCCGGTGCCAAGCAAGAGATACAGGAGATCGTGGAGTTCCTGAAGAACCCGCAGAAGTACACCGACCTTGGCGGCAAGATTCCCAAGGGCGCCCTGCTCGTAGGCCCTCCGGGCACGGGCAAGACGCTGCTTGCCAAGGCCGTGGCCGGTGAGGCCGGCGTGCCCTTCTTCTCGATGTCGGGCTCCGACTTCGTCGAGATGTTCGTGGGCGTGGGTGCCAGCCGTGTGCGCGACCTGTTCGAGCAGGCCAAGTCGAAGAGTCCCTGCATCATCTTCATCGACGAGATTGACGCCGTGGGCCGTGCCCGCTCGAAGAACCCCGCCATGGGTGGCAACGACGAGCGCGAGAACACGCTGAACGCCCTGCTCACCGAGATGGACGGCTT
>JAFVEE010000079.1 GCA_017478085.1 Prevotella sp. | reverse complement strand
GTAGCAACGGCCGGCGTTGAAGATGCACTGCACGAAGTCGGGCTTCACCTCGATGGCCTTGTCGTAGAGGGCGATGGCCTCGTCCCACTTCTCCTCGTTCATCTTGTTCTCACCCATCAGTGCCCACACCATGCTGTTCTGGGGGTTGATCTGGCTCTCCTCGTTCAGCCACTCGTTCATGGCCACGGGGTTGTTAGCATGAGAATAATAGTCCATCAGCAGGTTGAAGTAGCGCTCCTGGTCGGGATGAGCCTTGTGCAGGTCCTTCACCATAGCGACATAGGACACCGAGTCTTCCTTTGTCTGCATGTTGTCCTTCTTGGCAAAGAGCAGAATCTCGTTGGCATCCTCCACCTTCTCAGGATTCTCGGCGGTCAACTGGGCATACTTCACAGCATTGTCGTAGTCCTTGGTCTGGTAGGACAGGAAAGCGGTGTAGTAGGTGATATCATAGAAGAAAGGATCCTTGGGGAAGTCCTGCACCTCGGCAAAGATGGGGGTATTCTTCATGTCGCAGTAGAGTTTCCAGGCCTTCAGGGCATTGTCGTTGTCCTTATGCTGATAGAAGAACTGTCCGGCCTGCACCAACTGCACACCGAAGATCTTGTAGCGGTTCTGGGCCTCGTTGCGGAAGCGTGGCTTCACCTTACCCTTCTCGTTGGGCTGAAGGTCGAACTCGTCGCACTTCAGGGCTGTCTCCCATGCCTTGATGGCAGCGTTATACATGGTCAGCGTGTCGTAGGCCTCGTGGGTGATAGCGCTCTTGGCAGCAGCCTCGGCGATGCCGGAGTGCTGTGCATAGAAGATGTCGCTGTACTGATGCCATGCGGCGGCCTTGTCGAGCGTCTCACTGGAGGTGAGCGCAGGCGTAATCACTTTAACGGCTTCAGCAAAGTCACCCTTACCGGCCAGTTTCTTGGCTTCTTTCACCAGGGCATCCTGGGCAAAGGCGGTGGTGGCAGCGGCTGCCATCAGGGCCATCATCATTAGTTTCTTCATAATCTTATAGTTATTAGTTAAACAGTTATTCCTGATTAGTGTTCTCAGCAGTGCCGTCGGTCTCGGGAGCCTCGGCGTCCACGGCCGGTTCGGTGCCTTCGGCCATATCGGCCGGCTCGCCCTCCTCGCCGTCGCGCGAACGCTGCACCTTGCAGACGCTGGCAATCGAGTCGTTCTTCTTCGTCAGATTGATGAGACGCACTCCCTGGGTGGCACGACCCATGACACGCACCTCGTCGACGTTCAGGCGGATGAGCACACCACTCTTATTGATGATCATCAGGTCGTTCTCATCGGTCACCACCTTGATGGCCACCAGACGGCCGGTCTTCTCGGTGATGGCCAGGGTCTTCACGCCCTTGGCGCCACGGGCCGTCTTGCGATAGTCCTCAATGTCGGTGCGCTTGCCGTAGCCGTTCTCGCTGACCACCATGATGGTCTCGGTCTCAGGATCGTTGACGCACACCATGCCCACGACCTCGTCGTCGCCGCCGTCGAGACGCATGCCGATGACACCCGTGGAGACGCGGCCCATCGTGCGGATCTGGTCTTCGTTGAAGCGCACGGCACGACCGTTGCGGTTGGCCAGCAGGATCTCGTTGTGGCCGTTGGTCAGGCGGACGCTCACCACCTCGTCGCCGTCGTTGATGTTGATGGCCTTCACGCCGATGGCGCGCTGGTGGCGGTAGGCCTCCAGACAGGTCTTCTTCACCACGCCCTGCTTGGTGGCGAACACCACGTAGTGGGAGTTGAGGAACTCGTCGTCATCGAACTTCTTGATGCGCAGCACGGCGTTGATGGCGTCGTCTGGCTCGATGTTCAGCATATTCTGGATGGCGCGGCCCTTCGAGTTCTTGTCGCCCTCAGGTATCTCGTAGCACTTCTGCCAGTAGCAGCGTCCCTTCTTGGTGAAGAAGAGCAGCGTGTTGTGCATCGTGGCGGGATAGATATACTCGGTGAAGTCGTTGTCGCGATGGCGAGCACCCTTCGAGCCCATGCCACCGCGGCCCTGTGCGTGGAACTCAGAGAGCGGGGTGCGCTTGATGTAGCCCATGTGGCTGATGGTGATGACCACGGGGTCGTCGGGATAGAAGTCCTCGGCGTTGAACTCGTGGTCGAAGGGAATGATCTCGGTCTTGCGCTCGTCGCCATACTTCTCCTTCACCTCCAGCAGGTCGTCCTTCATCACCTGCTTGCAGCGCTCGGGGTTGTTCAGGATCTCCTCCAAGTCGGCAATCAGCTTCATCAGGTCGTCGTACTCCTGGTGCAGCTGGTCTACACGCAGACCTGTGAGCTGGCTCAGACGCATGTCGACGATGGCCTTCGACTGCAGCTCGTCCAACTCAAAACGCTTCTCCAGGTTGCGCTGGGCATCGGCAGGCGTCTGGCTCTGACGAATGATGTGCACCACCTCGTCGATATTGTTCACGGCAATGATCAAGCCCTCCAGGATGTGGGCACGCTCGCGGGCCTTGCGCAGGTCGTACTGCGTGCGTCGTATGGTCACGTCGTGGCGATGCTCAATGAAGTAGCGTATGCACTCCTTCAGCGAAAGCAGACGGGGACGCAGACGCACGCCATCGCCCGTCTTGATAGGCACCAGCGCAATGTTATTCACTGAGAATGAGCTCTGTAGGGCCGTCATCTTGAACAGTTTGTTCATTATGACGTTGGCATTGGCATCGCGCTTGCAGTCGACGACGATGCGCATACCCTGACGGCCCGACTCGTCGTTCACGTTCGAGATGCCCTCAATCTTGTGCTGGGTGGCCAGGTCGGCAATGTAGCTCACCAGGTCGGCCTTGTTCACACCATAGGGAATCTCGGTGACCACGATCTTGTCGTGGGCGTCGCCCGCCTCAATCTCGGCCTTTGCCCGCATTACGATGCGTCCGCGACCCGTCTCATAGGCATCGCGCACTCCCTGCAGGCCATAGATGTAGGCACCCGTGGGGAAGTCGGGACCGGGGATATACCGCATCAGCCCGTCGGTGTCGATGTCGGGATTGTCGATGAAGGCGCAGCAGCCGTCGATCACCTCGCCCAGGTTGTGCGTAGGCATGTTCGTGGCCATACCCACGGCAATGCCGTTGCCGCCGTTCACCAGCAGGTTGGGCACCTTCGTCGGCATCACGCTGGGCTCCACCAGCGTGTTGTCGAAGTTCGGGTCCATGTCCACGGTCTCCTTGTCCAGGTCGTCCATAATGTGCTCGCCCATCTTCGAGAGGCGGCACTCGGTGTAACGCATGGCTGCGGGCGAGTCGCCGTCTACCGAGCCGAAGTTACCCTGCCCGTCGACGAGCGTGTAGCGCATGTTCCACTCCTGTCCCATGCGCACCAGTGCGCCGTAGACGCTGGAGTCGCCATGGGGGTGGTATTTACCCAGCACCTCGCCCACCACGCGTGCACACTTCTTGTGCGGCTTGTCGCTGGTGTTGCCAATGCCCATCATACCATATAATATACGGCGGTGCACGGGCTTAAATCCATCACGAACATCGGGCAGGGCGCGGGCCACAATCACCGACATACTATAGTCGATGTACGAGCTCTTCATCTCCTCCTCGATGTTAATCTTCAGAATTCTGTCGTTGTCAAACGTCTGATCCATCACTATTTTTAAGTTTCATTTTTTCGGCGAAAATCGCGCTGAAGGCCATTTACAGCCCCGCTGACGCATTTTCCCACTTCAGTTTCAGCCTACAAAAGTACTACTTTTTTTGCAGACGAAAAAGGATTTAAGCAATTTTTAGATTCAAGCGCGTCCCCCTGGCTGTTTGGCTGTATGGAAATATGTGTACTTTTGCCTTTGGTTAAGTTTGTGAAGCTGCTGTGCGAGTATTGTGAACGGGGTGAACGGAGGCTCCGAACAAGTAGTGCCGATACTGTGAACGAGTAGTGCGGTGGCTCCGCACTACTCGTTTCAAGATGTGACACGGTTTTTGAGACTTTCCCGACCCATTCATCATTTATCACCCATTTATCACTATGTAACCCGCTGATAATCAGTGGCGAGTGATAAATGATAAATGAAATGGCAGTTTTTAAAAACTGCAAGGGGATGTGAAGATATGTGGGGGATTACTACAACTCGCTGCACTCTTTGAGCCATAGTGCGGCCGAGGCATCGCTGGGCATGCGCCAGTCGCCACGGGGCGAGAGGCTGACGGAGCCCACCTTGGGACCGTCGGGCAGGCAGGAGCGCTTGAACTGCTGATTGAAGAAGCGGCGGCAGAACGTCTGCAGCCAGTGCTTGATGGTGTCATCGTCGTAGCTGCCACAGAAGGCCCGCCTGGCCAGCAGGAATATCTTAGCCGGCCGAAAGCCCATGCGCAGATGGTAGTAGAGGAAAAAGTCGTGCAGCTCGTAGGGGCCAACGAGGTCTTCGGTCTTCTGGGCAATGTTGCCCTGAGCATCGGCAGGAGTCAGTTCGGGCGAGATGGGGGTATCGACGATGTCGAGCAGCGTCTGGCTCTCTTCGGCAAAGGCCGGCTGGGTAGCGGCATAGCGTATGAGATACTGCACGAGGGTCTTGGGCACGCCCGCATTGACGGCATACATAGACATGTGGTCACCATTGTAGGTGCACCAGCCCAGGGCCAGCTCCGAGAGGTCGCCCGTACCTATGACGAGGCCGCCCACCTGGTTGGCCACGTCCATCAGAATCTGGGTGCGCTCGCGGGCCTGTGCGTTCTCATAAGTCACGTCGTGCTGGCGGGCATCGTGGCCTATGTCCTCGAAGTGCTGGGTGACGGCCTTGGCAATGCTGATCTCGCGCTGCGTGATGCCCAGCGCCTCCATGAGGCTCACGGCATTGGAGTGGGTGCGGTCGGTAGTGCCGAAGCCCGGCATGGTGATACCCACGATGCCACGGCGGCTGAGTCGCAGCAGGTCGAAGGCCCTTACGGTGACGAGCAGGGCCAGCGTGGAGTCGAGCCCGCCGCTGATGCCAATGACGGCCTTCTCGCTGTGGGTGTGCTGCAAGCGCTTGGCCAGACCTACAGACTGAATGTTGAGAATCTCCTCGCACGTCTGCTGCATCTGGTCGTCGGCGGGTATGAAGGGATGAGCATCGAACTGGCGTGAAAGTTCAAAGTCGCGCGGCGTGGTGGGCTTGCACCCTATGACGACGCCCTGTGCCCCGTCCTGCGCGGTGCGGAAGGTGGTGTTGTTCTGCCGTTCTGCGCGCAACAGCTCCACGTCGATTTGCTGCACCAACAGCTGCGGCTCCAGGGCAAAGCGGTTCTTGTTCTCGGCAAGCACGCGACCGTTCTCGATAACGATGGCATTGCCGCCATAGACCACGTCTTGTGTCGACTCGCCGAAGCCGCAACTGCTGTAGACGTAGCCACTCATAGTGCGGGCGCTCTGCTGGCAGAGCAGCGAGCGCAGGTACTGGTGCTTGCCGATGAGCTCGTCGGTGGCCGAGAGGTTCAGGATGATGTCGGCCCCAGCCAGTGCCAGGTTGTTGCTGGGCGGCAAGGGTGCCCACACGTCCTCGCAGATCTCTACGCCAAAGCGCACGCCATCGCAAGTCTCGAAAATCTTCGACGCTGCCGACACACTGACAGGCGAACCTGCCAGATAGATTTCCTGCGACGACAGGTCGGTAGCCGAAGCAAACCAGCGCTTCTCGTAGAACTCATTATAGTTGGGCAGATAGGTCTTGGGTACCAGTCCCAGAAGGCTGCCATGCTGAATGACGGCGGCACAATTATAGAGCAGCGAGCCGATGCGCACAGGCAGTCCCACCACGGCTATAATGTCGAGCTTGCGGGTGAAGTCAAGCAGTACCAGCAGGCCCTCTTCAGCCTTGCTGAGCAGCAGGTCCTGACGAAAGAGGTCCTGGCAGCTGTAGCCCGTGATGCTGAGTTCGGGGAAGACGATAATCTCTACGCCCCTGCCCTCGGCCTGGGCTATCTGGGCCTCTATCTGCTGAACGTTGTACTCTACGTCGGCCACGCGCACCGACGGCACGGCTGCGGCCACATTGATAAATCCGTATTTCATTTTCACATCCTCTCAATTTCTCATTCTCTCAATTTCTCATTTTATCGTCACTTGTGTGGCTCCGTAGCTGTATTCCTGAAATGAGGCATCCTGATAGGTGTACTGCTTGAAGCGATACTGCAAGTCGTTGATGAGCGCACGGCGCAGCACGCCCTCGCCCTTGCCGTGAATGAAGACGATCTTCTGGCCCTTCTGCTTCTCGTGCTCCTTCAGGGTCTTGCGGAACACATCGAGCTGATAGTTCAGTATGTCGGTCGAGGTCATACCATTGGTGTTCTCCAGAATGACGTCGGCGTGCAGGTCTACCACAATGGGGTCGCCTTCCTTGCGGGCAGGCGTCACCAACGGGCGCTCCTCGCGAGGCATCTGGTCGTTGCGGCCATAGAGGCTCTCCTTCAGCTGCCGGGCATCGACGAAGAGGGGCTTCACGGGTATGTCGTGCTCCACGATGGTGTAGATGAGTGCCGGCTGCTCGAAGAAGTCGTTCGCCTGGAAAGTGTGAAGCTTGTAGAACTTCACGGCATCAATGCGCATCTGCACGTCGACGGTGGGCTTCAGCATGAACGACTTCTCGCGCTTGTAGGGCAGTATCTGCACGGCCACGCGCTCCAGGTGGTTCAGGTCTTCACGCCCGAACTCCTCTAAGTAGAGCTTGGTGTTGGGCTCCACCTCGGCTGTGTGGCGCAGCGTCCAGCTGCCCGACTCACACGAGAGATAGGTGAAGCGCATGTAGTAGTTGGAGTCGTTGATGAAGTAGGTCTCAAAACGGGTGTGGGTGAGCTCGCGCACATCTACTGGTACAAAAGCAAGGAAGGCCGAGAGGTGCTCGCCGCCCTTGCGCTCCTCAGGCTGGGCCCGGAAGGTGATAGGGCGGTCGGCAGGCTCCACCTCAGGCTGCTCTTCGGCTTGCTGCTTGGCCTGCTGCTTCATTTCAACCACGTGGCCCGTGTCGTAGTTCTCGCTTTCTACGACCACCACCTCGCTCAGCGGCATAGGCACCTGGAAGCCGTCTTCATCCTCGACCAGCACAATGTTCTTACCCTGGAAGCCAGCCACGCGGCCTCCGCCTACTTCACTCAGAAAACTTACTTTATCTCCTATTTTCATAATTCTCTCTGTTTTTTATTACGGTATCAACAATGAAGAATCGCCATAGCTCAGGAAACGGATATCGTGAGCAAGGGCGTAGTCGTATATCTTGCGCCAGTCGCCATGCACAAAGGCGCTGACCAGCAGCAGCAGCGTGCTCTGCGGTTGGTGGAAGTTGGTGACGAGCATACGCACAATCTTGTAGTCATAGCCCGGTGCGATGATAATCTGCGTACTGCTGTGCAGCACCGGCAGCTGGTTGCGGTCAAGCCAGGAAAGGAGAGCTGATAGGGCCTGTTGAGAGTTCTCCACTATCCTCTCTCCACTCTCATACGGTTCCCACTGCTCTACGTGCAGCTCTTCCTCGGTGATGTCGGGATTGCGCAGCACCTTCAGGCCCATATAGTAGAGGCTCTCCAAGGTGCGCACGCTGGTGGTGCCCACGGCGATGGCCTGGCAGTCGTGCTGCAACAGCTTCTCAATGGTCTGGCGGCGCACGCTGATGTACTCGGTGTGCATCTCGTGTCCCGCTATTTCCTCGCTCTTCACGGGCTTGAAGGTGCCTGCCCCTACGTGCAGCGTCAGCTCCTCGCGGTCTATGCCGTGGGCATCGAGAGCCTGCAGCACCTCGGGGGTGAAGTGCAGGCCTGCGGTGGGAGCGGCCACGCTGCCCTTGATTTTCGAATAGACGGTCTGATAGGTGGTCTTGTCGCTCTCCTGCGTTTCGCGGTTCAAGTAGGGCGGTATGGGCAGTTCGCCCATGGCATCGATAATCTCGGCAAACGAGAAAGGAGTATCCCACTCGAAGTCCACCCAGTGGCTGGTGCCCTGCATCTCGCGCCGTGTGGCCGTTACGACGACCGTGGTATCGTCTACTGTGATGGTGCGCCTAAGCGTGCCCTCCTTCCACTTCTTCAGATTGCCCACCATGCACAGCCATGCACAGCTGCCCGTGGTCTGGAACATCTGTTCATAGTCGGCAGGCTGGGCTGGCTCTAAAAGGAAGACCTCGATGAGTGCCCCTGTATCCTTGCGGAAGTGCATACGGGCCTGGATCACGCGGGTGTTGTTAAACACCATCAGTGCCCCCTGCGGCAGATGCCGGGGCAGGTTGGCAAACACGTCTTCGCCCACTACACCTTTATTATATATAAGCAGCTTAGACTGGTCGCGCCTACTCAGGGGGAACTTGGCTATGCGCTCATCGGGCAAGGGATAGTTGTAGTCGCTGATGCGTAT
>JAFVEE010000078.1 GCA_017478085.1 Prevotella sp. | reverse complement strand
GAGGGTCTTGGTGAAGGTGTTATTGCTGGTCATTCCGGCCACCTTCTCCTGCTTGCCGTTCCAGTTGGTGGCGGTCACGGCGTTCTCCGCCACAACGCTGGTCTCCTCGCTGGGGGCTACGGCGGTGCTTACGGGGGTGGTGCTGCCCTCGTTAGCATTGCTTGTGTTATACCAAGCGCCATTCACGAAAGTGCAGTTCTTTGTCTGGTGCCCTTTGTTATTCCCATTGTTGAAGATGATGAGTGCGGGTTCTCCTGCTGTTTCATCTGTGCAAGTCCACTTCCAAATTCTGCCACCTTGCTCGTTGTAGCCCAGGAAGGTACATTTCTGACCTGGCCACGTGCCTCCAGTGTAATTGTGGCCGTCTTCTATCCATGCCCAGGCATAGATGTCGCCCCAGGAAGCATCGTCTACAAAGAAGGCACACACTTCGCCCTGTTCATACCAAGCCTTGGGATAGCCGGTATAGTTGGAAGTTTTGTCAGTAAGTGTGGTTAATGAGTTTCCATCGTATGAAACAAAGACATCATCAGTAATTCCCTCGAAATTATTTGACTTAGGCTGCTCATTGCCTTTATTGACGATAATATTGAGTTTATCAACATTATTAAACGTCTTGCGATACCAAGCTTTGTCTTTAACGAGAATGACATCGGTTAGCTGTGTACCAGGCCATACGCCATTCAGTTTGGTTCCTGTGCTATCCCACACATAGAGATAAAGCGGTTGCTGGTTGGCCTCCACATACACGGTGATGCTCTTTTCCTCGATGGCATCCTGTATTGTTTTACCCACGCACTGTTCGGCCAGATCAGTGAGGGTGCCATCGCCAAGGGCGGTAAAGACATCGCTGCCCACACCCGTCTGGTCGCTGGTCTTGGTGGCATCGTCGCCTTGGCTCAGAATGTAGTTCAGAGTGTAGTCGGCATTGCTCTTCGGGAAGGTCTTCACGTAGTAGTTCACGCCATCGATGCTCTTCTTATCGGTGAGCAGGGTGCCGGGCCATGCGCTGGTGAGTGTTCCATTGCTGTCCCAGGCATAGAGGTAGATGGGCGACTTGTCGGCACGCACGTAGATGTTGATCTTATTAATCTCCTCGTTGGTAACGACATATCTGTAGGTCTTCACCTCCTCGCTGCCCTGCACTTTCACGCTTAGCGTGGTGGTCTCTGAAATATTGAGGGTGGTGGCGGAATTGATGGTTTTCTCTTCATCATTATCCTGCTTATATATTAAAGAGGTGAAGGGGTCTGAGGGTGCCAGCGTTACCCTCACGTTCTGGTAGTAGGTGCCGCTGGGCGTAGAAACAATGGCCGAGCCACGGTTGGTGTTCGCCTTGGCGGGTGTTTCGGGTATTACAAGCGCATCATTGACAAAGAAACAGAAATCGTTGTTGCTGTCATCGCCCGACACCACGGTCTTGAACCCCGAAGTATCATACCCACTGGTGTTGCCCAGCAGAAGCAATACGGTTCCATTTGTACCCGTCACCTTAAAGGAACGGCCAGTTACATTTCCATCAATTTTATAGTCATAGCTCTCAAATGTACTCTGGTTGGTGATGCCCGCAGCCTTTCGGGCGGCAATCATCTTGCCGATGCTTTCCTTATGGGCCTTCCAGTGGGGCAGGAACACGCAGGGGGTGCCGGGCATGGCAAGGATGAAGGCGTTGGCGGCCAGCACGTGCTTGTCGTTGTCCATTTTGTTGTCGTCACGATAGGTGTCGTGGTTGTCTACAAAGGTCACCGAGTAGCGCTGGTATTTGGTGCTGCCGGCCATGCCCTGCGTGGCGAGGGCATCCCAGTTGCCATTTTTGAAGGCATCGTTGATGAGGAACTTCAGCGGGAAATCGAAGGCGGCCGACTGGATGACACCATTCTGCTTGGTGCCGTCGACCCACCACGTAACGCCGTCCCAGCTGTCCCAGGCCTCGCCCACGCTGTAGGTGGGCTGTGCGCTCACGTTGTAGATGCCCACGAACTCAGGGGCGTAGCCCTTCACCATGTCGTAGCGGAAGCCGGCATAGCCCAGCTCGCTCTTCAGGAAGTCTAAGTAGGTCTTCACGTTCTTCTGAACGTTGGCACCCGTATGGTCCAGGTCGCGGCAACCGTCGAAGTCGGTGCCTGTGTCGTTGGCACCGGTGACGTCAAACATTGTCTTTACATAGCCGCCATTGTCATTGTTGCAGATGTCGGCCAGTGTCCAGTTCAGTTCATAAGTCTTACCCCCCCCATTTGTGTAGGTTTCGTTGGGAAAGTCACACCAATCCTTCAGTCCGTTCTTATGGTTGATGACCACATCCTCAATGATGCCAGTACCCTTCTGGGTGTAGGCCTGAATCATGGCTACCAACTCTGCCTGTGTGCCAAAGCAGGTGTTGTGCTTCAGCCAGTAGCAAGGCATGTAGCCCATGTCTTTGTTATCGGGATAGGTGTTCCATTGGTCGGCCTTGGCCTGCCCTGAGTTGGGCACCCACATCAGGTCAAAGTACTTCGAGATTTCGTCAGCCTGATTGGTCAGGTTGGTCCATTTCGTGTCTTCGTAAGAATCCCAGTAGAATCCTTGCAGCATCACGCCGCCATAATTCTGCGGCCATCCTTGCGCAAAGGCCGTAAGCCATACGGCCAGCAAGGCAAACACGGTAGTAGCAATTTTTTTCATGTTGTTTGGTTCAATAGTATATAATGTTGTAATCTTTGCGTTTTTACATGAATGCAGGGGCAAAAGTACAACGAATCGTTGAATGGGCAAAATGGTATGGATAGTATTGTGTCTTAAAGCCGTGCAACCGTTTGCATTTTGCCGCAAAAAAAGAGGAATGTGGCTCTGCGTCACATTCCTCTTGCAGGTAGATGTCTTTTGTCGGGGGCTTACTCAGCCAGCTTTCCGTCGCTTCCCAGCACGTCCACGATCTTGTGGATGTACATCTTCTTCATGTTCTCGCGAGCGGGCTTCAGATACTGGCGGGGGTCGAAGTGGTCGGGATGCTCAGCCAGGTACTTGCGCACGGCGGCGGTCATGGCCAGACGCGAGTCGCTGTCGATGTTGATCTTGCACACGGCGCTCTTCGAAGCCTCGCGCAGCTGCTCCTCGGGAATGCCGACGGCATCGGGCAGGTTGCCACCGAACTGGTTGATGGTGTCGACCTCGTCCTGGGGAACCGAGCTTGAGCCATGGAGCACGATGGGGAATCCGGGCAGCTTCTGCTCGATCTCGTGCAGCACGTCGAAGGCGAGGGGAGGGGGCACGAGCTTGCCGGTCTTCGGGTCGCGGGTGCACTGCTCGGGCTTGAACTTATAGGCTCCGTGGCTGGTGCCAATAGAGATGGCCAGCGAGTCGCAGCCCGTGCGGGTGGCGAAGTCGATGACCTCCTCGGGCTTGGTGTAGTGGCTCACCTCCGATGCCACCTCGTCCTCAACGCCGGCCAGCACGCCCAGCTCACACTCTACGGTCACGTCGTACTGGTGGGCATACTCCACCACCTGGCGCGAAATGCGGATGTTCTCCTCGTAGGGCAGCGACGAACCGTCGTACATCACGCTCGAGAAGCCCATGTCGATGCAGTCCTTGCACAGCTCGAAGCTGTCGCCGTGGTCCAGGTGCAGCACAATCTCGGGATGCTCGCAGCCCAGCTCCTTGGCGTATGCCACAGCACCCTCGGCCATGTAGCGCAGAATGGTAGCGTTGGCATAGTTGCGGGCACCCTTCGACACCTGCATGATGACGGGCGACTTCGTCTCGACAGCAGCCTGTACGATGGCCTGCATCTGCTCCATCGTGTTGAAGTTGAAAGCGGGAATGGCATAGCCACCGGCTACTGCCCTCTTGAACATCTCGCGGGTATTCACGAGACCTAATTCCTTGTAGTTTACCATGATGATTTTACAATTAAACGATTTGTTGTATAATACGATTTATTTGTTTTCTGCGCGCAAAATTACGGAAAACTTTCCGAAAAACAAGAAAAAAGGACCACGGATTATGTGGATTTTACGGAATTTAAACTTTTCCGCGCCGCTCCACAGAATCCGTGGCCAGGAAATGCAACGTTCAGTTTGCAATTGATGTTTTTACTTCTCCTCGGGCTCAATCATCTTCCAGATGCCGGCGGCGCAGGCTGCACCCACCAGCGGGCCCACGATGAAGATCCAGAGGTTGGCCAGGGCCGTTCCACCCTGGAACACGGCGGGAGCCAGCGAGCGGGCGGGGTTCACCGAAGTGCCGGTGTAGCGGATGCACACCAGGTGTACCAGTACCAGCGAGAGGCCGATGGCCAGACCGGCAAAGTTGTTGGTGGCGCCATTGGTGCGGGCCGTGGCACCCAGCACCACGAGCACGAACACGCAGGTGAAGATAATCTCGGCCAGCAGGCCACCCAGCCAGCTCACGTTGGCCTGCAGGTCGTTAGCACCCGTGCCCTCCAGTCCCGGCACGTTGGCCGTGAGGATGTAGAGCAGCAGCGAACCAATGAAGGCACCCACCACCTGACCGCACACGTAGCCGCAGGCATCCTTGCCGCTCATGCGGCCCGAGAGCCATACGCCCAGGGTGATGGCGGGGTTGATGTGGCAGCCCGAAATGCCGCCAATGGTGTAGGCCATGGCCACCACGGCCAGACCGAAGGCAAAGGCCGTTCCCACCACGGCGGGAATGTTGGCCACGGGGTCGCAACCCAGGCTCACGGCCACGCCGCAGCCCATCAGAACGAGCACCATCGTGCCCACTGCTTCAGCAAAATACTTCTTCATACGCTTTTTGTGTTTTATGAGTTAATAAAAAAAAGATGTGAACGGTAGATTTCATCGCAGCTCGGCATAGTCGAAACAGGCGTAGGAATAGCCCGCCTGATACTTGGCACTGCCCATGAAGGCGTAGAGCCCGGCCAACAGCGGACCGTCGCTCTGGGCCACGCAGGGCGAGAGCAGCTGCACCTCGACCGACTCCAGCCAGTGATACTTCTGGCCGTCGAACGAATAGTGGAAGTTGTAGTGGCGGCCCTTACTCGACAGCTGGGCCCTGAGCCAGACCTCGCGCTTCAGGCCAACCGACTGGTCTTTCAGCAGCAGGCTGCGACCGTAGAGGTGCAGGCGCAGCTTCAGCCGGTGGTCACCCTTGAAGTTGTTCAGACAGCACTGCACGTAGCACTGCCTGGAGCGCAGCAGGCTGATGCCCGCTTCGTCGCCGCTCTCGGCATCGAACAGCGTCAGGCGGGTCTCGAAGGTGGTGGCGGTGCCGTCGAGCGGCTGGCCAATAAAGGTGGTGGGGCTTTGCTCAAACAATTGGAAGATGCTGCCATAGAGCCGCAACTGGCTGCCTTGCAGCCTGTATTTGGTGGCATCAACGCTGTCAATATGCTGCCAGAGCGGGCTCAGCCCAGGGCCGTCGAAGTCATCGCGCCAGGCCCCGGCGGTGGTCGCCAGCAGCAGGAGTAGGCATAGCAGAAGCTGTCTCATAAGTCTTCCATTAGTCATTTTGCGGGCAAATATACGAAAAAAATCTGAACGGGCAATGGATTTTGGCAGAATATTCCATCAACAAAATTTTGCCGTGTGACAAAAAAGGCTTACTTTTGCAGCCTGTTATGGAGAATCAATACATCAAGCAGTTTCCCCAGCTCATGAAGGGGAAGACCATTCTTTACGTCCACGGCTTCGGCTCCAGCGGCCAGTCGGGCACGGTGGAGCGCCTGCGCCAGGTGCTGCCCTCGGCCCGCATCGTGGCTCCCGACCTGCCCATACACCCCAGCGAGGCCTTGCAGTTGCTGCGCGACACCTGCCAGCAGGAGCAGCCACAGCTCATCATCGGCACGTCGATGGGCGGCATGTATGCCGAGCAGCTGCGGGGCTACGACCGCATACTGACCAACCCCGCCTTCCAGATAGCCGAGACTATGCAGAGCCACGGCCTCACGGGCAAGCAGCAGTTCTTCTCGCCCCGACGGGACGGCGTGCAGGAGTTCTATGTAGACAAGCCCCTGGTGAAGGAGTACCGGCTGGTGTCGGAGCAGAACTTTCAGGGCATCGACGAGGCCGACCGCAGACGCGTCTATGGTCTCTTCGGCGACGAGGATCCGCTCGTGGACACTCGCAGCCTGTTTCTGCAGCACTACCCGCAGGCCATTAGCTTCCACGGCGAGCACCGCATGAACGACAAGAGCTTTATGCACTCGGTGCTGCCCGTCATTCGCTGGATAGACGACCGGCAGGAGCATCGCGAGCGTCCTATTATTTATATAGGTGTAGAGACGATGCAGGATGCCTATGGCCATCCCGCCAGCTCGGTGCAGAAGGCCGTGCGCTGGCTCATAGAGGGCTATCAGGTGTTCTTTGTGGAAGACCAGCCCGGCACGGAGGACTGGCTGCAGGAGCACATCAACGTGCCCGCCTGGCGGCACATCGTCGCTACGCCCCGCCGCGACTTGCTCTATGGCGACTACCTCATCTCCGGGGAGAAGGAGGGCGACACGATGGCCACGCTCCTGGAGTATGGCAGCGACACCTTCAAGACGTGGGAGGACATCATTGAGTATTTTTCGCGCTTAGGCGGCCAGTAAAACATCAAAACAACTATGGAATATATGTCACAGGAAGGCTACGACAAGCTCGTGGCCGAGCTCCGGCAGATGGAGCTGGTGGAACTGCCACAGGTCAGGGAGGCCATTTCGGAGGCCCGCGACAAGGGCGACCTGAGCGAGAACTTCGAGTATCACGCCGCCAAGCGCGAGCAGGCCCGCCTGCTGGGCCGCATACGCTTCAAGCAGCGGGTGCTGGCCAATGCGCGGGTGCTCGACACCTCGCAGCGTCCTAATTCCGACAGCGTGCAGCTGCTCAGCAAGGTCGAGATGACCAACGTGGCCACGGGTGCCCGTATGACCTACACCATAGCCAGTCCCCACGAGGCTAATCTGCGAGAGGGCAAGATCTCGGTCAAGTCGCCCATCGCCCAGGCCCTCTTAGGCCGCAAAAGCGGCGAGGTCGTGACAGTCCACGTCCCCGCCGGCACTATGAAGCTCCGCATAGAGAGCATTCGTCTATCATAGAATGGTCATTAGAAGCCTTTGGCACGGAAAAACGCGGAAAAACACGGACTTTTCAATAAGAAAAAACAGTGTTCTTCCGTGTTTTTCCGTGCCTAAAGACCAATCTGGGTTATAGGAAAGGAAGAGAGGTCAGAGGCGTACCTTGCGGGTGCGCTTCTGGCCGTTTTTCAGCGTCTCACTCTTGATGAACAACCCGTTGCGGGGCTGCTCCACACGGCGGCCTTGCAGGTCGTAGTAGGTGGTGACTGCCACCACCTCATCGGGCTGGGTGGCTATGCGCTCTATGGCAGCCGATGCACTGCCTGCCGTGGCCTTGTTGGCATTCACGATCTCACCCGTGGCCTTGTTCAGCAGCAGGGCCACCACATAGAGCTGCTGCTTGTCCTGCACCAGCGTGGTGCCCAGCGACTCCACGTCGAACTGGTAGGTATAGGTCTGGGCCACATCGGCCACGACCGGGGCCTGGAGCGAGCCTGCGATGCCCGCCATGCCCGAGCGGGCCACGACCACGAAGTTGTAGGTGAGTCCCGACACATAGCTTTCGCCCTGCGTAAACTCGTTCATCGATGCAGGCCAGCCCTCCTGGCCGCTATAGTAGTTAGACTGCCGCCAGTTGCTCGACGTGCCCTGCAGCCCGTTGGCCACGAGCACGAAGCCCAGCTCGTAGGGCTGGTCGGCGCGCTCCAAGGGGAAGGTCACGTAGGCCGTGGCCTCGAGCGTGGTCTGTGCATCGTCCTTCCAGCGGGTCGAAAGGTCAACGCTGGCCGGGGCAAAAACCTCGTTGCGGGCCAGCCACACCCGGTTTATGCCGAAGGTGCCGTACTCCGAATTGCCACAGAAGGCGTCGGTCTGGAAGGCACGGTCGATGGCAGCCGAGGGGAAGCCCGGGAACGTGCCCAGCACGGCCTCGTTCCAGGGATAGTCGGTCGATGCGAGCACCTCCATCGGGTCGCCGTTGTGATAGCTCAGCCCGATGAAGTCGTCGGGATACAGCCGCTGCATCTCCTCCAGCCCCACGAAGCCACGCGGGCAGTAGCCGCACCAGGTGCCCGTGTACTCCTCGACCACGGCGCGGTGCCTGGGCAGCGTGTTGTAGGCGTTCAGCAGTCCGCTGCCGGTGGGGGCGGCGTCCTCGTTGGCCACGCCGTTCACCTTTGTCACCGTGATGTGCAGCGGGTAGGAGCCCTTCTGCCCGATGGCGGGCACCTGGATGGCAACATTGGCAAAGGAACCATAGACATTGCGCAGACTGACGGCAGCCTGACCGCTGACGGTCTGGCCTGCCACTTGCAGCTCGTAGTCTATGCTTTGCACACCGTTGAAGCCGTGGTTCTGCAGCTCGAAGGTGGCCTCTGTCGGCTCGCCCGTCTTCACATTCAGCTCGGGCACGTAGGTAGCCGTGGCGGCGTTGCCCCTGATGCTTTCGCCCTGCAGCAGCACCTCGATGGCCAGCTGGCCTGCCGTGCCGTAGAGGTCGCGCCAGGCCGTGCGATAGACCTTCGTGGTGTGGATGAAGAAGGCCTCAGGACTGGTGTAGCCCGTGGTCACCACGGGGCGCAGGGCCACGTCGACCTTGGCCGCATCGAACGAGTAGCCCACGTAGACACCTTCGTCGGTCAGCGTGTAAGGCTCGTCGAAGAGCACGTCGGTATAGCCCTGGGCCACGTCGAAAGCCTTCTGCGTGATGTCGGGCTCGCCAGCCTTCGAACTGCTGATGGCCGGCAGCTGGCGGGTGAGCCAGGCGCGGGCGTTGCTCAGCGATTCGGTCTGGGGGAAGGCGATGCGCACGCCCCTGACCTGCACGCCCACCAGCGACGGGTCGCTGATGCGCAGGGCCACGTCGTAGGTCTCGGCCTGCTTGCCGCCTGTTCCGTAGTTCAGTGCGCTGTCGCCCAGTGCATAGTAGATGCTGTTCTGGGCCTGGGCGGTGCTCCCGCCGCAGAGGGTCAGGAGCACCGCCAGTAAGGTTTGCATGATGCTTGTCTTCATAGCCGTTGTCTTACTTTCTAACCACCTTGTAAGTCTTCTTCGAGCCGTCGGCCAGGGTCAGCGTCTTCACCACGAAGCCCTTGGTGTTGGCCTGCACGCGGCGGCCAGCCAAGTCGTAGTAGGCTTCGGCAGCAACGCTCAGCACCTGCTGCGTGGGCACGGCCTTCACACCTGCCGTATAGGTTTCGCCGCTCTCAATGTCCCAGAGCACCAGGTTGGAGCGCTTCTCTACGTCGGCACCCCGGTAGATGGTCTGCAGGCCAACGTTCTTGGCAGGCTGGAAGAACAGTCCCAGATAGGTGGTACCAATCCAGTAGCCGTCGCTGAAGCCGTAGGGCAGTTCGCTGAGGTCGCTCTCCAGGTCTTCATACTCGTCTTTCTCGAAGGTGAACACCTCATCGTCTACGTAGACCTGATACGACAGCTTGTCGGGGTTGATGTAGTTGCCGTCGACATCGGTGGCACTGATGCTGAAGTCCAGTTCGGCGCTCTCGTAGTCCTCATCGTAGTCCCAGAAGGCTGAGATCACGGGGTCGGCGGGCACGGCAGGCACTTCGACGAAGGGGAAGAACTTGGGCGCGATGTAGCGCTCGGCGTAGTAGATGCGCTGCTTCGAGCCGTTCACGAACATGGCTGCATCTTCGGCAGCCGTGAGCGTCCGGGCCGTGGCATCATAGTCGAACACGATGTTGTCGCTGATGGTCGAGGCCGTGTAGTATTCCTCGTACTCCTCGTCCCACTCTTCGTGAACGGTGGCCGTGGTGAACCACTCGTAGCTGCCGTAGTAGGAGTCGAAGCCCAGGAACTGGCCGTTGGCAAACGTCACCTTGTTGCCATCGATGGTGCCCACATACCAGCCGGGCACGGTGCTATACGACTGCACGTAGACCTTGTCGCCCACGAAGGCCACCTGCACCTTCTTGCCGCCGTCGGTCGACTGCAGCACGAAGTCATCCTCTACCACGGCTCCCTCGGGCAGCTCGGCGTAGGTCTCGGTGAGCGGCTCGGCCTTGAAGTTCCAGTAGACGGAGCCGTCCCAGGCCCACTCTTCGTCTTCCGTGTCGTAGTAGACGATGCCGTATTCAGCATCTTCGGCCGAGGTGAGCACGCCGTCCTTATAGGTGAACTTGATGTCGGTGTCCTCGGCCTCATTGTAGTAGCCCGACTCTTCGTCATACTCCAGACGGGTCACGTAGTCTTCCTCGGTGTCGCCGGTGTAGTAATAGTAGATGCCGGCCACCTGTTTGTGCACGATGTACTCGTTCTCGCCTTCACCTTTTTCGGCCTTGATCCAGAAGTAGTCATCGTCGTAGAGCGTGGGAGTAAGTCCCTGAATGTACAGGTTGCCATCGGTGCCCTCCACGATCTTGGCCACGCTGCCCTCGCTGCTGCTGTCGTAGAAGCCTCCTAACCAGCTGTAGGCAATGCCGTTGTAAGAGGCAATAAGACCATCGACCAGCTTGCCTTCGGGCGTGTCCTCGGTGCTGATGGCTCCCTCAGGGGCGAGGCGGGGGGCCTTTGCCTTCTGGCTGTGCTGCAGGTTGGCGTGCAGCACCTTCTGCTGCTGGCGGGTGGCCACGGGCCTGCGTTGTTCACGGGTGATTTGCTGGGCAAACACGTTGGTAGCTGCAAGGAGCAATGCTACCGTCCAAATAAGAGTAAATTTCTTCATAAGCTAATTTAGTTTAATTGATAATTATAGGAAAAAATATTCACTTATCTTTCTTTTTGGGGTGCAAAGATATGCAATTTTGAACAATTGGCCAAATTCAAAATTGCATATTTTCCCAAAAAGAAAGAAATTACCTACCTTTTTACCAATCAAAAATGCATATTCATACCATAAGCACCACGCCAGTCTGCTTCTTGCCGTCCATCATAATCTTCAGCGGGCGCTCGAAGCGCACGTGGCGCACGTGGTCGGTCTCCTCGACGGCAGGCATGCTGTCGAGGATTTCTTTTTGCAGTACGCCGTCGCCGGTGTAGGTATTGATGGTGAAGTAGCCCACGCCAAACGAGGTGAGGTTCTGGAAGAAGTGGGTGCCCTGCGAGGGGTCTACGTGGTAGTTCTTCAGCCCGGCCTCTACGATGACGCGGGCCGCCGAGATGTGGGGCCACTTCACGGGGATGCCCAGCCAGTAGTCGCTCGAGCCCCAGCGGCCCGGGCCTATGAGCACGTAGTTCTTGTCCTCGGCCAGGAAGCGACGGTTAATCTGCTCTATCTCGCTGGCTATCTGCGGGTTCTGGGCCGCGGTAAAGTTCTCGTCGGTCTTCACGTAGACCACGTCGACCACATCTTCCGAGATGCCGTGGCCCAGCGAGTTGTAGGAGCGCAGCAGGCACTGCTCGTCGGGTATCTTCTGCAAGTCTTCGTCGAGCACCTGCTTCGAGTCGACGATGGGGCGTATCTGGAGGAGGTAGAACTCGCCGGCACACCCACCTCTTACCTCTCCCCTCTCCCCTCTAAAGAGGTTGCACGCAAACTCTATCTCTACGGGTCGGCGCATCTCTTCAGCACCCAGCTGCTGGCTGAGCTGGAGCAACTGGGGCAGGGGGAAGACGCCGTGCTGCAGCACACCTGCAAACGAGATGACCTTGCGGCCACCCTCGTAGATGCCGTCGCGAATGATCTGGTCTACGGGGTCGTAGGTCGAGGCGATATGGGTGAGCGAGCCGTCCTGGTCGGCCTGCTTCACGCGTACATTCTTTATATTAAAGCCGTCATCCACTTTGAAGTCGTCGCCCACGTGGCTCATGTCCAGGGCATAGAAGCGCGTCTGCGTCTCCTTGAGGGCGGTGTCGAGCTCGCTCATCTGCAGCACCTGGTGCGGGTGGTAGGGACTGACGCGCAGCGTCTGGCCGCCGTCCACGATATACTTGCCCAGTCCCAGTGCCAGCGAGGCGATGCCCTCCTCGGCTGTCTCGTCGCCTATGGGGTAGTAGTTCAGCGAGCGCAGCACGCCGCTGAAGGTGGGGTAGAACAGGTCGCCATAGCGATGGCCCACCACCTCCTGCAGGATGACGGCCATCTTCTCCTGGTCTATCACGTTCTGCGTGGCCGTCATATAGGCCTTCGAGTCGCGGTAGTACACCGAGGCATAGACGCTCTTGATGGCGCAGGCCAGCATGCGCAGCATTTCGTACTTGTCGTCGAGGTAGGGAATCATGTAGGTGGCGTAGATACCGGCGAAGGGCTGGTAGTGGCTGTCCTCCAGGAGCGACGATGAGCGCACGGCGATGGGACTCTTCACGGCATCGAAGAAGGTGAAGAAGTCGGCTATCAGCGCGTCGGGCAGCTGGGCCCGCAGGAAGTGGCGCAGTATCTCCTCGTCGGGCGCGTCGCTCAGGGCGATGCTCCAGAGGTTGTTCTTGTCCATAAACTCATCGAAGAAGTCGGTACAGAGCACCACCGTCTTGGGAATCTGCACCGTGGCGTTGGGAAACTGGTTCAGCTCCGGGTGCTTCTTGATGATGTTGTCGAGGAAGGCCAGGCCGCGGCCCTTGCCGCCTAAGGAGCCTTCGCCTATGCGGGCAAAGTGGGCGTAGCGGTCGAACTTTAGGCGGTCGAACACGGCCACGATGCCAATGTTCTTCATGCGGCGGTACTGCACGATGGCGTCGAAGATGATCTGGCGGTGGGCATCAACGTCTTGCAGCTTGTGCCACGTGACGTGTTTCAGGAAGTTGCTCACGGGGAAGATGGCCCGTGCGCAGAGCCAGCGACTCATGTGGTTGCGGCGAATGTGGTGCATCAGCGAGTCGTGCGGTATCTTGAAGATGTTGTCCTGCAGCTCCTTCAGAGAGCTCACGCGGGCCACCTCTTCCTTGGTCACGGGGTCGCGGAACACGAAATCGCCGAAGCCCATGTGCTCCTCGAGCAGGTGGCGCAGGTCCACGTTGAACTTCTTCGAGTTCTTGTCCAGGAAGTCGAAGCCTGCGTCCCACGCCTTCTGGCGGTTCACGGTCTCGGAGCTTTGCAGGATGAGGGGCACGTACTCGTCGCGGCGGCGTATCTCGCTGAGCAGCCGCAGGCCTGCCTCGGCATCGCCCTCCTCCACGTGGCTCAGACGGCCAGCGGGGGTTGCGATGGGGAAGCGCGTGTCGCTGATCACGCCCAGCACGTTGTCGTGGTAGCGCTCGTAGACGGCCATAGCCTCTTCGTAGTTGGTGGCCAGCACCACCTTGGGGCGGCCGCGCTTGCGCTGGGCGGCAGCGTGGGGGTTCAGGGCCTCGGTGCTGAAGCGCTTCGACTGCGCCAGGATGTAGTTGTAGAGGTTGGGCAGCACCGACGAGTAGAAGCGTATGTTGTCCTCGACCAGCAGGATGAGCTGCACGCCTGCCTCGCGAATGTCGTGCTGCAGGTTCATACGGTCCTCGATGAGCTTGATGATGGAGAGGATGAGGTTGGTGTTGCCCAGCCAGGAGAACACGTAGTCGAAGGTCGACATGTCCTCGTCCTGCATGCGCTTGGTGATGCCGTGGCTGAAGGGGGTGAGCACCACGCAGGGTATCTGCGGGTGGGCGCTCTTCACCTCGCGGGCCACGGCAAAGGCATCGTTGTCGGCATTGCCAGGCATACAGATCACCAGGTCTATGTCGGTGGCCTGCATCACCTCGCTGGCCTCCTCGGTGGTCGACACCTGGGTGAAGGTGGGCGGGTAGCGCATGCCCAGCTCGGTATATTCGTCAAAGATTTTCTCGTCGACCCTGCCGTCGTCCTCCAGCATGAAGGCATCGTAGGGGTTGGCCACGATCAGCACGTTGAAGATGCGGTGTGTCATCAGGTTCACAAACGACACATCGTTCAGAAAGAAGTTGTTGTACTCCTGCGGTATGTTTGCCATAATCACATAGTTTTTTTTCGAAAAACGTGCCGCAAAGTTACGGAATAATGCTGAAATACGAAAGCAATTTTGGAGAAATCTATATAAAAAAACGAAGTCCCACCGTGGTACGCATTGTTAAGAGGCGTGGTGGGAATTGTTGATGCAAAGGTACGACTTTTTTCCGAACAAACAAACTTTTTGGCAAAAAAACTATATGAAAAGGTGTAATTCAGAAAAACTCAGAAAAAGTATTCGATTCGTCCTTATTGCAATGGAGGCTCCATTGCGTCTTAACGGAGGCTTGATTGTGACCTAACGGAGGCTCCGTTGTTTTGCAATGAGGGCTCCGTTAGGTCGTAACGGGGCGTTCGTTGGAAATCGCCGGACTTGTCGCTATGATTGAGAAAAGGCATGGGGCGCATCGCTGCGGCCCATGCCTGTCCCGGGATTCTAACTTTTTTATATGGTATGATTTCTTGCTAATGCGTTTTCAAAACGATTCCTGCTCCGGCAGTTCGAACGTGGCAATGGCTCTGGCAGCAGGAGTGAGGCGTAGCAGCCGCTGGTGGAGGTCGGGCTGGCTTCGCAGGTGGCGGCGCAGTTCCAATGGCAATCCGTAGGTTGTCAGTTGCTTGTTGGTCAAGGCCAGCCGACCCCTGTACTCACAGGTGAAATCGCCGCCTTCCTCGGTGCTGAGCAGTTTGATGATGGTGATGCGTTCGGGCTTCGCAATGGTGATGGTGTCGTTCACGTGGGCACTGACGGCACAGGCACCACCAGCGAAGAGGATGGATAGGTAGGCAATGCGACTGAGCCAGGTGGTGAATGTGGTTAAATTAGAAGTACTTTCATAAACAATCCTAATATTTGATGCGGAAATGGCCGAAATTCCGAAATTCTACGTATTTTTGTATGCTAATACTTTGTAGACGAGATGAAATTCCAGGTTCTGAACATAGACGAGGTAGACTCGACCAACAACTGGCTGCGCACCCACGAGGGCGAGGCGGGCCTGGTGGTGGCCGCCGAGCACCAGACGGCGGGACGCGGCTGCGGGACGAATGTGTGGGAGTCGGAGCGGGGCAGGAACCTGCTCTTCTCGGTGCTGCTCTGCCCGGAGCATATCGGGGCGGCGCAGCAGTTCCGAATCTCGATGGCCACGGCGCTGGCCATTCGCAGCGTGGTAGCCCAGAAGGTGCCTGGGGAGCCGGTGAGCATCAAGTGGCCCAATGACATCTACGTGGGCCACCGCAAGATATGCGGCACGCTCATCGAGAACCAGCTCAGCGGCAGCGCCATCAGGCGCAGCATAGTGGGCGTGGGGCTGAACGTGAACCAGCAGCGGTTCGTGAGCGATGCGCCGAACCCCGTGTCGCTCTGTCAGCTCACGGGGCACGAGCACGACCGCAAGGTCCTGCTCGACAGCATCCTGGAGCAGCTGGACGCCTACCTCACCAGCGAACAGACGCCCTATGAATACCGCCGCCAGCTATACCGGCGGGGCACCGTGGGCCGCTATCGCGATGCCGGTGGTGAGTTCCTGGCTGAACTGATCACGGTGGAGGACGATGGCCGCCTGCTGCTGCGCCACGCTTCGGGCAGGCAATGCCACTACGCCTTCAAGGAAGTGCAATTCATCATATAACCTAAAAACATATCATCATGGCAAGATTTAAGCGTATTCTTTTGAAGCTATCGGGCGAGAGCCTGATGGGCAGTCAGGGCTATGGCATAGACCCTGAGCGGCTGAGCGACTATGCAAGGCAGATCAAGGAGGTGAGCGAGATGGGCGTGCAGATAGGCATCGTCATTGGCGGCGGCAACATCTTCCGCGGACTGAGCGGAAGCCAGAAGGGCTTCGACCGCGTGAAGGGCGACCAGATGGGCATGTGTGCCACGGTCATCAACTCGCTGGCCCTCTCATCGGCACTGGGTGCCATCGGCGTCAGGAACAAGGTGCTCACGGCCATCCGTATGGAGCCCATCGGCGAGTTCTACACCAAGTGGCGCGCCATCGAGGCAATGGAGCAGGGACAGGTGTGCATCTTCTCGGCTGGCACGGGCTCGCCCTACTTCACTACCGACACGGGCTCTTCGCTGCGCGGCATTGAGATAGAGGCCGACGTGATGCTGAAGGGCACCCGCGTAGACGGCATCTACACCGCCGACCCTGAGAAGAATCCTACGGCCACGAAGTTCCAGGACATCACCTACAAGGAGGTGCTGGCACGCGGACTGAAGGTGATGGATCTCACCGCCATCTGCATGTGTCAGGACAACAACCTGCCCATCTATGTGTTCAATATGGATGTGGTGGGCAACCTCCGCAAGGTGATGGAAGGTGAAGAGATTGGCACGCTGGTGCACAACTGAATTTAAACTTCCTCAAACTCAACGTACTCGCCCTCATCGTCGTTGAAGATCTTGCGCTGCTCGCCCTGTTCGCGATCGTCGATGATGGTCACACCCTCGTGGGTGGTAGTGGTGCGGCGCGTGGACTGGCTCTGGTCCTTCTGTTGACGGGTAGCACCATCGCTGCCCGTCGACTTGCTCTTGAAGTAGTCCTTGTCGAAGTTGGGGCCATTGTTGCGGGCACGGTAGTTCTTCTCTGACATGCGGCGGAAGGTCTCTTCGTCGTCGTAGTCGCCAGTGACGGCCTGCTGTAGCTTCTTGATGCCACGGCGCAGGTAGTTCAGCAGCAGCATCACGATGGCTGCCACAAATATAAGGAGGAAGATAATGACAAACAGGAATAGTTTCATAGGCTTTCGATAGTGTACTACAATACAGAAAAAGGGGTTATGTAAGAGACTGGCGCCTGTTGGTGGCCACCGACAGCACCACATACCACGCGATGACGGCGGCAATGCCAATGATGCCCAGCACCCCGATGAGCAGGGCCGAGGTAGCGAGGAAGACGTACTTCACCTCGTTGCCCTTCCAGCCCCAGTGCTTGAACTTCAGGGCGAAGAGAGGCAGCTCGGCCACCAGCAGGTAGCAGCTGACCAGCAGCATCAGCACCACACCATAATATATATAAGAGGGCAGGCGGTAGGGCTCGAACATGGTCTGAGAATGGAGCCAGGTGATGAGCGAGCCCCAGAACAGGGCGTTGGCCGGGGTGGGCAGGCCTATGAATGAGGTGGTCTGCCGCTCATCGAGGTTGAACTTGGCCAGCCTGAGGGCCGAGAAGGCCGCCATCACAAAAGCCACGTAGCTGAGAGATGAGAGGTGAGAGGTGTTCAGGAAGGCGAACACGATGGCCGACGGGGCCACACCGAAGGTTACGACATCGGCCAGCGAGTCGAGCTCCTTGCCAATGGGCGAGCTGACGCCCAGCAGGCGGGCGCTCATACCGTCGAAGAAGTCGAACACGGCCCCGATGACAATCCATAGCAATGCCATCTCGGCACTGCCTTTGAGGGCAAACACCGTGGCTATGCAGCCAGAGACGAGGTTGCAGCAGGTGATGGTGTTGGGAATGTGCTTCTTCATGTTATGGCAGGCGGGCTATTACGGTTTGGTCGCCCGTGGTGGGCTGGCCCATCTTCACTTTTGCCTCCGACCCTAAGGGCAGATAGACATCGACGCGCGAGCCCAGCTTGATGAAGCCCAGATGCTCGTCGATGTAGCAGTCCTCGCCCTCCTTGGCGTAGGTCACGATGCGGCGGGCCATGGCTCCCGCAATCTGGCGCACCAGCACCTGCTGGCCGTCGGGCGTCTCGATCATAATGTCGGCGTGCTCGTTCTCCTCGCTGGCCTTGGGCAGCCAGGCCTTGTGGTAGTTGCCGTCGAAGTGGTTCACGAAAGTCACCTGCCCGTCGACTGGTATCCAGTTGGCATGCACGTTCAGGGGGCTCATGAATATGCTGATCATCAGCCGCCGGTCGTGAAAGTAGTCGTTCTCCTCGGCCTCCTCTATCACCACGATCTTGCCGTCGGCCGGGGCCACTACCGTCTTCTCCGTGTCGCCGTTATAGTAGCGTATGGGGCAACGGTAGAAGTTGAGCATGAGCAGCCAGGCCACGCCGAAGATCACGATAAAGATGCCGAAGGGGATGGGGGTGTCGAAACTTCGCCACAGAATAATGCCCAAGGCAATGATGGCAAAGAGCGCGTAGAGCAGTTCGTTGGTGCCTTCGCGGTGTATTCTTATTTTCTTTAGTTTCTTGATTCTTTCGCCCATGATTGGTTTAGAGTAGTCAAAAATGTAGTGCAAAGGTAATGCTTTTTTGGCAAACGACAAACTTTTTGCTTAATTCTTTGCTTTTTATGCGATAAAATGCGTAATTTTGCATTCGATTCACTAACTAAACATTCATTTTTTTATGGTAAAGCATATTATTCTTTGGACACTTCGTCCGGAACTGACAGAGGAGGAGAAGCAGCAAGTGAAGGCCGGCATCAAGCAGGGCCTGGAAGGACTGGTGGGCCGCGTGCCCGGACTCATCGACGTGAAGGTGAACATAGACGGGCGGCTGGCCTCATCGAATGCCGACGTGATGCTCGACTCTACGCTCGAGTCGGAAGAGGCCCTGCGCGGCTATGCCCAGCACCCCGACCACCTGGCCGTGGCCAACACGAAGGTGCGCCCCTACACCGCCGCCCGCGCCTGCCTGGACTTCGAGATTTAAAGACACCCTACGCACAATTCTGCTTTTTTGCACTTGATGGAAGATTTCATACATCTGCACGTACACACGTACTACTCTATACTCGACGGTCAGTCGAAGATCAAGAACCTGGTCGATAAGGCCATCGGCGACGGTATGCGCGGCATGGCTGTGACCGATCATGGTGATATGTTCGGCATCAAGGAGTTCCACGACATCTGCGTCGACGTGAACAAGAAGCGCAAGAAGGAGGGGCTGGAGCCCTTCAAGCCCATCTTCGGCTGCGAGATGTACGTGTCGCGCTACGGCTCGAAGTCGCTGCGCCGCGGCAAGGAGGACCAGAGCGGCTACCACCTCATCGTGCTGGCCAAGAACTACCAGGGCTATAAGAACCTGATCAAGCTGGTCAGTCGCTCATGGACCGACGGCTACTATATGCGTCCCCGCACCGACCGCGAGGACCTGGAGCGTTACCATGAAGGCCTGATCGTGTGCTCGGCCTGCATTGCGGGCGAGGTGCCCAAGAAGATTCTGAATGGCGATATGGCCGGGGCCCGCGAGGCCGTGGAGTGGTACCACCGCGTCTTTGGCGACGACTACTATCTGGAGCTGCAGCGCCACGAGGTGAAAGACCCCACACAGCGTGCCAACCGCGAGACGTTCCCCCTGCAGCAGCAGGCCAACAAGGTGCTCATAGAGCTGGCCCGCGAGTATGGCATCAAGCTCATCTGCTCGAACGACGTGCACTTCGTTGACCAGGAGAACGCCGAGGCCCACGACCACCTGCTATGCCTTAGCACGGGCAAGGACCTGGACGACCCCACACGTATGCTCTACTCCAAGCAGGAGTGGTTCAAGACGAAGGCCGAGATGAACGCGATTTTCAGCGACGTGCCCGAGGCGCTGAGCAACACCCTGGAAATCCTGGACAAGGTGGAGATCTATTCGCTCGACCACGACCCTATCATGCCTTTCTTCCCCATACCCGAGAGCTTCGGCACCGAGGAGCAGTGGCGGCAGAAGTTCACCGAGGAAGACTTGTTCCGCGAGTTCACTACCGACGAGAACGGCCAGAACCCGCTGCCCCGCGAGGAGGGTGAGAAGAAAATCAAGAAGCTGGGTGGCTACGACAAGATTTACAGAATAAAGTTCGAGGCCGACTACCTGGCCATGCTGGCCTACGAAGGGGCGTATAAGAGGTACGGAGGTGAGGGACAAGAGGTGAGAGGTGAGAGTATAGACTCTTCATCAAAGGAAATTTGCGAAAGCAAGGCTGACCTCTCACCTCTCACCTCTCACCACTCACCTCTTCCTCATGAGGTGGAAGAGCGCGTCCGCTTCGAACTGCACATCATGAAGACGATGGGCGTCCCCGGCTACTTCCTCATTGTGCAGGATTTCATCAACTCGGCACGCGATGAGCTCGACGTGTGGGTGGGGCCCGGCCGTGGATCGGCTGCCGGCAGCGTGGTGGCCTACTGCTTAGGCATCACCAAGATAGACCCCCTGAAGTACGACCTGCTGTTCGAGCGCTTCCTGAATCCTGACCGCATCTCGCTGCCCGATATTGATACCGACTTCGACGACGACGGTCGAGGCAAGGTGCTGAAATGGGTGGAGGACAAGTACGGCCACGAGAACTGCGCACACATCATTACCTACGCCTCGATGGCCACGAAGAACTCAATCAAGGACGTGGCCCGCGTAGAGAAGCTGCCGCTGGCCACGAGCAACGCGCTCTGCAAGGCCATCCCCGACCGTCTGCCCGACGGTATGAAGATGAACCTGACCAACGCCATCAAGTGTACGCCAGAGCTTCGCGACGCTGAGGCCAGCGCCGATCCTGTGCTGGCCAACACCTTCAAGTATGCCAAGATGCTGGAGGGCACCGTGCGCGGCACAGGCATCCACGCCTGCGGGTGAATCATCTGTCGCGACCCCATCAGCGACTGGGT
>JAFVEE010000077.1 GCA_017478085.1 Prevotella sp. | reverse complement strand
TCAAGACGGTAGGTGCGCTTTTGCCCTTTCAGGGCGTATTTACCCACCTCCTTGTACCCAGGGCGATGCCCTGGGCTGAGTGCTTCCTGGCCTTTCAGGCCGTTGCTACGCGTTGTTTTCATAACTTGCGAAACTTGAATATAGTAATTAGAATTTGCCAAAAGCCTTGAAAGATCTGCAAAAGCTTGCTTGCACTGCTCAGCCTGCCTTTATTGCAGACTGGCAGTGCAGGCACTTGCTTTTATGAACTTAGTATCGTTTTTTCAGCATTCTCTATGAAATTACGGTAATTTATTTTACTCATCAGTCTTCTTGGCTTTTTCCTCCCAATATTTTTCTTTAGCTTTGTTGACAGCGGTTCCTTTTCCCTTTCCATAACATTCTGCTAATTGTAACATAGCTTGCTCGTTCCCAAGTTCGGCGGCTTCTGATAGATACATAAATGCAGTCTTGTATTCTTCACGTTTCTTATGAAGTATGCCAATATAGTATGCAGAAAGTGCATTGACCTCTTTCTTGCGGGCAGTGTTTTTCTCAAAAGTGAAGTCGTAGAGTATGTTCAATTGAGACTGGAGAAAAGGCTTCCAGATTAAAGTAGGCTCTTCGATAGCATTCTCAAGAGCACCTTGCGCTTGAAGAAAGTTTTCCACGTCCTCGTCTTTCAGACAGGTACAAGCTGTAATGATGGTTTTCTCCATATTTTGTGGCACTCCGATTCCAGCGGTATAAGCAAATATTAAGTGGTCGTATACCGTATAGCTCATAACCCCAAACTCAAAGTCTCCGAATTCATGGTTTACAGCATCTTCAAGCCAGTAAGCCACATTGTCCTTTTCACTCCATTTTTTGTTATCCAAGTAGTGTAGAGCGAGCGAGTTGTTGCTCATTTTCCAGGACTCCATAATAAAAAACTCTTCGTCTTCTTCATCTTTGGCTTTGCCTCCGTTTACTGGAGTAGGCGAATTTACTGCGATATAGAAATACATCATGCCGAGTTCAACTTCTGCTAGTATATTCCCTTTCTTTATAGCCTCCTTAAAATACTGTTCTGCCATAGGATAGTCTTGACTTGCGAAATAGAGGCACCCTGTCAGTGTAAGGAAATAGTGCAGGTGATTAGAGCCTTCTAGTTTGCAAAGTTCCAATAATTTGCTTTTGGCTTTAGCATTTGCGCTTTGAGCCTGATAGTTGCCAAATATCAAGTGCGGAGTAAGGAATCCACCTGCCGCTGAATGTAATAAGTATTCAGCTGCGCAAGCAGAATCTTTTTTTACTTTGTTGCCGCTAAGATACATTAAAGCCAGTTGATACTGTGCGTTTGTGTCATTATCATCGTCAGCTGCATTTCGTAACTGTTCTATGTTCATTTGGTCGGTAGCATTTTTGTCTTGGGCCGTTATACAGATACAGAATGAAAGACACAAAAGGAATAATATGGTTCTCATTTTCAATAACCTTTTTGGATAAAATTGATTAACAATTAATATAGCGGGATTTCACCCTACCTTTTCTTCGAGATGTTTCCCTCCTTATCAATGAATAGAGTCATGGTATCGGTAGTGCTAAAGAGCTTTTCCAAGTATTCTTGGGCAATTTTTATTTTGTCACCGCTACCACCTATTGAAATACTTACAGCGATGTTTGTATAGCCTGTGGCATCCCAATCTAAGCTTCTGTTGAAAGAGCAGTTATCGGCTGTCAACTCCTCACCTTCCTTCGGTAAATAGTGGACAGAAACTTCTAAAGCACTACTTCGACGGGTAAAACGCGAGTTAAATGAATAATAGGTATTCGTAGCAACTCTTTCTTCTGTCTTAACCCAACCTTCTTCTGGTTCTTTGTCACTGGAAAGGTAATGTATGTCTCCATTTTTGTCTTCATAAAGGAAATAGGTCGTTGATTCGCGAGTGAAGTCTGAATCAGAGAGCTTGACAGTCTTCGTTTTCCCAGTCTCATCAGTATAAGTGATTTCTGGTGTGGCGAATTTCAAAAGATCATCGGACATATTCAATTCATAGCTGACATTAAATGAGAATGACGGTCTATATGTTATCTTACCTTTTTTCTGTGATGTGAGACTGATGGTTGCGTCATGGTAATTTGCCTTCAGTTCTATTGACTTGCTTTCAACTATTTCCGTTTTGTCTTCATTGCCTTTAGGAAGAACAAACAATTCATCAGTCAGTTTAGTCATCTCCTCACACGTAACATCAAAGCGAAGGTTGGTGTATTTGTCGTTTGGGGTGAAAATAATACGCAACGTGTCACCGCCATAGCAACTAGCCACAGGCTTTCCGACCGAAACCACAACACCGTCAAATAGCTTCACTTCCTTTCCCGTGGAAACGTTGAATATCTCGAAAGAACCGCTAATTTCTTCTTCATGGCCAGTTGTAAGTGTGTTTACTGTTATAGAATTGTCATCTAATTTCACTATTGTACCATTGCTTTCAATGCGCATCCCAACATAGTCATGAAAACTATTCAGCAAATCAGCTATGGTATGTTCACCTATGGTGATGTTGGTTGACCTGTCAGAATTTATAGTTCGCTCAGAATAATTTCTGTCTTTATCCCACACCTCAACCTTGGCTTTAAGGTTATGGGTAAAAACAGAAGCCGATACTTTTTCTGCTTCCACACCCGTCTTTGTACTATAGGAGACGCTCAACTGATCTGTTACAGAAGAGAAGTCTTCATGATGGAAAGTCTTTGTCCATAGCTTTCCTGATTCCTTTCCCTCTGTCCATTCTGAATTTCCTATCGTGAAGCTCTCTTTTTTCCCAGAAGCATCTGTGTGAGTAACAGTTATAATAGCTTTGTCAACTAAATTGGAAGAGCATTCCAATTCATAAACAATAATTGCCTCGTTTTTTTCGCAAGAAGATAATAACGCTGAAATGGCAAACAGCATCATCACGATAATACCATAGTTTTTTATTTTCATAATTTTTCCCTAGTTTCGTGTCGGGCGCAACTTTTTAGTTAATGAATTTACGACCAGAGGTTGAAATCTTCGGCCTTTTGTTTTACTTGGTTATCTTTTCAGGTATGTTCACTGTATCGGAATACTTTTCGTCACCTTTTACCACGGTGGCCTCATTGTCATTTACCGTGTAGTAAATGATCACTCCGTCACTATTCTCAGCCTTGAAGCTGTAGGTGGCGGCACTAATGTTGATAGAACAAATGAGTCCTATCAATGCAAGCAGTAGGAATTGCTTTCCAAGATGAAATGAATTCTTCATAATTCTTTTGTTTAAATTGGTATTGTAGTTGTTCTTAAAATATTTCGTCAACTAATTCGTCATCTTCCACTATCTGTGGAATTTCTACTCTTTCTGACACTTTGAATTTCTCAAGCACTTGGCAATGAGTATCAATGACGGCTTTAATACAGACTTCTTCATCATCGGTACTACCAAAACCATCTTCATCAGCATAGTAACAACCCTCTGGCTGTAGTGTCCAAATGACTTCGGCTTTGCCATTCTTGAATCGCTCTACGTCAAAACGGTAATAAGCTATCATCTTACGAGCCAAATGTGCACAATCGGTAGCGCAGATGTTCTGCATATCCAAATCGTCAAGTGTGAAACCGACAATTTCGCCGTTGGGTTCTGTAATTTGCCAGGCACGTTGTTCTGTATCGTTTACTATGATAAGTTCCTTGTTTCCAATTCCTCTGCCTTTATAACGGGTCATACCGCAATCCCAGTCAAAGGCGTTGTATTCTTCGTCGCGCCTTTGATAGTTCATTAGCCACTGGTATAGTTGTTGCTGCTTATCCATAAATTAGTTGTTCTAATAGCGTTTTTATCTTTTCCTTATCACACAAAAAAGGCGTCGGCTTCTGTTCTCTTGCCTACCCTGGGGAACATGGGCCTTCGCATTGCCTCAACCATCAGGATAAGCAACGCCGTACAGCCCACGCCAAAGACGCATATCGAAAATAAAGCCACACCGCTGGAAAACACCGATGGTGGCATTACAATAATACGCACCTTGCGTTGACGTTTCGTTGCTCTGTCCGTAATGGTTTTGACTTTTGCGAAGTTTATGTTCCCATAGGACAGACGTTAGATGAACGTCTCTTTCATACGTAAGTACGCTCGTGCGCCCTATAAGGGGGTTACCGAACGATGTGGCAAAATTATACATTTTTTCTGTATTGACCAAACATTTATTGAAATTTTGGTTGCAAATGTACAAAATTGGGAGTAAAATAGTTTTCTTTTACTATTGCCAAAAACAGAATGGTGAGACAATGTTGCTTTAGTAAGGGGATAGGGGCAATGAAAAACGAAGTCCACCTCCAACCTGACCTGTAAGGGTGGGGTTGGAGGTGGGCACGTGCGTAAATGCAGGAGGGATGTGGCTTCGCGTTCTCGTTTTATATTTTCCAGATGTACTGGCGCACGTAGGACTTGTGGCCATAAAGGGCCACCACCACAAAGCAGAGGAGGGGAATGATGAAGGAAAGATTGGTGGCGGGAATGCCCAGCAGGGCGATGTCGCTGTCGATGATCAGGGCCTGGATGGGCGGGAAGAACGAACCGCCCAGAATGGCCATGATGAGGCCCGCACCGGCAAACTTCACGTTCTCGCCTACACCACGCAGGGCAATGCCATAGATGGTGGGGAACATGAGCGACATGCAGGCCGACACGCCCACCAGACAGTAGACACCGTTGCGGTCGGGGAACAGGATGACACCTCCCACCAGCGCAATGGCTACGATGGCCAGGATGCTGAGCAGGCGGCCCGGCTGTATGTACTTCAGGAAGAACGTGCAGATGAAGCGGCTCACGGTGAAGAAGGCCATAGCCAGGATGTTGTACTTCTGAGCCAACATCTCGGCGGCCTTCTCGTCCATGCCTTCGGCCATGAACATACGCGTGCCATATTGTATGATAAACGTCCAGCACGTCACCTGGGCACCCACGTAGAAGAACTGGGCTATCACACCGTCGCGGTAGTTCTTGATGCTGAGCAGCTCGCGCAAGGAGTCTGCTATGCCTTTGCGCGACTGCGTGTCGCCGTCCATAGGCATCTTGCTCAGGCGGATGAGTGCCAGCAGCAGCAGGCACCCCATGCCCAGGAACAGGTAGGGCTGTATGAGGATGCTCAGGTCGTGGTCTTTCAGCAGGTTGAACTGCATGTCGGCCAGGTCGTGGCGCTGCTCCGTGGTCATGGGACTCATGCGGGCCTGCACATAGTCTCTGGCCACCCACATGCCCAGCAGCGCACCAAAGGGGTTGAAGGCCTGCGCCAGGTTGAGTCGCTGGGTGGCTGTTTCCTCGGTTCCCATACAATAGATGTAGGGGTTGCAGCTGGTCTCCAGGAACGACAGGCCGCAGGTCATGATGAAGTAGGCCACGAGGAAGGGGAAGTAGTAGCCCACCATCTTGGCCGGCAGGAACATCAGTGCGCCCGTGGCAAAGAGCGACAGGCCCAGCATCACGCCGGCCTTGTAGCTGAAGCGCTGAATGAACATGGCGGCGGGGAAGGCCATGGCGAAGTAGCCCAGATAGTAGGCTACCTGGACGAACGACCCCTCGGTGACGCTCATGCGGAATATCTTCGAGAAAGCCTTTACGATGGGGCCCGTCATATCGTTGGCAAAGCCCCACAGGGCAAAGCAGGTGGTGATGAGGAAAAAGGGAACGACGAAGCTGATGCCGTCTTTGGTCAGAATCTCGCTGGTCTTATAGCTGAATTTCATTGTCTTGTATAGCTTTAGGTAGTTATTGTGGCCACAAAATTACAATAAATAATTCAGAAGTGCGCGTTTTTTCAAGGGTTTTTAGTATTTTTGCACCATAAAAATGAAGAAACGATGAAAAAACTGCTATCCTTGCCCCCTAATCTGGTGCGGCGCAATGACAAGGGCGATACCATCTTTCACGAAATAACGGGACTGAAGGCCGACGAATACTTCTGTACCTGCGACCCCGAAGACCAGCGCATAGGCAGCGGCGGCGGCACCGCCTGGCTGCTGTGGCAGGCGTACGTTGAGAATTTAGAGTTTAGAGTTGAGAATTTAGAGTTTAGAGTTAAGAATTTAGAGTTTAGAGTTAAGAATTTAGAGTTTGCCGATTGGCTTTCCCGGGAGAAACGCATCCTGCTGCACGCCGGAGGACAGAGCCGACGACTGCCGGGCTATGCCACGTCGGGCAAGATCCTGACGCCCATACCCGTGGTGCGCTGGGAGCGCGGGCAGCGGCTGTCGCAAGACCTGCTCTCGCTGCAGCTGCCCCTTTATGAGCGAATTATGGAGGCTGCACCCCAGGGGCTGCACACCATGGTGGTGAGCGGCGACGTGCTCATACGTGCAGGACAGCAGTTGCCACCCATACCCGATGCCGACGTGGTGTGCTTCGGCCTGTGGCTTGATGCCACCGTGGCCTGCCATCATGGCGTGTTCGTGAGCGACCGCCGCTCGCCTCAGGTGCTGAAACAGATGCTGCAGAAGCCCCGCGTGGAGGAGCTGAACGAGTTGCAGAAGCAGCACTACTACCTGACCGACATCGGCGTGTGGCTGCTGAGCGACCGTGCAGTGGAGCTATTGATAAAGAGGAGTGCAGGAGTGCAGGAGTTCAGAAGTTCAGACGATAGCCCTGCATCGGTAAAACTATCGTCTGAACTCCTAAAATACTACGATCTCTACAGCGACTTTGGCCGCTCCCTCGGCACCGACCCGGTCATCGACGACCCAGAGCTGAACCAGCTCAGCGTGGCCATCCTGCCGCTGCCCGGTGGCGAATTCTACCACTTCGGCACCAGCAGTGAGATGATCTCGTCGACACTGCGCCTGCAGAACTTGGTGAGCGACCAGCGGCAAATCATGCATCACGACCGCAAGCCGCACCCCAGCATCTTCGTGCAGAACGCCATTACCGAGATTGCCTTCACCCCCGAGAACACCAACATCTGGATAGAGAACAGCCACGTGGGTCCGCACTGGACGCTCACCCACGACAATATAGTGACGGGCGTGCCCCGCAACGACTGGCACATCACGCTCCGTCCGGGCGAGTGCATCGACGTGGTGCCCATTGGCGAGAGCGACTACGAGGTGCGCCGCTACCACATTGGCGACAGCGTAGACAGCTGCGAGATGCAGGCGAAGGCCAACCTGGCCCGCCTGTTCCGTCAGCGTGAGCAGTTCCGTTGTGAGAACTTGCCCGCCCTGGCTCGCAACTGGGAGCACTCGGTGTTCTACCAGCTCGACTTGGACGATGCCGCCCGCCAGTTTGCCCGGCACCACATACCCCTGCCGCCACCCCTGCCCGACGATGCCCCGCTCATGACCCGCATTCACGATGCCATGTTCCGCGGTGACAGCGACAAGGCGTTTGAGTTGCTAAGAAGGGGCCTCACCCCCGACCCCTCTCCGACGGGAGAGGGGAGTAGTCACCTTTATAAGCAAGACTATGTACTCCCCTCTCCTTCGCGAGAGGGGTCGGGGGTGAGGCTTTCTGACCAGATTGTCTGGGCCCGCTCCCCGGTGCGCATCGACATAGCGGGGGGGTGGACCGACACACCGCCTTACTGCCTCTTGGAGGGCGGCAACGTGGTGAACCTGGCCATCGAGCTGAACGGACAGCCACCCCTGCAGACCTACGTCAAGCCCTCGAAAGAGCTGCGCATCACGCTGCGCAGCATAGACCTCGGGGCCAGTGAGGTCATCGAGACCTACGAACAGCTCATGCAGTATAACAAGGTGGGCTCGCCCTTCTCCATTCCCAAGGCGGCACTGGCCCTGGCGGGCTTCCTGCCGCAGTTCTCGTCGGAACGCTTCGCCTCGCTCAAGCAGCAGTTGGAGGCCTTCGGCTGTGGCATCGAGTTGACGCTGCTCTCGGCCGTTCCAGCAGGCAGCGGACTGGGCACCAGCAGCATTCTGGCCGCCACGGTGCTGGGGGCCGTGAGCGACTTCTGCGGTCTGGGCTGGGACAAGAACGAGATAGGGCGGCGCACGCTGGTGCTGGAGCAACTGCTCACCACCGGCGGCGGCTGGCAAGACCAGTTTGGCGGCGTGCTGGGCGGCGTGAAGCTGCTGCAGACGCTTCCCGGCTTCGACCAGCAGCCGCTGGCCAAATGGTTGCCCACCGACCTCTATACGCAACCCGAGTATGCCGCCTGCCACCTATTATATTATACGGGCATCACGCGCACGGCCAAGCGCATCCTGGCCGAGATTGTGCGCCGGATGTTCCTGAACCAGGGCGACCAGTTGCGCCTGCTGCGGCAGATGAAGCAGCACGCCCTCGATATGTACGAGGCCATTCAGCGGCAGGACTTCGCCTTGATGGGCCGCCACCTACGTAAGAACTGGCTGCAGAACCAGCAGCTTGACAGCGGCACCAACCCCGACGAGGTGCGACGGCTGACGGCACTCGTCGACGACCTCTGTCTGGGCTACAAGCTGCCCGGTGCCGGGGGCGGCGGCTACCTCTACATGGTGGCCAAAGACCCCGAGGCTGCCGCCCGCATCAAGCAACTGCTGACCGAGAACCGCATCAACCGCAATGCCCGCTTCGTCGAGATGACCCTCTCTACGAAGGGCTTGCAAATAAGCAGGAGCTGAGCAGGCTATGGAGTTCAGAACACCCGTCGGCATACCCCGTCCGTCGTTCCAGATAGAGCCACTCGAAGAGATGCTCTTCGTGGGCTCGTGCTTTGCCGACAGCATAGGGCGACGATTCCAGGAAGAGCGGTTCCCCGCCACCGTCAACCCCTTCGGCACGATGTACAACCCCGCCTCGGTGCTCCACACCATTGAGCAGTGGTCTGGCACGCCACGGGTGGTGTTCATCACCCTGGGCACCAACCACGTCTACCGTCTGAAGTCCTCGGGCGAGATTGTAGACAACTGCCAGAAGCGGCCCCAGCGCCTGTTTCAGGAAGAGACGCTCAGCATCGAGGCGTGTGCCAGCTACCTGCGCCAGGCCGTCAGCGTGCTTCGCTCCCGGCGGCCCGATGTCCAGGTGGTCTTCACCGTCAGCCCCATACGCTATCAGAAATATGGCTTTCACGAGAGTCAGCTGTCCAAGGCCACACTGCTGCTGGCCGTTGCCAGCATTGTAGCCCCGACCGCTCACCTCGATTACTTCCCTGCCTATGAGATTGTGCTCGACGAGCTGCGCGACTACCGTTTCTACAAGGAGGACATGCTGCACCCCACGGCACAGGCCGTGGAGTACATCTGGCAGCAGCTTGTGGAGCACTACTTCTCGCCCGCCGCCAAGCAGTTCCTGCAAGAGTGGAAGCCCATCAAGGAGGCACTGAACCACCGGCCCTTCCACCCCGAGAGTGCCGAGTATCAGCATTTCCTGGCCGAGACACGGAAGAAAGAGCACGAATTGTTGACGCGATTCGGAAAAAGTTAGTACCTTTGCACCTGTTTTTTTTAGCATTACGCACTATTATGACATATAGCATTGAAAAGGTGGCGACGCTTATTGGAGCGCGCCGTTATGGCGAGGCTGAGGCTACCATCGGGTGGCTGCTCACCGACAGCCGGTCATTGTGTTTTCCCGAACAGACCTTGTTCTTCGCCCTGCACACCCAGCGCAACGACGGGCATAAGTACATACCCGAGCTCTACCGCCGTGGGGTCAGGAACTTCGTGGTAGAGACCCCGCCGTCGGCATCGCCGGGAGCCGACTATCCCAGGGCCAACTTCCTGCAGGTGCCCTCTACACTGGCAGCCCTTCAGCGACTGGCTGAGCGCCATCGCGACGAGTTCTCCATACCCATCGTGGGTATCACTGGTTCCAACGGCAAGACGATGGTGAAGGAGTGGCTCTACCAGCTGCTATCGGGCGTTGGTAGCCTCTCGGCTCACCCCACGGCCAGCCAGAGCCTTTCTCCCCTCTCTCCCCTGAAAATCACCCGTTCGCCCCGCAGCTACAATTCGCAGATAGGCGTGCCGCTGTCGGTATGGCTGTTGGGCGAGCAGTCGCGGGTGGGCATCTTCGAGGCTGGCATCAGTCAGCCGGGCGAGATGGAGGCCCTGCACGACATCATCCAGCCCACCATCGGCGTGTTCACCTCGCTGGGCAGTGCCCATCAGGAGAACTTCCGCTCCTTGGAGGAGAAGTGCATGGAGAAGCTGAAGCTGTTTCACGGCACCAAGGCCATCGTCTACCCCTCTGACAACGATGTGGTGAGCCGCTGCATTCGTCGCTCCGGCTACCAGGGCGAGCGCATAGGCTGGAGCCGTTTCGACGAGCGGGCCGAGATGTACATCACGGGCATACAGGATTCGTGCAAGATCTCTTATATATATAAAGGTACGCAAGGCCAGTACACGCTGCCCTTCATCGACGAGGCCTCCATCGAGAACAGCATCACCTGTGCTGCCACGGCCCTCTACTTAGGGCTTACGCCCGACGAGCTGGCCGAGCGCATGCCCCTGCTGGAGCCGGTGGCCATGCGACTGGAGGTGAAACAGGGACAGCACGGGCTGACGCTCATCAACGACTCGTACAACAGCGACATCAACTCGCTCGACATCGCTCTCGACTTTATGCAGCGGCGGGCCGAGCAGGGGGGCATGCTCATCCTGAGCGACATCTACCAGAGCGGCGAGACACCCGCCTCGCTCTATCGGCAGGTGACCGACCTCTGCCTCAAGCGCGGAGTCAGCAAGTTCGTGGGCATTGGCGAGGAAATATCAGAGCAGGCCGCCCAGATAGGGGTGCCCGATAGTCACTTCTACCGCGATGTAGAGCAGTTCGTGGCAAGCGACGTGTTCCGCTCGCTGCACGACGAGGTCATCCTGCTGAAGGGGGCGCGTCGCTTCGGCTTCGAGCGCATCACCGAGCTGCTGGAGCAGAAGGTGCACGAGACCATCCTTGAGGTAGACCTGCAGGCCGTGGTCGACAACCTGAATCACTTCCGCTCGTTCCTGAAGCCCGAGACGAAGATGGTGTGCATGATCAAGGCCGATGCCTACGGGGCCGGTGCCATCGAGATTGCCAAGACGCTGCAAGACCACCGCGTAGACTATCTGGCCGTGGCCGTGGCCGATGAGGGCGTGGCCCTGCGCAAAGCGGGCATCACGGCCAACATCATGGTGATGAACCCCGAGATGACGTCGTTCAAGACACTCTTCGACTACGACCTGGAGCCCGAGGTCTACTCCTTCCGCCTGATGGAGGCCCTCATCCGTGCCGCCCGCAAGGAGGGCATCACGGGCTGGCCCGTACACATCAAGCTCGATACGGGTATGCACCGCTTAGGCTTCGACCCCACTGCCGACATGGCCGCGCTCATCGACCGGCTGCACCACCAGCAGGCCATCATACCCCGCTCGGTGTTTTCCCATTTCGTGGGCAGCGACAGCGACGACTTCAACGACTTCTCTGCCCAGCAGTTCGCCCTTTTCGACGAGGCCAGCCGCCAGTTGCAGTCGGCCTTCAGCCATAAGATTCTGCGCCACATCGACAACTCGGCCGGCATCGAGCACTTCCCTGAGCGTCAGATGGATATGTGCCGGCTGGGCATCGGCCTCTATGGGGTGGAACCGTATCATAGTGGAGAGTCTCAGCTTAGGGTTGTCTCGACTTTGAAGACCACCATCCTGCAGCTGCGCCACGTCAAGGCGGGCGACTCGATAGGCTACAGCCGCCGCACCGTGCTGCAGCGCGACAGCCTCATCGCAGCCATCCCCATAGGCTATGCCGACGGTCTGAACCGCCGCTTGGGCAACCGTCAGGGCTATTGTCTGGTCAACGGGCAGCGAGCCGACTACGTGGGCAACATCTGTATGGACGTGGCCATGATCGACGTGACCGGCATTGACTGCGCCGAGGGCGACATGGTCGAAATCTTCGGTCGCGACCTGCCAGTCACGGTGCTCAGCGAGCAGCTTGGCACCATTGCCTATGAGGTGCTCACCGGCGTCAGCAACCGCGTGAAGCGAGTGTACTATCAGGACTAACTCAATTATTCAAAACAGGAAAGAGACTCGGTGCCATGACGGCGTCGAGTCTCTTTCTTGAATCCTGTATGGATGTCTATCTTATGAATAGAAGCTCACGATACTTGGGCAGCGGCCAGAGGCTGTCGTCGACGATGAGCTCCAGCTTGTCAATCTGGTAGCGAATGTCGTCGAGCTTGGGCTCCACCGTGTCGTGGTAGGCAATGGCCTTCTCATGCTCGTCGCTGATCTTGTTGGCCAGCTTGCGGGCGTTCACCAGGTCTTCTACCCCTTTTTCAATGGCGCTGGTACGCTCTGCAATCTCCTCAATGATCTTCAGGTTGCGGGCGTTCAGCTTCTCGGCCTTGTCGATGGGGAACACCGTCGACACGCTGTCGACATTCTTCAGCAGGGCGCTCTGGTAGCGGGTGGCCACGGGAATGATGTGGTTCATCGAGAGGTCGCCCAGCACGCGGGCCTCAATCTGGATCTTCTTTGTGTAGGTTTCCCACTTCACCTCGTTGCGGGCTTCCAGCTCCTTGCGGGTCATCACGCCCAGGCTCTCGAACATCTGCACCGACTCCTGGTCAAGGTAGCGCTCAAAGATTTTCGGGCACGACTTCTCTACGTCCAGACCGCGCTTCTCAGCTTCCATGACCCACTCGTCGCTGTAGCCGTTGCCGTCGAAGCGGATGGGCTTGCAGGTCTTGATGTCATCGCGCAGCACGTCGATGATGGCGTGGAAGGTGGCCGAGTGCTCAGTGTCGGCCAGCTTCTTCTCCAGTTCGGGAATCTTGGCATCCACACGCTTTTTGAAGTCAACCAGGGCCTCGGCCACGGCGCTGTTCAGGGCTATCATCGCACTGGCACAGTTGGCCTCGCTGCCCACGGCGCGGAACTCGAAGCGGTTGCCAGTGAAGGCGAAGGGGCTGGTGCGGTTGCGGTCGGTATTGTCGATAAACAGCTCGGGAATCTCGGGAATGTCCATCTTCAATCCCTGCTTGCCAGCCATGGCGAGCATATCTGCTACGTCGGCCTTTTCAATATGATCGAGCAGTTCGCTGAGCTGCTTGCCCAGGAAGCTGCTGATGATGGCGGGCGGTGCCTCGTTGGCACCCAGACGGTGGGCGTTGGTGGCGCTCATGATCGAGGCCTTCAGCAGACCGTTGTGGCGATAGACGCCCATCAGCGTCTCGGTGATGAAGACGGCGAAGCGCAGGTTCTGTTCTGCCGTCTTGCCTGGGGCGTGCAGCAGCACACCGTTGTCGGTCGACAGGCTCCAGTTGTTGTGCTTGCCACTGCCGTTGATGCCGGCAAAGGGCTTTTCGTGGAGCAGCACGCGGAAGCCGTGCTTGCGGGCCACGCGCTTCATCACGGACATGAGCAGCATATTGTGGTCTACGGCCAGGTTGGTCTCTTCGAATATCGGTGCCAGCTCGAACTGGTTCGGTGCCACTTCGTTGTGGCGGGTCTTGCAGGGGATGTCCAGTTCGAGGGCGACAATCTCCAGTTCCTTCATGAAGGCGGCGACGCGCTCGGGGATGGCACCAAAGTAGTGGTCGTCCATCTGCTGGTTCTTG
>JAFVEE010000076.1 GCA_017478085.1 Prevotella sp. | reverse complement strand
TGTTCGAGATGCTGGGCAACTGGTCGTTTGGCGACTACTTCAAGGAGGGCGCCATCGATATGGCCTGGGAGTATCTGGTCGACGTGCTGAAGCTGAACCCCGAGGATCTCTACGTCACCGTGTTCGAGGGTTCTCCCGAGGAAAACATCCCCCGCGACGACGAGGCTGCCCGCTTCTGGGCCAAGCATGTGCCCGAAGACCATATCATCAACGGCAACAAGCACGACAACTTCTGGGAGATGGGCGACACGGGTCCCTGCGGGCCCTGCTCCGAGATTCACGTGGACAGCCGCACGCCCGAGCAGAAGGCTGCCAGCGGCAAGACCGGTCGCGAGCTGGTGAACCAGGACGACCCGCAGGTCATCGAGATATGGAACATCGTGTTTATGCAGTTCAACCGCAAGGCCGACGGCAGTCTGGAGCCGCTGTCGATGAACGTCATCGACACCGGCATGGGCTTCGAGCGCCTGGTGCGCATGATGCAGGGCAAGCACTCCAACTACGACACCGACGTGTTCCAGCCTATTATCAAGAAAGAAGAGGAGATAACGGGGCTGAAGTATACAACCTTCGAGGAGCAGACCCTCCCCCATCCCCTCCCTAAAGGGCGGGGAGAAGATAGTTCTGCTGTCGAAGCTAACTGCCCCCCTCCCTCGCAGGGAGGGGACGGGGGAGAGTCCATCAACGTGGCTATGCGCGTCTGCGCCGACCACCTGCGTGCCGTCTCGTTCTCGATTGCCGACGGTCAGCTGCCCTCTAACGCCAAGGCTGGCTACGTCATTCGTCGCATTCTGCGCCGCGCCGTGCGCTATGCCTACACGTTCCTCGGCCAGAAAGAGGCCTTCCTCTACAAGCTGCTGCCCACGCTCGTTGAGGAGATGGGCGACGCCTTCCCCGAACTGAAGGCCCAGCAGCAGCTCATTGCCCGCGTGATGAAGGAAGAGGAAGACTCGTTCCTGCGCACGCTCGACAAGGGCATCGCCCTGCTTGACAAGGCTATGACCACGCTGAAAGCCGAAGGCAAGACCGAGCTCGACGGCGTTCAGGCCTTCCGCCTGTTCGACACCTACGGCTTCCCGCTCGACCTCACCGAGCTCATCTGCCGCGAGAATGGCTTCACCGTCGACGAGAAGCAGTTTGCCGAGGAGATGCAGAAGCAGAAGGACCGCGCCCGCAACGCCGCCCAGGTAGAAAACAGCGACTGGGTCTCTGTGGCCGACGTTTCAACGTCGGCAGAACAGCAGTTCGTGGGCTACGACTTCTCAGAATACACCTGCCACATCCTGCGCTACCGCAAGGTGACCCAGAAGAAGAACGAGTTCTACGAGCTGGTGCTCGACTACACGCCGTTCTACGGCGAGATGGGCGGCCAGGTGGGCGACCAGGGCGTGCTCGTCAGCGAGAACGAGACTATCGAGGTCATCGACTCGAAGCGCGAGAACGGCCAGACGGTGCACATCGTGAAGCAGCTGCCCAAGGACCCCACGGCCCAGTTTATGGCCTGTGTCGATACCGACAAGCGCGATGCCTCGGCTGCCAACCACACCGCCACTCACCTCTTAGACTACGCCCTGAAGCAGGTACTGGGCGACCACGTGGAGCAGAAGGGCTCGTTCGTGAGCCCCGACACGCTGCGCTTCGACTTCTCACACTTCGAGAAGGTCACCGACGAGCAGCTGCGCCAGGTGGAGCGCATGGTCAACGACCTCATTCGCCAGGACCTGCCCCGCGATGAGCATCGCGACATGCCCATGGACGAAGCCAAGAAGCTGGGCGCGATCGCCCTCTTTGGCGAGAAGTATGGCGACAAGGTGCGCGTGATGCGCTTCGGTCCCTCGTGCGAGCTTTGCGGCGGTATTCATGCCACCTCGACGGGCCGCATCGGTATGTTCAAGATTGTAAGCGAGAGCAGCGTGGCTGCTGGCATACGCCGCATCGAGGCCAAGACGGGCATCGAGTGCGAGGAGCTGATGTACAACATTGAGGACACGCTGAAGGCCGTGAAAGCATTCTTCAACAACGCCAAGGACCTGCAGGGCGTCATCCAGAAGTACATCGAGGAGCACGACACGATGAAGAAGGAGATAGAGGCCTTCCAGGCACAGGCCGTAGAGCGTGCCGCCAAGCAACTGGTGGAGAAAGCCCGCGACATGGGTGGCGTGAAGGTCATCACCACCGTGCTGCCCATGGAGCCTGCCGCCGCCAAGGATCTGGCCTTCAAGCTGCGCGCCGCCGTGAGTGGTTCGCTGCTCTGCGTGCTGGGCACCAAGCATCAGGACAAGCCCCAGCTCACCATTATGATGAGCGACGACCTGGTAAGCGACCACGGCCTGAACGCCGGACAGATGGTGCGCGAGGCCGCCAAGCTCATCCAGGGCGGTGGTGGCGGTCAGCCTCACTTCGCCCAGGCCGGCGGCAAGAACGCCGACGGACTGAGCGCCGCTGTAGACAAAGTGGTGGAGCTGGCAAAACTATGATGCCTCCACCCACAGGGAGGGGCGAAGGCATCACAGAAAGTGCATTTTAATGATTTAGCATTTTCCTAAACGAGCCGTCAGACTGCTGACGGAGATACAGACCAGGACGCTGGGGGGCTGAGACGGGACGACCGTCGAGGCCGAACCAGCGTCCTGCTTGTTGGTGCTGTTGCGATATTATCGCATCAGGCGAAATGGCGGCGGCATCGCTGCTCAGCACCGGGGCACTGGCGGCATTGACCACATCGCCGGTGCGGGTGTCAATGAGCAGGGCTACGGCCTTCAGCCGCGAGCGGTCCTGAATGATGGTGTTGCCACCCACGTCGAAGCGGTGCAGGCGGTGCTGCGGCTCGTCGCTCACCAAGGGGGCCACGATGCTGCCCGGCACGCCGCTGTTCACCCCGTCGATGGCCACGGCCACGTGGTCGTAGGCCATTTCCATATGCTTGGGCCCCTGGGTAAACTCGGCCATCGGCTCGTCCCAGTCGGTGCTACCGGCAAAGGCATTCACCTGCAGCCAGCTGTCGCCCTCGCCCACGAGGCTGTCGGCGGTCAGGATGAAGATGAGCGAATAGGGGGCCTCGTCGCTGCCGAAGTGGAAGGTGGTGGCAGCCTGGCAGTCTATCTTCGACAGCGTGGCATCGGTCCAGGCTGCCGAAAGCTGCAGGTCGGCCACGGTGGGCTGGGCCAGGGCGTACTCTACCAGCTGGTCGGTCTGGAAGCGCTTCAGGCTCAGGTCCAGACCCTGATAGGGGTCGCAGTCTATGTAGCGGTCGATGGTGCACGAGGGGTAGCCGCCCAGCACGGCCATCTTCGTGCGCTTGAACTGGCTCTGGTCGTAGTCGGCCACGGTCATCGGGTCGCCATTGTGCACCGAGATGCCTATGAAGCGGTCGCCGAACTGCTCCTCGAGCAGATGGATGCCCACATCGCCACGCGGACAGTTGGGGCACCACGTGCCGGTGAACTCCTCCATCACCGAACGGCGATAGCCCAGCTGGCTGAGCACGTAGAACGGACTGGCTGCCGACATGCCGCTGACGGGCTGGCCGTTGATGCTCGTCATGCTGACCGTGTAGTCGTAGTGACGGGCCTCGGCGGGCAGCACAAAGCTGACGGGAACCACGAACCAGGTCTCCAGCTGGTCGTAGGCGTAGCTGAGGTTGGTGGCAAAATGCTCCGTCTTCGCGCCTACGGTCACGTCGAACTCCATGCTGCTCACGGGCGTTGATCCCGTCATCACGAAGGGCACGTTCAGATCGACGGTCTGGCCCACAAACTGATAATCCATCGACACCTGCTGGGGCTGAACGGCCAGGGCGGGCAGCGTTTCGCCAGCCACAAGCAGCTGTATGGCAAACGAGCCGTAGGTGCCGTGACGGTCTTGTCCGCCCAACAGGCAGGAGTAGGGCGTGCCGTCAGGCTCTACCGAGGTCATCAGCTGGCAGCTCTTTTCGGCAGTCACGCCGAGCGTAAGACCAACGTAGAGGTTGGCGTAGGGGTTAGCGGCAGGCAGCAGGTCGACGGGCTCGCTGAAGAGCACCTCAGAGAAGGTGGTGCCGTCGTGCTGCTCGTCGCGCAGCAGGCCCAGGTCTATGTCCTGCTCCAGCACATCGGTGTTCGTGCGGCGGCCCATCCACAGCCGTGCACTGTTGATGGCCGTCTTGTCGGTGATGGCGAAGCGCAGGCCGTAAGCCTTCAGTCCGCGCAGCAGAGGGTTGTTGGCAGCCGTGAGCCGGATGGAGCAGTTGGTGCTGCCGGCACTCAGGGTAATGGCGGGCGAAAGGCCCAGCGTGCTGTTCCAGTAGCCCCACCACACCTGGCCCTCGGCTGGTGTGGTCTGGCCTTTCGCGCAGAGCGCAACCAGCAACATGAATAGGGTAAGGATTTTTCTTGTCATTGTTTTGTATTGGATTGGTTGAGTAAGCTTACCATCAGCCGTGCCGCCTCGTCGGGGGCGTTCTTCTCGCCCAGCCGGCGGGCCACCTCGTCGTAGCCGTCGAGCATCCGTTGGCGGTCGGGGCCGTCGAGAATGCGGCGCAGCTCCCGCCGAATGTTCTCTACGGTGAAGGTGTCGGCCACCAGCTCGGTCACCACCTCGCGGTCGGCTATCAGGTTCACCAGCGAGATGTACTTCACGCTGAGCACCTTCTTGCGCAGCCACCCGATGAGGCGCGGCAGGGGCGTTTCGTAGCACACCACCTGCGGTACGCGGAAGAGGGCCGTCTCGAGCGTGGCCGTGCCACTGGTCACGAGGGCGGCGTGGGCATGGCGCAGCAGGTCGAAGGTCTGGTTCTTCACCAGCCTTACGCGCGTACCTTCAATAAATTTCTGGTAGTATTCATCTTCAATGCCTGGCGCACCGGCCAACACCAGTTCGTAGTCGGGGAAGCCCTCGCACGCCTCGATCATTGCAGGCAGGTTGTCCTTGATCTCCTGGCGGCGACTGCCAGCCAATAAAGCGATAAGAGACTCTCCCCCAACCCCTCCCTGTGAGGGAGGGGAGTATATAGACCCTTCACTGCTTTTGGTAGTAGCAAAACTATCCACTCCCCTCCCCATAGGGAGGGGCTGGGGGTGGGTCTGTTGGGTCTCTAAGTATTTCCTCACCTCGCTTGCCGTAGGATTGCCCACGTAGTGTATGGGATAGTGGTGCTTGCCTTCGAAGAACTCCACCTCGAAGGGCAGGATGCTGAAGAGCTCATCGACATCGCGGCGAATGTTCTTGATGCGGTACTCCTTCCACGCCCATATCTTCGGGGCGATGTAGTAGTACACGGGTATCTGCGTCTTCGCCTTCACGAACTTGGCAATGTCGAGGTTGAAGCCCGGATAGTCCACAAGGATCACCACGTCGGGTTGCCAGCTGACGATGTCCTGCTTGCACATCTTCATATTGCGCAGGATGGCGGGCAGATGCAGCAGCACGGGCACGAAGCCCATATAGGCCAGTTCGCGGTAGTGCTTCACCAGCGTGCCGCCCACGCCCGCCATCAGGTCGCCGCCAAAGAAGCGGAACTCAGCCTCGCGGTCGGCTTGTTTCAGCGACTGCATCAGGTGCGAGGCGTGCAGGTCGCCACTGGCCTCGCCTGCTATAAGATAGTACTTCATTCTTACAACTATAAAACAATTGCAAAGATAAACAATATTTCCAAAACCACGACATTTCCCTTCATTTTTCTTGCTCGTTTCAAGGAAATACACTATATTTGCACTCAAAAATAAAATATGTAATGGGAAAATTCATCAATCCGTTCACCGACGTGGGATTCAAGCGTATCTTCGGGCAGGAAGTCTCGAAGCCAGTGCTCATTGCGTTCCTCAATGCCCTGCTGGCCGAAGAGCGTACTATCGTCGAAGTGAAGTTCCTCGACAAGGAGCAGGTGGCACTGACCAGCGATGACCGTTCACTCATCTATGACATCTATTGTGAGACCGAGACGGGCGAGCACATCATCGTTGAGATGCAGAACAAATACCAGCCATACTTCAAGAAGCGGAGTATCTACTATCTGTCGCGCTCCATCGTAGAGCAGGGAGAGAAAGGCCGTGAGTGGAACTACGACATCAAGGCTGTCTATCTGGTGGCATTCCTAAACTTCAGAATGAGTGACATTTCCGATGAGTTCCGAACTGATGTGGCCTTGATGGACATGAAGCAGCGAACGCTCTTCTCTGATAAGGTGCGGCTCATCTACTTGCAGCTGCCCTATTTCACCAAGGAGGCCGATGAATGCAGTACCGTCTTCGAGCGCTTTATTTATGTGCTGCAACATCTTGACATACTGGAGCGCATGCCCTGGGCTGCCCAGAACTCTGTCTTCGAGAAACTTGCCAGCATAGCCGAGGTGGCCTCGCTCGACAAGGAGGAACGGCGGCAGTATGACGAGAACATACGTGCCTACCGCGATACTAACATCGTGATGGAAGGTCAGTTCATAGAGGGCGAGCGCAAGGGCCGTGCCGAAGGGAAGCAGGAAGCAAACATGGAAAATGCCCGCAGAATGAAAGCCGACGGAATGCCAACAGAACTGATAGCCAAATACACTGGCTTGACAAGCGACGATATTAATATGCTTTAACGTATTATGTAAGTAAAAAATGAAAAAGAATCTAATATTTTTATACATCTTCTTAGCAGCATTGTTGCTTCCGACTGCTTTAGTAGCTCAAGCCGACGAAATAAGTTTCACTGTTTCGGCTCCCGATACCTTGGAGGTGGGACAGGAGGCAACGTTTGTGTATCGTCTTCACACAAACGAGTTTTCTGATGTTGAGTTCCCTTTGCTGCGGGATTTCCTGCCACAGGGCTATGGCTACCCACCGTATGACTCTTATAGTAACAAGACGCGGTTCCGTGATTTTGAGTGGACGATAAATGTGGTGCCTTACAAAAGTGGACTGCAGGACATTGTGCCGATGCAGGTTGTTGTTGGTGGGCAGAAGGTGGCTTCTGCACCCAGGCAGGTCTACGTGAAAGGTAGGGGCGGTATGTTCGAAAGACAGCAGCTGGCGGTACTTCACAAGCTTTGGAATACGACTATCCATTTTTCGCCTAATTATGATGCAAAGCGACCGGCCACTACGCACCCTGATGAGCTTTCGGTAGCTGCCCGCTGGCTGCAGGAGAAAGGGCAGAGGTCATCGAGCATCTGGCTGGAGGAGGTATCTGCCAATGCCGATGTGGTGTTGTTCTCTGATGACTGGAACGGTTGCTTTGCCCTGGTGGCCAAGCAGAAGTACCAGCCATTGATAGGCAACACTGTGCTGGCCTATAGTTTGGAGAGCAGTATCGAGCAACATAAAGAATTGCTCTCGCAATATTCTGAGTACTTGCAGCATCTGGCCCAAAGTGGAACCAAGGAAAAGGCAGGTACAGCCTCTGCTCTCCAGCAATCGTCGGTACTGCCTCTGCTTGGGCTGAATGTATGGTCGCAGAGAAGTCCTTACAACATGCTAATGCCCAAAGATGGGAAAGGCCAGAACGCTCCCGCTGGTCCTGGTGCTTTGGCCTGCGCTCAGCTATTGCGTTACCACCAGTATCCTGCTGCTCCCCGTGGCGAGAGGCGCTATATAGGCTTTGATGGTAAAGAGTATGCTATGGATTTCTCTGGCATGGCATTTTCCTATGACGGAATGAAAGATGTTTATGCGGAAAACGACACTTCGGCCATGGCAGTGGCCTCGTTGGTAGCTGTCTGTGCCTTTGCCCTTGAAACTAAGGGAACGGGTACTACGTCAACACGGTCAGCAGGTTTTGACAATTTCAAGTCGGTTCTCACGAGCAATTTTGGCTATAGTCCTCGGTGCCGATACTATGATGACACTGATGGAGACGTGATGGTAACGCTCTTACATAGAGAGCTGAGCGAAGGGCGTCCCGTGCTGTGCAAGGGCCTTTCAAACTATTTCGTCTGCGATGGCTACGATGGCCACTTCTTCCACTTCAATATGGGGTGGGCGGGCTATTTCAATGGCTACTACCGGGTAGCATTGCCTGGAGCAGCAGAACGATCGCCTATAATAGAGGCTGCCATTGTGGGAATAGAGCCAGATAAGGGTGAGCGGTTCTCGAAAGAGTTGGTGCTGCAGAGTCCTAACACGCTTGCCACTTTGCTATCGGAGCAGGAGCAAGTAGATGTCACAGACCTGAAACTATCGGGCAAGGTCGGTGCTGACGATATGGCGCTCGTTCGTATGATGGCGGGCGCAATGCCCAAGGACAATTTGTATGGGTTGCCAGGACGGCTGACTGCTCTTGACCTGAGCGATGCAACCTTTGTGACCGACAAGAAGAAACCCTATTTGCAGAAAGATGCCTCTGGCTACACCTTTACTACCGTCACCACCCTCTCTGGCTACTACGGGGTCATATCCCAGACATCGAGCAACGTGAAGCTTGACGAGGTTTCGCAAAGCGAATGGGAGCGTATACGCAGAGAGAAAGCATTTAAGGGCAAGGGCTATCAGTTCAAGGGAAGTGACAATAGCGACCTACATGTGGACTTCACATTGAAGAAAGGCATCGTAACACCCTATTTGTTTGCCGACTGCGATAATTTGCAGCAAATCGTTATTCCTAAGGATACGAAGTCGATAGAAGATGCTGCATTTATGAACTGTAAGTCGCTGGTGAGTATGGAGCTGCCGCCTTCTGTGAAGGAAATCACAGAGGGATGCTTTATGACCTGCTATCAGCTACGGCAGGTGTACTATCACCGGGGCAAGTCGCCCGTGACCAAGCAAGCCCGTCATGCCCGGCTATCTTTGTCCGGTGAAGATGCTAAGAGCCTTATAATGAGTGGGGCGTTTATCGGCAACAATAATCTGATGTGTAAGAAGTTGGTCATTCTGGGGAATAGTGATAAATAGTGAATGTTATAAAAAAGAATAGTTATGAAAAAGAAGTTTTTCCTTTGGAATTTGAAGATGCTCGTGGTGCTTATGGTATCGGGGGTATTGCTTGCCTCGTGCGGTGATGATGAAGAAGATGACACGCCTTATGTGTCAATCAGTGTGGCCGAAGGCAGCGAGTTTGGTGCAGGTGGAGGTAACAAAAGCATTGAGGTGAAAAGCAATGGTCCCTGGCGATTGTCGCTCGAAAGGCTGGGCGACAAGCCTTCCTGGCTTCAAATAGGCTTGGCCCAAGGGTCGGGCAGCAAGACATTCGTCATTAGTGCCTCCAAGAATGAAGTAGCCGAACCGCGCGAGTTACTGCTGAAGGTAATCAGTGTAGACAATCCCAGCCTGACCGATGAGATTGTATTGACGCAGGCAGGAGCCGAGCCGCTTCTTACAGTGGAGCAGAAGACTATTGTACTAAAGGCGTTGGGAGCCAGCAAGAAGTCCATTACGGTGAAGAGCAATGCCAAATGGACTGCCAGCGTGAGCAGCAGCTGGCTGAGCATTTCGACAACCCAGGGCAGTGGTGATGGTACCATAACGGTGGCGGCCGATGATAATGATAGCAATACCGAACGCTCGGCCACCGTTACCGTGACTGTTGGGGGAACAGGGCTGGTAGAGGTTGTTCAAGTGACACAAAAATCAACGCAAGACCTGCTCTACAGGGTTCCCTACACCGTCTGGGGGAGCAGTACGGCTGACGTTAAGGAGTATATGGAACAATACGACCTTTATCGTGAGGAAACATCGCAGCTCACGTATAAGGGCCGCTACAAGGAGATTCTGACGGCCTATCTGTTTGACAGAGGCTCGCTCATAGGTGCCACGGTGGTATTGTCACAGGCTGACACTTCTTATGAGGAAATAAAGAATAGTATTATCAATGATGGCTTCGGCAATTACGGCGATGTAGGGGGGCGTACCCGCTTCACCTCGGCCAACGGGAAGACAGTGGTGTACCTGGAACTCGTAGACGATGTGAGTGCCTACTATGTGCGCTATTATGACTATAATTGGGATGCCAATCTTTTCGACCTGCCCTACATCAGTTGGGGAGCGGCGCGCAGCAGTGTGAAAAGCATCGTGACCTCGCGTGGCTACACGCTGCTGGAGGAGAGCACGAGTGCTTCGCAAAACTATTATCTGGCCTTTGAAGGCAAGCATAAGGAAGCATTCTCAATGTATATGTTCAGTGCGCAACAGCGGCTGCAGCAAGTCAGTGTTGCCATCGACAGTCAGTTTGCGTCGATGAGCGAGGTTCAGAAATGGGTAGCCTCCCTCATCTCGTGCTCTTACATTGGAACAGAAGAAGGCACTCTTTATTATGTGTCGAACGACCGCTATACGGCCATCATGTTGTCTACTACTTCGCTGGGCGAAGGGCTTGATGCCGTTGTTGTCTCTTTCGCCGATCTTAGTGCCATATTGGGTTCACGTGCTACAAGAGGGGCTGTTAGCCTCCAAACCTTGGCCAGTGCCACGAAGGCTTCTACTGCGCTTATGTATTCTCTCTTAGAGAGAAACAGAGAGACTGATTCTTTAGAAAATATAATCAACAAGATTGGTAATGGCAAATAGAGAAGAATGTCTGGCCTGTAATCATTACCGGGAAGAGTCGGGGTTCTGCACATCGAAATGGGTGGTACCCGTCTTCGACGGTACACCCTGCAAACAGCCTCCTGCCGTTGAGGAGCAAGAGTCTGCATCGGCAGAGGAAGAATTCACTGACGATGCACAACCTGACTACACATCCCACAATAGCAAGCGTCATTTACTGGGGGTGGGTATTTTTGTCTTGGCCGTTCTGTTGGGCCTCTGGCTGGCTTACAGCTATTGGGCAAGGCAGAAGGCCGAGGAAGAACGCGAGGATGCTGTGTGGATGGCACGCATAGAGCTGAAAGTGCTGCAATCAGACAAGTCCATTGCCTATTTGCGGCTGAAAGAAATGAAGTACGAGGACAACCTGCTGAAGCTCTATTTCACTTCCTGGCCTACGAGCTATGATGATAATCCTCAGGAGCTGATGAACGATTTCACGTCGTTGCTGACAATGAATCCCGATATGTGGCGAAAGGTGTCAGACTATTTGCAGCAAGCAGCGGTCAATCTGCAAATAAACTGCTCAGCAGGGCTTCCTATTATGATTGGAAATGCCCAACTGGACAGCCTGCTTGACAACGAAAAGCTGATGGAGCGGGGGCGACAGGTGTTTGTAGAGAAAAAGAAACAGGAGGTGCTGAAGTATGCGCAGACTCATTTCCGGGGTGATCCCTATTTTAGGGTGGAAGAGGTCAAGAGCGATGACCGTTTCGTGACGCTCCGCTTGTCTTACGATGACAGCAATTCCTATTTGGGCAAAACCTATACCGACACAGCCCGCGTGAATGCCCACTTCACCGATGCCGTTGGTGACATGGGCAGTATTCTTGATGGTATGCTCACCATCTGCACCCGTACCAATACGGGCTTCGCCTTCGAATATACGGGGCGAAAGAAGCACACCCGCACCCGCCTGGAGTGGAGTGCCGACAAGGCCCGCGAGTTACAGAAGAATATTGCCGAAAGGTATTGGCATAGGGAGCGTAAGACCAACCAGGTGCGCACCGTAATGGTAAGAGAACAAAGGGCGAAGTGAGGTTGAAATAGATAATCGCTAAACGAATAGGTTATAATCAGATTTTTAATAAAAAGTAAGTAAAAACTATGAGGCTACATCATGTGTTTCAATTGCTAATTACGATAGTTAAACTTTCAAGCTAAAAGTGCAATTAATTGATGCATATATTATTAATGTACGGATTTTTTATGAAGAATAATGTTATCAATAATTTCTGTGTTTTCTCTGGTAAGCACTCAATTACTGATATTCTACGTTTCGGAGTGGACTTACACATGTTGTTTCACTAATAATTTGAATGAAAATGAAAAGAAAACTATTTAATTGGATGACCGTCATAGTGATGGCATTCACAAGTTTAACATTCGTATCCTGTGGCGATGATGACGATGACAACGATGCAGGGGCGGGCAAGGCTACCGTTGTAGTCGATGGAGCATCTTACGAAATGAACTTTGGATGGTGGAATGTGAATCACAAAAGTTTGGGTTTATACTTTAGTGATACCGCCAAT
>JAFVEE010000075.1 GCA_017478085.1 Prevotella sp. | reverse complement strand
GATATACAATAAACACAGGAAGCAAGTACTGGACCGCTCCATCGAACGGTTACAGGCTAAAATCCTGCGGTTACAGAACGAAAGCGCCACATGCGCTTGCTTCTGATTGTCAATGCGTTAAGACTTAGTTATATAGAAGACAAATAACTAAAACACTTGTCAATGAACTACAAATTTTTACTCTCAATGATGCTGACGGGAACCGTCCTGGCCGCCAGCGCCAACCCCATTACCCGTGGTGAGGCCCGCAAGGTGGCCCAGGAACTGGTGGGCATCAGCGACACACAATCGGACGACGTGCCCGTGTCACCTATTTATATATTCTCGCGCGGGGCCGGGCAGGGCTTCGTCATCGTGTCGGGCGACGATTCCACGGCCCCCATCATCGGCTATACCGAGCAGGGCGACTACGAGCCGTCGGCCATGCCCGAACAGCTCAGGGGCATGCTTGCCGTCTGGGAAAAGGGACTGAAGGAACTGCAGCAGCACCCCACCACCGCCAAGCGCCGCGCTCCCAAGGCCCGTGCCGTGGCCAGCTACAAGAAGGACTGGCAGGATGTGCCAGCCCTGGTGCAGACCCACTGGCACCAGTCGTCGCCCTATAACGACATGGCCCCCGTTATGGACAACGGCAACCACTGTGCCACGGGCTGCGTGGCCACCGCCGGTTCGCAGGTGGCCTACTATTTCCATAAGGACAACCCCACCGAACTGCAATATGCCACACCCACCTATGGCTATGGCACCCCCGTCACCGAGTCGCTGCCCAAAGGCACTCCCATCGAGTGGGACAAGATGCGTCTCAGCGGTAGCGGCACCACCGCCCAGAACAAGGCTGTGGCTACGCTGGTGTATGCCCTCGGTGCCTCGGCAGGCCTCACTTATGGCGAGTCTACCAGTGGCCACAACTACCGTGCCGGCCATTGGAACATGGCTGATGCCCTGAAGGGTCAGTTCCACCTGAACTATGCCTATAAGGGCAAGTGGGAGACCGACCAGCAGTCGTGGGAGACGCTGATCTACAACAACCTGAAGAGCCGCCGCCCCATGCTCTACTCGGGCGTGCATCCCGACCAGGGCGGCCACTCCGTGGTGCTCGACGGCTATCAGGCCTCTACGGGCCTCTTCCACTTCAACTTCGGCTGGGGCGGACAGGGCGACGGCTGGTATACCGTTGACGACAATACCGGCATGAACGGATTTAAGGAAAGTCAGGACCTGGTGTACAACTTCACGCCGCAGGTGCAGAACATCAGTGCCCGTCTGACGGGTGGCAAGCTCTATCACAAAGCCAAGAGTCGTGTGCAACTGAAGCTGACCAACGACGGCACGCTCGACTATCGCGGACTCTATGTCTATCTCAACACCAAGCCGGCCATGCCGTCATCGTCGGCCGACGCTCTTGATCTGGCTGATAACGTAGAACCCGGTAACACGGCAGATCTAACCATTGAGGTTACTCCCAAGGTGCAGGGGCCCGTCTATGTCTTTCTGACAGGCAGCAGCAAGCGTTTCCTCGATTCGTTGCAGCTCACCGTAGAGCCTACCGTGGCCGACCTGCACATGAGCCGCTTCACCGTGGATGCCGGCACTGAGAGCGTTGCCCAGGATGCGATGACCTTCCGCATGGTGAACAACACTACTGCCACGTTCACCGCCATGCTCGAGAACGGCGACCAGGGCACCTACTGCATGCCCGTGTTGCGCGCCGTGGTTGAGGCTTACGACCCCGAGACCAAGGCGTGGACGGCGGCTACGACCGTGACCGTGGATGACGTGACGTTTGAAGAGGGACAGCGCCAGACGGTCGACTTCGTCTGCAAGAACCTGACTGAGGGGCGTCTCTACCGCGCTTGTCTGGACGAGACGACAGAAGCATCGGAACCGTCGGCCATCCAGTTTGATACCGACGAACGCTATGTTTACTTTACTGTGCGCAAGGCCGACCTGCAACTGTCGACAACCGGTCGTACAGCCGTGGTCACGGGCCGCTGGAACGCCTCGCTCTTCCGTGAGAAGGCCACCAGCGCCGACGTTTGCTCCTACGACATGACGGCCATGACCGACCTTGCCGAACAGCCCGTTGCCCCCAACCCCAACGCCCTCTTCTATGCCGCGGCCGACAACACCGACTGGCTCGTTTACGACAACGTGGTGGTGGGCGATGTCTGTGGTCATCTTGCCATCAGCACCCATGCCGACTTCCTGCCCATGCGTCCCTTCACGGCCACAAAAGCTTCGCTGACGCTTCAGGAGGCTGTCGCCGGCAAGTGGAAGAGTGCCATGATTCCCTTTGCCGCCCAGGTGCCCTACGGCATGCAGATGAAGGCGGCCACAGAGCTGACAGCTACAGGCCTGAACCACACCTTCACCCGACAGATTGGACCCATGAGTGTGGTCACCTACCTCACCGACCGTAACGCCCTGAACACCGTTGAGGCTGAACAGGTCAGCATCACCACCGACTCGTCGGTCAGTCTCTTCGACGGAGCCGTGCAGGCTTATACCATAGCCACCGACCTACCAGCCGGAGCGATGGTGCCTGGCGAGTATATCCTGATGCTCTACTACCAGAAGCCCGCTGCCGGTCAGACCGTGCTGGAGGCCTTCATGCCGATGCTCACCGGCTCTACGGCCACCCGCTTGACAACCACCAGTGAGCGTTCTACCGACAGTGCCTACCGTACGTTGAGCGGCAACATACAGAAAGCTTACGAGACGCTGGAACAGTGCGTGGCTGTCTCTGAAGAGGCACGCAGCACTTTCCTGGCCGAGCTGAAGGCTGCCGAGGACCTGTTTACCTACCGCACCCATGAGACCGATGCCGACATCACGGCTCGCAACGAGAGCCTGAAGGCTGCCATCGCTGCGCTGCTCGAGGCTGAAGCCTCCGGCATCGTGCCCCAGACGGTGGCCAGCCCGACTGGTCCCACGGAGTACTACAACCTGTCGGGACAGCGCATCGGCCGGCCCGAGCGTGGCATCGTCATCGTGCGTCAGGGCAGCACGGCCCGGAAAGTCCTGGTGAAGTAGTACGTTATTTAATTTTTTATAAATATTTCATCATTGCTGCACGATTATCACCTTTTTATATTATTTTTGCAGCAGATAGCCACGCCAGTGGCGTATAAGAATGAACGATATGGAAAGCGGAAAATATCTTGACCCGAAGGCCGACCTG
>JAFVEE010000074.1 GCA_017478085.1 Prevotella sp. | reverse complement strand
CCTTTTCTTCCATTCGTTATGCAAAAGTACGCTTTTTTCCTGAAACCGCCAAATAATTAAGGCCGTTCGTTCAAAAAAGCCCGATTGTACCGCAATGGATGCTGTTTTAGTTTAGTACGGAGGCTTGGAACAAACAGTTCCAATGCCTGGAACAAACAGTACGGAGGCTTGGAACAAACAGTTCCAACGCTTGGAACCAAATAAGTTACTGTACGATGACTTGATGCAGCAGCTGCAACCAGGAAGCCGACTCTCGATAGCGGCCTCCTGCTTCTCCATCTATGCCTTTCACACTTATCGCGAACAGCACGAAAAGCTGCTTTGCCAGATAGAGGCATTAGAAAAGCGCTGCCGAGCTGAGGAACAGACACGGAAGCGCTATGAGTTGCATCAACAGATTGTGAAACTAAAAGAACTGTTAGCGGAATGAAAAATCTAAGGCTTCATAGCATTGAACATAGCTGTTTCTTCGTCAAAACGCAAGAGAATTTTGTCTATATCAGGACGCGTACGTTGTGCAATAAGTGCAACATATTCCATTTTACCCTCACCTTTTACTTCTACAGTCCTGGAAACATAGAATTTTTGCTGCTCTGCACCATTAAACCATCTCAAGAAGAGCCTTGCCCTTTGCGCTTGGTGGCCGTCAGCCGAACTACAGATATAAAGCAGAACATCGGAGTTTTGCCGAAAGAATTCCTCTACGATACAAATCAATGTTTGTGCTACCTTTTTGTCGCTAGGAGAAGCCTGTCCGTAAACATTCCTCAAATTAAGCCAATATGCTGTGAAATAAGGATTGGCATCATCGTCAAAGTCAACAGCATAGGTAAGCCCGTGTTCAGTAGTGAACACAAGGAGTCCATCGTCATATTCTACATCATATGGCGAATGTTCGTTGATTCTGTCAGTGAGAAGTTTATTCATGACTTAGACCCACTCCAAATCATAGTAACCAGATTCTGCCGCAACTTTTTTGCTATGCAGACGTTTGGAAAATTTAGCATCCACTTTTTTCTCCCAAGCTTCTTTGCGTTGACGTGCTGCGTTCAGCCAAGAAAGGATTTCTTCCTTAGTTCGTATTGGACGGTCCAGGTTTTTTGCTTCCATGATGATAATTTTTTAATTAATTCGACTGCAAAAGTAACTATAAAAACTGAAAAAACAAAATAAACAATGGAAAAACTTCATTTACAGACCACGAACGTGGTGGACGAGAATATCAGGCGGATTGGGGAAATGTTTCCCAATTGCTTGACGGAACGACTGAACGAGAAAGGGCAGCCGGAAACGGCCATTGACTTCGACCAGCTCAGGCAGGAGTTGTCAAAGGATATAGTGGAAGGGCCAGAAGAACGGTATCAGTTCACTTGGCCAGACAAACGCAATGCCATTCGACTGGCTAATGCGCCAACAACCGACACCCTGCGCCCTTGCCGTGAGGAGAGCGTGGATTTCGACACGACGCAGAACCTTTATATAGAAGGTGACAACCTGCAAGTGCTGAAACTGCTGCGCGAGAACTATCTGGGCAAGGTGAAGATGATCTACATCGATCCGCCTTACAATACGGGCAATGACTTTGTGTATAATGACAACTTTGCGCAGTCGGCTGGCGAGTACATTCATAATAGTGGACAGGAAGATAAAGAAGGCAATCGTCTCGTCGCGAACACAGAAAGTAATGGGCGTTTTCATACCGATTGGCTTAACATGCTATATCCTCGCTTGAAAGTCGCAAAAGATTTGTTGAGTGAGGATGGGGCGATCTTTATTTCAATTGGTGATGATGAAGAAGCAAATTTAATTAAAGTTTGTAACGAAATTTTTGGTGAGTATAACTTTATTGCCAGCATCTGTCACAAACATCGTGCATCAGTCTCTAACGACAGAATTATCTCTGAGAACCATAATCACCTTGTTTTCTATGCAAAGAACATCAATGTAACCTATGCTAATCAAAAACGCATAGGTGAAGACCCTATTTTGGAAGGTTTTAATCTACGTGACGAAAAAGGAGAATACAAATTAACTCCTGTAGATGGTCCTGGAGGTGCCAAAAAAGGCAACCCTCATTATGAGTTTCTTGGCGTGACAGGATACTGGAGATATTCAAAAGAAACGATGCAGAAGAAATACGATGCGGGATTGATAGTAAGGACACCAAATGGCTTACAACAGAAATATTATAAAGACCAAGCAAAGGAATCAAGAAGGACAGTAACCACATGGTGGGATGAAGATTTCCTCACATCATCTGCAACAAAAGCATTGGACAGCTTAATGGGAGGCAAGTGTTTCGATAACCCTAAGAATATCAATCTTGTTCTTCGTTGTGTGAAAATGATTACAAACTTTGATGACGAGGCAATTATCTTAGACTTTTTCTCGGGTAGTGCAACTACTGCTCATGCTGTTATTATGCAAAATGCAACTGATGGCAAACATCGAAAATTTATTTTAGTCCAACTGCCAGAGAAGCCAACAGATAATAGTGTGGCTCAATTAGCAGGCTATAAGAATATCTGTGAGATTGGTAAAGAGCGCATTCGGAGAGCTGGTAGAAAAAACCTTGATGAACAGCGGGAAAAACAGCCAGACCTGTTTGGTAAAATGGGGGGGTAAATTTGGATATTGGCTTCAGAGTGCTTAAGTTAGACAGTTCAAATATGGAGGATGTGTATTATACACCAGCAGAGTTTAGTGAAAAAGACTTGTTCGCTAATAACATCAAGCAAGGTCGCACAGACGAAGACCTGTTGTTCCAAACGATGATAGAACTCGGCATAGAGTTGAGCGCGAAGATTGAACAGACAGAGATTGCTGGCAAGACGGTGTGGAACGTGGCCGATGGCTACCTGTTGGCTTGCTTCGACGAAAACGTGAACGAGACCACCATCACCGCGATTGCCCAACAACAGCCCTACTACTTCGTGATGCGCGACAGCAGCCTGGCCAATGATAACGTAGCCGACAACTTCGAACAGATATTCGAGCACTACAGCAAAGACACCATCAGGCGGATACTATAATATTCCCCCGAAAAATTGGCAGCTAAAGGTGATTATTCCCCCGAAAAATTGGCAAAAAGTTTGGATATTCGTCAATAAAAGTGTAACTTTGCAGCGAAAAGTCGTACATAAAAGTGTATTGTTTCGAATAAAAGTCGTACATAAAAGTGTGTTAATTTATGGAAAGGGATATATATAAAGCATTGATAGAGTGGAAGAAAAGCCAAACGCGTATGCCGCTTGTACTCAATGGAGCCAGACAAGTGGGAAAAACTTGGCTACTGACAGAGTTTGGTCGCCGAGAGTATAAGAAATTGGCTATGTTCAGCCTCGACCGCAATGTAGCAGCGAGGAGCGTGTTTGAACAAAGTGGAGATCCTCATGAGTTGCTTCGCAAACTATCAGCTTTGGCTAATATTGATATTACGGCAGGCGATACGCTCCTGTTTCTGGATGAAATCCAAGATTGTCCCCGTGCTTTGACAGCCCTGAAATATTTCTGTGAAGAGACACCTGAAATACATGTTGTCGTAGCGGGTTCGCTGTTAGGCATTTCACTGCATGGTCAATCGTCTTATCCTGTAGGGAAAGTGGATGTTATGCGCTTGTACCCCATGACGTTTAGTGAGTTTTTAAGGGCTATGGGCCAAGGAATGATGGCAGATGAACTGGAGCGTGGGGAATGGGACATCATTTCTGCATTAGATACCACCTACACGGATTTGCTGCGTCAGTATTACTATGTTGGAGGTATGCCTGCCGTAGTGAAATCCTACGCTGCAACAGGCAAGCTACAGGATGTGAGACGTTTGCAAAAAAAAATCTTAGCTGATTATGAAGCTGATTTCTCAAAACATGCTCCCAGTTCTGAAGTTCCTCGAATTAGGATGGTGTGGAATAGTATACCTGCACAGCTGGCAAAAGAGAACAAGAAGTTTATCTATGGTGCCCTAAGGCCTGGTGCACGGGCATCACAGTTTGAAATAGCTATTCAATGGTTACAGGACGCCGGTCTGGTATATCAGACCCGTCGAGTAAGGGCTGTGAAAATGCCGTTGAAGTTTTATGAGGACTTCTCGGCCTTCAAATTGTATATGCTTGATGTGGGATTGTTGGGGGCAATGATGGATGTTACGGCAGCTGCAATGCTGGTGAAAAGCAATATTTTCTCTGAATATAAGGGGGCTTTCACGGAATTGTTTGTCTGTACGCAAATGCAGGGAACAGACATACCAGTCTATTACTATACAGCAGAGAACTCCCGCATAGAGATTGATTTTGCAGTACAACTGGATACCAATGTCTATCCGATAGAAGTCAAAGCTGAGGAAAACCTACAGTCGAAATCTATGAAGACTTTTATACAAAAGCATCCGGAATTGACGGGCCTGCGCATTTCCATGAAACCATGGGTTAGTCAAGGATGGTTAGAATGTATCCCCCTTTACGCGTTTAGGGAAGAGTTGATAAGAAAGAATAACAGACAATATGAAGTTTAAATTTAAGATACAACAATACTAGACGGAGGCGGTGGAACAGACGGTGAACGTGTTTGCCGGGCAGCCGTCGAAAACGAATGCGCAATATCGTCGTGACTTGGGTAAGCGCAAAGGGCAGATAACATTTGAAGAGGAGTATGTGGGATGGCGCAACAATGATGTGGAACTGACGGACGCCCAACTGCTGCAGAACATCAGGAAGATGCAGGTGGAGGCAAACATCCCTCAGAGCAAACTGCTGGTGAGGCAAGACGGACTGGGCGCTTGTTCGCTTGATATAGAAATGGAAACGGGTACGGGTAAGACATACGTCTATATCAAAACGATGTTCGAGATGAACAAGCGCTATGGCTGGTCGAAGTTCATCGTGGTGGTGCCCAGTATCGCCATTCGCGAGGGCGTGATGAAAAGCTTCAAAATGCTGGAAGAGCACTTTATGGAGCAATACGGGAAGAAGGCCCGCTACTTTATCTACGACAGTTCGAACCTGACGCAGATAGACGGGTTCAGTAGCGATGCCTCCATCAATGTGATGATTATCAACACGCAGGCTTTTGCACGCGACTTCAAGGAAGACGGCAAGAACAAGGTGAGTCTGATTATGTACACCAAGCGCGATGACTTCCAGAGTCGCCGGCCTATAACTGCATCTACGCGCTGGATGCCTATGATGCCTATCGCCAGAAGCTGGTGAAGAAGATACAGGTGAAGGGCATCACGGTGCAGAACCTGCGTGGATAGTCAGGGTAACCGCATGGATGCTGAGCGACTGGGCGATGCTGTGCACGACATCAACAAACTGACGGTGATAGCTAACGAGAGTTACAGCACTTTTGTGGATGACCTGCAAAAGGAAACTCGCGAGGCGCTGCGCGAACGTCCCACCCAGGCAACGGTTGCCTATTTCGAGGGCAAGACCTTTATGGTGGGAACGGAGCGCTACACCATCAGCAGTCAGGAGGCTGCCAGCATCGTCAGTTATCTGTTTTGACAATGACTATACGGATGCCAAAGGAAACATTTGCCTGCCTATCACAGCGATATGGCGCAAGGCACGCTGGCACCGCTCTCGAAGAAGTTGCAGCCCATCGGCGAACAGGTGCATCGGCTGATTCAGGGCTTCTTCGATCCGTCGGCCTTGGAGGGTATGATTGAAGATGGCAATGATAAGGCAGAAGTGGTCAACGAGAAACTGAATGACAATGCCAGCAAGGAGGAGTTCAAACGCCTGTGGGCAGAAATCAACCACCGCTACGTCTACACCGTTCATTACGATAGCGAGGAACTGATCAAGAAGTCGGTTGCGGCCATCGACAATGACCTGACCGTTACCCCGCTGAAATATGTGGTGACCACAGGACAGCAAGGAGAGGGGACTGAATTTGACGGCAGGGTAGAAACGCGCCGCCAGGAAATGCGCGAGGTAAGTACCTCCAACGTTCCTTACGACTTGGTGGGCGATATTGCCCGTGGGGCAACATTGGCAAGAAAGACGGTGGTACGCATACTGAAAGGCATCCTGCCGGCACGTCTGCTGCTATTCAAGAACAACCCAGAAGAGTTTATCCGCAAGGTCATCAAGATTATCAAGGAGCAAAAATCTTCTTCAATGTGTTGAAATAGCTGTCGAGCAGGTCCTGGGCGGCCACGAAGCTGGTCTTCTGGCCTTGCAGCACCGATTGCTCGGCCAGCCCGAGCTGCTGCTGGATGAGCGGGTTGTTGTAAAAGTTGAGGCGCAGGTGCTCGTTGATGCTCTCGTACATCCAGTACTTGGCCTGCTCGTTGCGGCGGTAGTCGAAGTAGCCGTTATGGCGCACGAAGTCGATGTACTCGTAGATCATATCCCAGATTTCCTTCACGCCCGTGCCGTAGAAGCCGCTGTAGCACAGCACCTTGGGCAGCCAGCCGCTCTCGGGCATGGGGAAGAAGTGCAGGGCGTTGCGGAAGTTGGTGGCCGCCATCTGACAGCGGTCCACGTTGTCGCCGTCGCACTTGTTGATGACGATGCCATCCGATATTTCCATAATGCCGCGCTTGATGCCCTGCAGCTCGTCGCCCGTACCGGCCACCTGGATGAGCAGGAAGAAGTCGACCATCGAGTGGCAGGCCGTCTCGCTCTGGCCTACGCCCACGGTCTCGACGAAGATCTTGTCGAAGCCGGCGGCCTCGCACAGGATGATGGTCTCGCGCGTCTTGCGAGCCACGCCGCCTAAGGAGCCGGCCGAGGGGCTGGGACGGATGAACGACGAGGGGTGCTGGGCCAGCTTCTCCATGCGCGTCTTGTCGCCCAGGATGCTGCCTTTGGTACGTTCCGACGAGGGGTCGATGGCCAGCACGGCCAGCTTGCCGCCCTTTTCGCGCAGCACGTGCATGCCAAACTCGTCGATGCTGGTGCTCTTGCCTGCACCGGGCACGCCGCTGATGCCTACGCGCACGGAGCGTCCGCTATAGGGCAGGCACTTCTCGATGACCTCCTGTGCCTTGGCCTGGTGCAGGGGGTTCACGCTCTCGATGAGCGTGACGGCCTGCGAGAGGATGGTCACGTCGCCGCGCACGATGCCTTCGACCATCTCGGCAGCCGAGAGCTCGCGGCGACGGAAGCGCTTCTGCTTCAGGTAGGGGTTCACGATACTGGGCTGCTCTACGCCGCTATTCACTTGCAGGCCTGCATATTCTGAGCTGTTTTCGGGGTGTTCCATAGTTCTTGGGGGTATGGGTCTTATGGGTCTTATGGGTCTTATAGGGCTAATGGGTCTTATAGGACTTATAGGGCCTATAGGCCTTATTTTACTTGAATGGTGATTACTACTTTGGTGTGGTCGGGGTCGTTGGTGATCATCAGCACACGGGGCTTCGAGCGGGCTTTCAGCAGCTTGTCGCGGTCGGCCTCAATCTTCAGCTTGGTTTGCTCGCCGGGTTGCAGCTCGCGCTTGCCGAGGGTCAGGGTGAGGCCCGCTGTAAACATCTGTAGCGACGAGATCTTGAGTGGCTGACGGCCACGGTTGGTGATGAGGATGGTGCCGCTCTTGTGGTTCTTGCCGTCGATCATGCCCAGGGTGAGTACGCTGTCAGACAGTTCCATGCGGGCGGCATACTGCTTCAGATTGCCCTCGTAGTTCTTTAGGTCGGGCAACAGCACCACCGAGATGGGCAGCTCGTTGTCGGGGCTTACCTTGTCGCCCAGGTTGCTGGCCAGATAGACCGCCGACTGGGTGAGCCCGTAGTCGTTGATGTTCTCAGAGTTGAGCATGACCGACACCTTGCCTGCATGGCCGGGAGCCAGCTTCTCAGGGGTGACGATGGCCGAGAGATAGGATGGCAGATGCTGAATGTTGGGCGTCATCTGGCGTTCGCTGTTGTTCAGGATGTGAATCTCCTGTATGGGGTGGTCGCCCTTGTTCACGTCGTCGAACTCCAGCACGTTCTTGTCGGCCAGCAGCTCGCCCATGGCGTAGGGATAAACGCCACTGTAGTCCTTCAGCTCCTCCAGCACTACACCCTTCATAGTGAGGTAGACGGGCTGGTCGCTGGCATTGGTATAGACGGCGGCCTGCTTCACGTAGTGGCCCAGCTGACGGGCATCGTAGGTAAGCTTGATGGTGGCCTTGTCGTTAGCCCCCAGCTCCTTTTTCGACACCTGTACCTGGGTGCAGCCGCAGTCAGGGTGCACTTCCTTGATGACCAGGCGTTTCAGTCCTTTGTTCCTCAGCTCGAAGGTAGCGGTGGCGGGCACCTCGTAGCCCGTCTTGCCGCAGTTGATGGTCTGCTGCTGAACGACGAGCTTCTGCGCCCCTGCGGGGCTAAATGATAAATGACAAATGATAAATGATACTGCAAATATTCCTAATCTTCTGTTCATTGCTTATTCGTTTGGTTCTACTTGTATGGTCTGCGAATGGGTGGTACCGCGGAACTCGGGGGCGTAGGCGCACTGCACGGTGCAGGTGCCCGTCTCGTAGCGGCCGGGACGGTCGATGTAATATTCGGTCTCGAAGACGCGCTTGCCCTTGGGCAGCAGGTCGAAGTAATAGCAGGTGGCGAAGTCCTTCGGTGCGCAGTAGGCTCCGCTATGATAGCCGCTGAGCTGCTGCACGGGCTCCATGCAGGCGGCCCGGCGGTCGACGACCTCCACGAAGTCGTAGTCGCGGTCGGCCTCGATGGTGAGGCGCACCTTTACGCGGTTGCCCACTTTGAGTTTAGAATTTGTTTCTGCAGTCAGTATCTCGCGCTTTACGCTGATGCCGCTCTTCTGGTGGGCGATGTCTTTCACGGGCTGCATGAACTGCGCATAGACAGCACCCCAGCTGGTGCCGGTGGAAGTCTTCTCGGCTGTGAATGTCTGGGGAGCCTGACCCGTCATCGAGGACTTCACGTAGCCGATGCCGGCGGTGGCGGCAGACGTTTCGAGCTCCTTGCCGTCGACCTTCAGCACGGTCTTGGGCTGGGCGGCAAGCACCTGCGAGCGACCGTTCAGGAAGGCATAGATGGCATCGACGCTGTTAATGGGCGTATCCCAGCCTACAGTGCGCTTCTCCTGCAGCAGCCAGCGTTGCATCTCTTCGATGGTCTGCTGGTCGCTGGGCGACAGGCGTTGCAGGGCCTCGATGGCAGCCACCTGCGTGGGTATGCGGTAGTCGCGCCACGAGTAGCCTGCGCGCGGCGTGTCGTAGTAGCGGCCCATCTCCTCTTTATAGACGGTGTACTCCTTCAGGCTCTGAATGTAGAGCGGCGCATGGAGGATGATGGCCGACATGGCCTTCTCGTAGATGGTCTGGTTCTTGATGTCCTTCTTCAACAGCTTCTTCAGGTATTCCTGCGCCTCCTGCACATTGGCAGGCTGCTTGCGACCGTCGATCGTCGAGAGGTAGAGGTACTGCAGGGCCTTGAAGCTGGGGAACGTCTGCTTGTGGCCTTTCTTCTCTTCCTTCTTCATCTCGGCTACCAACTCCAGGATTTCCTTGTTCATAAACTTGAACGAGCTGGTGAGCATTTGCTTCGTGTCGTCCTGCACACTGGCCATCTGGTTCAGTCGCACCAGCATCTCACTGATCTCAACGGTCATATAGAATGAGCCGCGCATGCCTTCCCACCAGCTCCACGAGCCGTCGGCGTTCTGTAGCTTCTGCAGTTGCGTGGTGGCCGAAGCCAGGCGCTGCTGCATCAGGTTCTCGTCGAAGAAGTCGGCCAGGCGTTGCTTCTGCTCGGCCTCGCGGTCGGCATCCATCACCCACGGGGTCTCGGTGAGCATCAGGTCCTTCAGCTCTTCGTCCTTCTCCAGTGCACTCATCATGGAGGTCTCGTCGCCAGTTTCCCGCTTCCACATCTCAAACACATGCTTGGCCTGCGGGTTCTGGTCGAGGATGAACTTGCCCAGGCTGTTGGCATAGAGCGAGGCGGCCTGGCTGATGGCATTCTTGTCGCAAGGCGAAGCAATGGTGGGCAGGGCCTGCACCATCAGCCAAGCGGGATTGTTCGTATATTCGAAGGTGAGCTTTTCTTGTGACACGCCATCGGGAACGATTGCCTTCAGGTCGACGGTCTTCGTGCCCGGCTCGTTCTGCGTGAAGGGCACGGTCACGGTGACGTGCTCACGATTGGGCAGGATGGGCAGATAGTGTTGCTCGCCGTCGCTGAAGGTCTCGCCGCTCACGGTCATCTTGCAGACGAGGAGCGAGTAGTCTTGCAGCTTGGAGCAATCGACGTGGAAACTGACGGCATCGGTGCTGTTTGCTCCAACCAAGCAGGCCGTTTGCTCATCGTAGACGGGCTGGTTGCTCTCGGGGTCTATCAGCAGCAGGCGTGCGGTGCCGCTCTGCTCGCGGTCGGTCGTGTTGAAGATGCGAGCCGAGATGGTGCCCTCGTCGCCCACACGGAGGAAGCGCGGCACGTTGGGCTGTATCATCACGTCCTTCTGCGCCACTGCCTCGCCATCCAGGTAGCCGTGCATCATGTCCTGGGTGTGGGCGATGCCCATAAAGCGCCAGGTGGTGAGGCTTTCGGGCAGCGTGAACTTCAGGCTGATGCGCCCCCCTTCGTCAGTCAGCAGCTGCGGATAGAAGAAGGCGGTCTCCTGCAGATTCTCGCGCACCGCCACCTCCGGGGCGTCGGCCTTAGCCTCCGCTCCATTGCCGGCATCGTCCATGGCTGACTCCATCGCCTCGTCGTTGCCTCTCACGTCGAATGTGCCAATGGCGGCATCCTCGGCCATCGCCATGCGTGGCGCAGCCGTTTGCTTTGAAACGGCTATCTCATTCATAGCCATACCTTTGAACATCATCTGTCTGCGGCGCCCCATCCAGTAGTGGGGGAAGCAGTCGCTGTCGAAGTGGCTCCACTCCAGCAGGTCGGCCCGCAGTGCCTTCTCGTGGTAGCTGCCATAGCAGGCGGTGCTGCCCCAGTCGGTATTGATCCAGCGCAGATGAGCCATAGGCAGATAGGTTGCAGGCTCCAAAGACCACTGGTGAGAAACAATCTGGTCGAGGCTCTTGTCGTAGAGAACGGCAAGCAGCTGAGAGTGTTTTATGGTTGAGTTGTCAATGCTGAGCGTCCACTCTTCCTGCTGACCGGGGGTGAGGCGGTCGCGGAAGGTTTCCCACTTCATCGTGAGTTTCTTGTTGGGCAGCGGACGCTGAATCTGCTGGGTGTGCAGATAGGTCTTGCCCTCTTTTATCCAGGCAAAGCTCAGGGCCAGGCCGTTGCCATACTCAGGCTTGTAGACGAGCTTGCGGTTGACGAGCTCGTTCGAGCGGTCGATGGCTCCCTGCTCAATGATGTCGTTGCCAGCCACCAGCGTGTAGACGATGTGCACGTCCTTGGCCGACGAGCCCACCTGCACGGTGACGGGCTTGCCATCATTGGGGAACTGCGCTGCCGAGACGTAGAACCAGTCGTCGGTCTCGGCTGCGGGCCGCTTGTCGTCGAGCGAGAACACCACGAAGTCGCGCTCCAGCGTCTCGCCCTCGTATTCTGCCTTCAGCGTGTGCTTGCCGCTCTTTAAATGAGAAGTGAGTAATGAGAAAGGAGAATTGCTGGCCACCTCTTGCCATTTGCCGCCGTCCAGTTGGTAGCGAACCGTGGCCTGCACATCGTTGCCTGCGGCATTCAGCACGTGCAGCTTCACTTGCGGCATCTGCTCGGCCAGCACCTTGTCGGGCAGGTCGACAGTGAGAGCCGTCTTGCGGTTGCCCAATGGCAACGACAGCTGGCCCTGATGCGTCTCGCCGGCCTGATCGGTCACGTCGGCCACGACCACGAAGTTATAGAACAGCGGATGCTGCAGGCGTGGCAGCACCATAGGCATCTGCACCAGGAAGGTGCCATCGTCGGCAGTTACGGCCTCGCCCGCAAACACCTCTTCGTTCTGCTGGGCCGTGCCGATGAAGCCACCCTGCCAGTAGCGCCAGTAGCTCATCCACCAGAAGGCCATGCGCCGCTCTACCTTATATTTTACGCGCGCGCCTTGCACGGGCACGCCAGCGTAGGTGCGGGCCGTGGCCTTGACGGTGAGCGTGTCGCCGTCCTTATAGTCCTGCTCCACCTTGGGGAACTCCACTTGGAACGTGGGCCGCTTGTACTCCTCTACACGGAAATACTGCGAGTGGCCGTTCACCTGCACCGAGAACTCTCCCGTCAGTGCCGATGAGGGCAGCGTGAACTGCGTGCTCACGGTGCCGAAGTCGTCGGTCAGCAGCTCCTTCTCCTCCACCACCTTGTAATTGGCATCGCGCAGCTGGGCCTTCACCTTCTTGCCGGGAAGCACCTGGTGCTCGAAGCCACGTTCCGTCTGGTAGACGATGGCTGCCACCTGCACCGTCTGACCTGGGCGGTAGATGGCGCGGTCGGTGTAGATGTTGGTGTGTGACTGGGTGCGCGGGTCGTCGCTGTAGTTGTAGTAGCTATAGCAGCTCATCGTGGGGCAGGCACGGTCATTGGCCGTGGTGGCAAAGGCCTCGGTGGGGCGCTCGCCGTCCTTAAAAGAATAGAGGTATTCGCCATCCTTGCCCGTGGTGAGCGTGGTTATCAGCTTGTTCTTTCGATAGCCGTTGCGCTGGGTGAGGCGCAGCTTTGCGCCCGGCAGCGGCTGGCCCGTGGTGGCGCTCACGGCCACGAAGCGCAGCTGGTTCTGGGGCAGCGGCTCTATGAGCACGCGCACATCGCTCACGAAGAACAGCGTGCGCGAGATTGAAGTCTCAGGCAGGCTCTCGGCCTCCATCATATAGACACCCACGGGCAGGCCTTCGAGCGTCAGCGTGTCGTCGTAGAGCTCGTAGTCCTTCTTGCCGGTATAGGTGCGCTGCAAGGTGATGGGCAGCTGCGTGAGCAGCGGCTTCAGCTGTTTGTAGTCTTCATTGTTCTCGGGCTGAAGCTGCGTGTCGCCGTCTACGTTTACGCGGTAGAAGCGCAGGGTGAGCTGGCTGATGCCCCGCAGGTTGTCTAAATGAATGGTCTGCTTCCGGTTGGGAATCCACACCCGCCGCTCCAGACGGGCGTTGAACTGCAGGGCTGTCAGGTCGTTGCGGCTGTTGCGCAGCCAGTTCATGCGCTTCCAGCTGCCCCAGCGGCTCAGTGCCTCGTCGATGTAGGCCACCTTCTGCTCAGCCGTGGCGATGGTCTTATCGTCCATAAACTCGAAGCGCTCCAGGGCTGCCTCGCCACACTCCGGCAGGTCGCCGTAGCGCGCTATCAGCGAGTCGATGCGCCGCAAGTAGGGCGAGTTCTCCACGTCCTCGCTCTCGTCGGGCTCTTCACTCTCTATCAGCTCCAGCGAGCTGAGCAGCTGGGCCAGGCGGTTGTCGGTGGTCATATAGTAGTCTACCAGCGGCTGGTATTGCTGCGTCTCGCGGCCAATGAGGCTCAGCAGGTCGTGGTTGTACATGCGGCTGTCCTCGCCTTTCTCTACGAAGGGCTGGTAGTCGGTGGCCTTCACGGCGGCCAGCTGCTCCGGGTGGGCCAGCGCACGGCGGAAGTAGTCGTCGGCAATGGCCTTCCAGTCGTCGACTATCTCGCTGTTCTGCTGGTAGATCTTGCCCAGCACGGCGTAGTAGATGGCCTGTAGGGGCACGTCCTTGCAGGCCTCAGCCCGCTGGCGCAGCCGCTCTACGGCGGGCAGCAGCGAGTCGGGGCTCACCGTGGTCTGCACGCGGGCCTGCATCAGCTCGGCCTTCATCAGCTGGCCGTAGGCCCGCTCTTTCTCTGCCTTGGCGGCTATCTGCTGCAGGGCTTTCAGCTGCGTCTGCGGCAGGTCTTTCTCCTCTGCCTGGCTCACCTGCTTCCACAGGCTGTCGTAGGTCTGTCCGAATAGTATCATAGGCATCATGAGCAGTGTGGCAAGCACACCCAGAAATTGTTTTTTCATACGCTTACACCTTATTTATTATAATAGTGAAGTGCAAAGATAATGAATATTTTCTTACGTGCAGGGCGAATGAAAGCGAAAATATGAAAGTTTAACGGATAAAAACAGATGCACTTCGATATTTTTTTTTACCTTTGCACGCAAATCAAGTATTTAATAATCAAAGAATGAAGAAGATGAAAGCATTACGTAACGCACTGATGGCCCTGCTGCTGACAGTCAGCGGCACTGCCTTTGCCGATAGCTATGCCTACCTGACCATCGGCCAGACGGGTGGTGAGACCAGTGTCTCGGTGAGCGACATCAGCCGCATCACCTTCGATTCCAGCAATATGGTGCTGCACCTTGCCAATGGCACCGAGCAGAGGCTGCCCCTGGCCAGTCTCTCGAAGATGTTCTTCTCGGAGACGGGCACCAACGGCATTGCCGCCGTGAGCACCCAGCCCACCATCTCGATGAAGGATGGCGTGCTGCGCGTGAACATTACCGAGCCCTCTACGGTGACCGTCTACGACATGGGCGGCAAGGCCGTGCGCAAGGTGACGGCTACTCCGGGCGAGACCGAGGTGAACCTGAACGGCATGGTGAAAGGCGTCTACATTGTGAAAGTTGGCACAGAAACCAAGAAGGTTATGAATAAATAGTGCATAATCCACTCAAAGTGGCCCCCAGAATCGCTCAAATACCACATTTGTGGTAGGCCGAATGCCGCATTTGTGCGATTCTGGGGGCTATTTTTTTGCCGTACCTTTGCACCTGTCAATGATTAAGAACAACAAATAATAACAAAAATAAAAAGAAAGGACAAAAGTTATGAGCAACAAGAAACTTCATTTCGAGACCCTTCAGCTGCACGTAGGACAAGAGAATCCTGATCCCGCAACCGACGCACGCGCCGTGCCTATCTACCAGACCACGAGCTACGTGTTCCGCAACTCGCAGCATGCTGCCGACCGCTTCGGCCTGCGCGATGCCGGTAATATCTATGGTCGTCTGACCAACTCTACCCAGGGCGTGTTCGAAGACCGCGTGGCCGCACTGGAAGGCGGCGTGGCAGGTCTGGCCGTGGCCAGCGGCGCAGCAGCCGTGACCTACGCCCTGCAGAACATTGCCCAGGCTGGCGACCACATCGTGGCAGCCGACAACCTGTATGGCGGCTCGTTCAACCTGATTACGCATACCCTCTCTACCCAGGGCATCAGCAATACCATCGTCAACGTGAACGACCTGGCCGCCCTCGAGGCCGCCATCCAGCCCAACACGAAGGTCATCTACGCCGAGACCTTCGGCAATCCCAATAGCGACGTGACCAATCTGGACGCCGTGGCCGAGATTGCCCACAAGCACAACATTCCCTTCATCGTCGACAACACCTTCGGCACGCCGTTCCTCATCCGTCCGCTGGAGCACGGAGCCGACGTGGTGGTACACTCGGCCACGAAGTTTCTGGGTGGTCACGGTTCAAGCCTCGGCGGCGTGATCGTCGACGGCGGCTCGTTCGACTGGAAGAAGAACGCCGACAAATATCCCACGCTGGGCAAGCCCGATCCTTCGTACCACGGTGCCGTGTTTGCCGACGTGGCCGGTGCTGCCGCCTTCGTGACCCGCATCCGTGCCGTGATCCTGCGCGATACCGGTGCTGCCATCAGCCCCTTCAACGCCTGGATCCTGCTGCAAGGACTGGAGACGCTCTCACTGCGCGTTGAGCGCCACGTGGAGAACGCCCTGAAGGTGGTGGACTTCCTGAAGAACCACCCGAAGGTGGCCAAGGTGAACCATCCCTCGCTGCCCACGCATCCCGACCACGCCCTCTATCAGAAGTACTTCCCCCAGGGCGGCGGCAGCATCTTCACCTTCGAGATCAAGGGCGGCGAGCAGGAGGCCTGGAAGTTCATCGATGCCCTCCAGATCTTCTCGCTGCTGGCCAACGTGGCCGACGTGAAGAGCCTGGTCATCCATCCCTACACCACCACCCACTCGCAGATGTCGCCCGAGGAACTGGAACAGCAGCACATCACGCCTGCCACCATCCGCCTCTCTATAGGCACCGAGCACATCGACGACATCATCGACGACCTGCAGCAGGCTTTCGACCAGATTTAGTCACAAATAAGGCCTATAGGCCCCATAAGACCTATAGGCCCTATAAGACCTATATGTCCTACAAAAAAACACAACAGCAATGGCAAAGATAGCAAAACAGCTGACCGAGCTCATCGGCAATACCCCTCTTCTTGAGCTCAACAAGTTTTCTGAGGCACAGGGCATCGAGACACCCATCGTAGCCAAGATCGAGTACTTCAACCCCGGCGGCAGCGTGAAAGACCGCATCGCCCTGGCTATGATCGAAGATGCTGAGGCCAAGGGCCTGCTGAAGCCCGGTGCCACCATCATCGAGCCCACCAGCGGCAACACAGGCGTAGGCCTGGCCCTCGTGAGCGCCGTGAAGGGCTACAAGCTCATCCTCACCATGCCCGAGACCATGAGCGTGGAGCGTCGCAACCTGGTGAAGGCCTACGGGGCCGAGGTGCGACTGACCAGCGGCAAGGACGGTATGCCCGGCGCCATACGTGCAGCCGAGGAGCTGCGGGCTGCCATTCCCGGCAGCATCATCCTGCAGCAGTTCGAGAACGCCGCCAACCCCGAGAAGCACTACAAGACCACGGGCGTTGAGGTGTGGCAGCAGACCGACGGCCAGGTCGACATCTTCGTGGCCGGTGTGGGCACGGGTGGCACCATCTCGGGTGTGGGCCGCTACCTGAAGGAGCAGAACCCCAACGTGAAGATCGTGGCCGTGGAACCCTCGTCGTCGCCCGTGCTGAACGGCGGCCAGAGCGGTCCGCACAAGATTCAGGGCATTGGCGCCGGCTTCGTGCCTAAGACCTACGATGCCAGCATCATCGACGAGGTGCTCGACATCGACAATGACGATGCCATCCGCACTGGCCGTCAGCTGGCCCAGCAAGAGGGACTGCTCGTAGGCATCAGCAGCGGTGCCGCCGCCTTTGGCGCCGCTCAGCTGGCCAAGCGCCCCGAGAACAAGGGCAAGCGCATCGTGGTACTGCTGCCCGACACGGGCGAGCGCTACCTGTCGACCGTGCTCTACGCCTTCGAGGAATATCCCCTGTAAATCAGCCTTATTCGGAACGAGGGCTCCGTTGCCTTCTAACGGAGGCTCCATTAGAACGCAACGGAGCCTCCATTGGAACACAACGGAGCCCTCGTTCTAACATAACGGAGCCTCCGTTCCAAGGCACCCGTTTTGTGCGCCAAAAACGATAATTTATTTGTCGGGAATCATTAAAAAACATTTAGCCGACCATTTTCGCGACCGAAAATGCGGTCATTTCATATTTTTTATTTAACTTTGCACCCTGAATCAGCTGCGTCTGGGCGGTTGTGTCCCCATCATGACGGCAAAGGAGAAAACAAAATATGAATGTATGAATCCCATCGATAAGCTGTTGAATTGGTATTTTAGACGGTCGGCACTGCCATACTGGTGTATGTTGCTGCTCGATTGTGCTATTGTATTTTTCTCTGGCGTATTCGTGTTCTACCTCTTCCATCGTGGCTATCAGACGATGGTCAACTTCTTCCCGTTGGCCCGCACGCTGGCCATCTACTGCGTCATCAGCATCATCTTCTTCCGCATTTTCAGAACCTATTCCGGCATTGTGCGCTACTCCTCGTTCATAGACCTGCAGAAGGTGGGCTATGCCAACCTGGGCGCTATGCTGCTGGCCATAGGGGCCTGCACTGTGATGAAGGAGATACCCGAAAAGTCGTATGCCCACCTCACGGTGCTGCAGACCATTGCCATGTATTTCATCGCCACCATGCTGATGTGGGGCGTGCGCGTGGTGGTGAAGATGCTCTACGACGTGGCCACGAGCGACAAGCGCGCCATACGGGTGCTCATCTACGGTGCCATGACGGGCGGTGTGGGCCTGGCCAAGAACATACGCTCGCAGAAGCCCACGCGCTTCGTGCTGAAGGGCTTCATCACCCACGACCCGCAGTATCGCCACAACCTGATTATGGGCGAGAAGGTGTATAGCATGGAAGACGACCTGCCGGCCATTATCAAGAAAGACCGCATAGAGGCCGTGCTGGTGTCGCCCCTGCGCACCGAGGACTTCCGCAACGAGCAGGAGCTGCAGGACATTCTGATTGGGGCCGGAGTCAAGATCTATATGGCCACGATGGTCCAGAAGTGGGACGGCCACGAAAGCGACTTCTCGGCCGTACAGATACAAGAGGTGAGCGTGGAAGACCTGCTGCCCCGCGACGAGATCAAGGTAGACCTGGAGTCGGTGGGCCGTGAGCTGTCGGGCAAGCGCATCCTCATTACGGGTTCGGCAGGTAGCATCGGTTCCGAGATGGTGCGCCAGGTGGCCGTCTTCAAGCCCCAGGCTATGATGCTCATAGACCAGGCCGAGACGCCCGAGCACGACATACGGCTGATGATGAGCCGTGACTACCCCACTATTGAGTGCCAGACGGTGGTGACCAGCATTTGCAAGCCCGACCGCATGGAGAATATCTTCAGCGAGTTCAGGCCCGACTACGTGTTCCACGCCGCTGCCTACAAGCACGTGCCCATGATGGAGGACAACCCCAGCGAGGCCGTGCAGAACAACATTTACGGCACCAAGGTGATTGCCGACCTGAGCGTGAAGTACGGCGTGAAGAAGTTCGTGATGGTGTCGACCGACAAGGCCGTGAACCCCACCAACGTGATGGGATGCTCGAAGCGCATCTGCGAGATCTACGTGCAGAGCCTGAACAAGAAGCTCGACCATGAGCGGGGAGCCGGCCATACGCAGTTCGTGACCACCCGTTTTGGCAACGTGCTGGGCTCGAACGGCTCGGTCATACCCCTCTTCAGGGAGCAGATCAAGAAGGGAGGCCCCGTCACGGTGACCCATCCCGACATTATTCGCTTCTTCATGCTCATACCCGAGGCCTGCAAGCTGGTGCTCGAAGCCGGCACCAAGGGCAATGGCGGCGAGATCTTTGTGTTCGATATGGGCAAGCCGGTGAAGATTGCCGACCTGGCCCAGCGCATGATCCGGCTGAGCGGTGCCATGAACGTAGAGATTAAGTACACCGGCCTCCGGGCTGGCGAGAAGCTCTACGAGGAGGTGCTCAACGAAATGGAGGGCACCATACCGTCGTTCCACGAGAAGATTCGCATAGCCAACGTGCGCGAGTACGACTTCGAGCAGGTGAGCAAGGACATCGACGAGCTGATAGCCATATCGAGGGGCTACGACGATATGGAGACGGTGAGGAAGATGAAGGAGATCGTGCCGGAATACAAGTCGAACAACTCGGTTTACAGTAAGCTCGACGAGAATTACCCCCCCCACAAATAGACTGACGCAGCATGAGAAAACTACTCATGGCCCTGGCCCTCGTGGCTGCCGTTCACATCTATGCACAAGACGAGGCCGGCCACAGCACTTCGCAGCAGGTGGAGCTGTTCTGTGGTGCCGACCTGAACTATGCCGATGTGAACTTTGCCAGGCTCTACAACCTGCTTATCAACCTGACCCCAGGCGTGAAGTGGCACTTGGGCGACGACTGGCTGATTGCTGCCAATGCGTGGGTGCCCCTCATCAACGATGGCTACGACAGCCGCTACCACATGGCGCGGCTGAACACGGCAGTGCTCTCGAAGGAACTGCATTTCGAGAACGCCCGCCAGCACGCCAAGATTTCAGTAGGACTTTTTTCGAGAGAACGGTGGGGAGCCGACGTGAAGTGGATGATGCCCGTGAACGACTGGCTGCTGCTGAACGCGCAGGCCGGACTGACGAAGCACTGGGCGCTGGGCTTCGATATGTATGGCAACAGCGAGACCGACTTCGACGGGAAGCTGACGGCCACGGCCATTGCCGGGGCCAACTTCTACCTGACGCCGTGGAACACCGAGTTCCGCCTGTCGGGGGGGCGCTATATCAACGAGGACTACGGGGCTCAGCTGGAGGTGATGCGCCACTTCAAGTACTGCACCATCACGGCCTTTGCCCAGCTGCACGAGCGCGGCAACACCCGCTACAGCAACCACACCGAGGCCGGTGGCTTCAAGGTGGTGATGATGCTGCCGCCCTACAGGAAGAGCACGAAAAAGCTGGTGGTGCGCCCGGCTTCGAACTTTCGCCTGACCTACATAGCCCAGAGCGATGGCATCTCGATGCGTATGTACAATACCGATCCAGAGGAGAACGAGCGCCAGTTGCCCATGCGCATAGGGTGGGGCACAGGCACGATGAAAGGAGGGGTGCGCTGATGAAGACGAAACGCTTGCTGCTCAGCCTGCTGTGGTGCCTGCTTGGCTATGTGGCCTCGGCCCAGCAATACTCGGGCATGGAGGGACTGATCCACGTGCCGTCGGCCGATATGGACTCGGCCGGAGTGGCCCGCATCGGCGTGCACTATGTCGACAAGGGGATGATTCCCGACGGCATGAAGCTCGATGGCGAAAAGTTCAACTCGCTGACCAACTACCTCTCGGTCACCCCCTTCCGCTGGATCGAGGTGGGCTATGGCTACACACTCTGGAAGCTGCACAAGAACAAGGTGAAGACCGCCAAGACCGGCTTCTATGCCAAAGACCGCTACTTGTCGCTGCGCCTGCAGCCTTTGCAGGAGGGGCGCTACTGGCCTTCGGTGGTCATCGGCGGCACCGACGTGTGGGGCTCGGGCGACGACGGGGCTTCGGGCAGCAATTACTACCGCAACTTCTACGTGGCCATGACCAAGCACTTCGATCTGGGCTTCGGCCTGGCAGGCACTCATCTGGCCTACCGCAAGTGGAAGCGCGACTATAACCATAAGTGGAACGGCGTGGTGGGCGGACTTACCTTCCAGCCTGCGTTCTACAAGCCCCTGCGCCTCATTGGCGAGTGGGACGGTACCGAGGTGAACATCGGTGCCGACTGCACCATCTACAAGTACTTCCTCCTGCAGGCCTCGCTGCAGCAGTGCCGCTACTTCTCGGGCGGTCTGTGCTTCCGCCTCAGCCTGCTCTGATCTTAGCTGAAGAAGCGCGCTATGCTGTCCATATAGGGCGTGAGGCTCTTGGAGAACATGCGGCCCCAGCGGTTGATGGCGTTGCGACAATAGGTAACGACGAGCCTGCGGCGGGCACGCGAGATGGCCACGTAGAACTTGCGGGCCTCCTCTTCGCCCCGCGTGGCCGTGTCGGCATAGACGCTGGGGTACTTGCCCACCACGGCATCAAACACAATCACATTGTCGAACTCGAGACCCTTGGCCTTGTGAACGGTCGAGACGAACACCCGCTCCTGCATACTGGCCGACCCGCAAAGGTCGGCCTCTTTGATGGTCGACAGGTCTTGAATGTGCCGTGCCAGCTGCTCCGAGAGCGAGCAGCCGCTGGCCTCCGATAGCAGGTCAAGCTCGATGTAGCGCAGCAGGTAGGTCAGCTTCGGCAGCACTTCCACCTTCTTTTGCTCCAGCAGGTATTGGTAGGCGTGGCGCAACTCGCCTGGCAGCGCGGGCTCAGTCTGCTGCTGGTAGAGCCGTTGCCGTGAGTGCTCGAACAGCTCGCGGTAGGCCGCACGGAATTTCTCTGCCGTCCTGCGGTGGCGGCTCACGAACTCCAGCTGCGCCCCCACCTTCTGCCGTGCCAGCCCGTAGCAGTGGTCGGCCAGGCTCTTCGTGGCCATAATGTCGTCGTTGGCCAGGTGCGAGTTCTGTCCTTCCAGCCCCAGCTGTTCTACGAGCGCCTTCAGCTTGTAGCTCTGCAGGCGTGGAAGCAGCAGTCTGGCCAGCTTCAGCGAGTCGTAGTAGCGGGGCCACTCCCGTTGCATGGACAGCCCGGGGGCGTGGCGGCGCATGTTGTGCTCCAGAATCTGGTAGTCGTAGGTGGCGTTATGGCCCAGGATGGCACTGCCCCGCGCAAAGGCGACAAACCGCTGGAGGGCCACGGCCAGCGGCAGGTGCTCGTGCCTGCCATATTCCTCGATGAGCGGGTTGGGCACGTCGCCCAGCATGGGCGGAATGGGCTTCGTGGTCTCCAGGAAGAGGTTCAGCTCATCGATAACCTTGCCCCCTCGCACCCTGATGGCCGCTATCTGCACCACATCGTCGCTGAACACGCTCAGGCCGGTGGTCTCGGTATCGAAGATGGTCAGGTCCTGTTGCTCGTAGGTCTTCACGAACTCGGCTACGTAGGTGGAACCATCGTAGTCCAGGAAATCGATGGGCGAGACGGCCTGCTCGATGAGCGCATGGACGAACTGGCGCGATGCCGAGCTTGTGGCGAAGACGCGCAGTCCGGCGAAGATGTGCGACCAGGCTATGAAGTCGTGCTCCATAGCCAGCACGCCCAGATGGGCCAGCAGCAGGCGCATGGAGGGCGTGGCGAAGAAGTCCTGCCCCGAAATCTTGAAGTGCGGCAGCTGGCCCAGGGCCGCGCTCACCTCGTCGGCATCGCTGTTGAAGGCCACGACCACGGCGGTGGTCTCGTTGGGATAGGCCTCGTACAGGCGCTTCACCATGCGTGCCACCAGGTTCACCTCGTCGATGTTGGTCTCGCTGTCGCTCAGCACCAGGTCGCCCGGTCGCTGCGGCTCCAGGTTCTGCGTGGTGGGCAGCAGCTCGCGGGCAATGCCCAGCTGGCGCTCGCCATACTCATTGAACACGTTGAGCAGGTACTGGGGCGAGCGGTAGTTCTGGTAGAAGTTGTGGAAGCCCTCAGCCCCGCACCGCTGGCGCAGCAGGGTCAGCGTGTCGGTCTGGGCACCCATGAACGAGAAGATGGCCTGCTGGGCGTCGCCCAGATAGACCACCGTGGCCTGGGGAGTGGCAAAAAGGTCGATGATGGCCAGTTGTAGCGGGTTCAGGTCTTGTACCTCGTCTACCTGTATCCAGCTGAAGCGACGGTGGGCCGCCGCTGTGCCATGCGGTTCAGCCGCATTGTCCTGCGCAAGGGTGTCGTAGGTGCGAAGCAGCAGGTCTTCGAAGTCGAGCAGGTCGTTGCGCCGCTTGTAGCGCTCGTACTGGTGGGCGGCGTAGAGGGCTTCGAGCAGGTGGCGGGCATCGCTGCTCAGCAGCACCTCCTCCTGTCGGTAGTGGTCGGCGTGACGGTACAGGTCGATGGATGCCGTCCTGCTGTAGGGCAGACCGAAAGCCGTGCATAGCTCGCGCAGGGCTGCCGGGGGCAGGGCATCGCGGTGAACCATAAGCCGCGAGGGGTAGCCCTGGCAGCACTGGTACATGAGGTGCTGCAGGTTGATGATCATGGAGTAGCGCTGACGGTGCTTGGCCTCGGCCAGCACCTGCAGCTCGTCCTCGCCCAGATAGTCGGCAATGATGCTCATACTCGTGTCGGTGTCGATGACCGAGGCATCGTCGGGCACCACCCCGCCCTGAAACAGGAACTGCGAGCAGAAGCGGTGCACATTGCCCACGAACAGCTCGTCGAGGTCCTCAATGTCGGGCATGCGTTGCCAAATGCGCTCGCGCATGCCCCGCGAGGCCCGGTTCGTAAACGTCAGGCAGGCCATGTCCCGGAAATCCACCCCGTGCTCACGGGCCCACACCACTCGTTCGGCCAGTACGGCGGTCTTGCCGCACCCCGGCGGGGCCAGCACCAGGTGGTGCCCGCCCTGCACCTCGATTACCTCGAGTTGCTCCTTGTTGAAGTCTCTTACTACCATATTATATATAAGAAACGCAGGGGGACAGAAAAAAGTGTGCAGACCGCCTTGAACATTTAAGAAATAATAATAAATGGGGCTTAACGCATAAAAGACCGGAAAATATTCGTACCTTTGCACCAATGAACAGCGAAAAGAAGGTGCTGATGGGTATGACCGTGGCAGAACTGAAAGAGGTTGCGGTCGCGATGGGCTTGCCTGCCTTTGCGGGCAAGCAGATAGGGCAGTGGCTCTACGGCAAGCACGCTACCAGCATCGACGAGATGACCAATCTTTCAAAAGCCAACCGCGAACGCCTGGCCGAGGCCTACCAGGTGGGGGCCATGCCTCCTATGGACTGCCAGCGCTCGCAGGATGGCACGGTGAAGTACCTGTTTCCCGTAAGGTGTGCCGACCATGCTGCGGCACCCGCACACAGGTTCGTAGAGACCGTCTTCATTCCCGACGGCGAGCGGGGCACGCTCTGCGTGTCGTGCCAGGTGGGCTGCAAGATGAACTGCCTGTTCTGCCAGACGGGCAAGCAGGGCTTCGAGGGTCAGCTCACGGCTGCCGACATCCTGAACCAGATATACTCGCTGCCGGAGCGCGAACAGCTCACCAACATCGTGTTTATGGGGCAGGGAGAACCGATGGACAATCTGGACAACGTGCTCCGCGTGACCCAGCTGCTGACGGCCCCCGACGGCTATGCCTGGAGCCCCAAGCGCATCACGGTGAGCTCGGTGGGCGTGCGCGGCAAGCTGAAGCGCTACCTCGACGAGAGCGAATGCCACGTGGCCATCTCGATGCACTCGCCCCTGCACGAGCAGCGCCTGCAGCTGATGCCTGCCGAACGGGCCATGTCCATCGAAGAGACGGTAGGACTGCTCAGACAGTACGACTTCACCCACCAGCGGCGGTGCTCGTTCGAGTACATCTGCTTTGGCGGACTGAACGATACGCTGGCCCATGGCCGTGAGATCGTGAAGCTGGTGAGCGGACTGGAGTGCCGCGTCAACCTGATTCGCTTCCACGCCATACCCGGCGTAGACCTGCCTGGCTCTGACGAGCGGCGTATGGAGCAACTGCGCGACTTCCTCACCGCCCACGGCGTGTTTACCACCATTCGCGCCAGCCGCGGGCAGGACATCTTTGCCGCCTGCGGCCTGCTCTCTACCGCCAGGAAATCACAAGAAAAATCCCAACAATTCCCAATAAAATAGTATGGAACAAGAAAAGAAAATACGCGTAGCCATTACGCACGGCGACACCAATGGCATTGGATATGAGCTCATCTTGAAGGCACTCGAAGACATGACCATCCTCGAGCTCTTCACCCCCATCATCTATGGTTCGCCCAAGGTAGCCGCCTACCACGCCAAGGCCCTCGGCATAGAGGCACAGTTCTCGATCATCAACGAGGCCAGCGAGGCGCAGGACAACCGGCTGAACATTCTGAACTGCTTCGGCGAGGATGAGGTGAAGGTCGACTTGGGCGAGCCTACTGACATCAGCGCCAGTGCCGCCAAGCGGGCACTCGACAAAGCCATCGAAGACTACCGCCAAGGGCTGTTCGACGTGCTGGTGACCGCCCCCGTGAACCGCAGCACCATCGAGAGCTTCAACGGCCACTGCGACTACCTGCAGCGGCAGCTTGACAGCCAGACCCAGGGCATCAGTCTGCTGGTGAACGAGGATGTCAGGGTAGGTCTGGTGACCAACAACGTGGCCATCAAGGATATAGCCGAGGCCATTACGAAGCAGAAGATCGTAGAGAAGGCCCAGCTCATGCACCAGGCCCTGCGCCGCGACCTGCGCCTGTCGAACCCCCGCATCGCGGTGATGTCGCTGAACCCCCGTTGCGGCGAAGACGGCGCACTGGGCGAGGAGGAGCAGGAGATCATCAGTCCTGCCATCGAGGAGCTGGCCGCACAGGGCATCCAGGCTTTCGGCCCCTATGCAGCCGACAATTTCTTTGGCCGTGGCGACTACCTGCGCTTCGACGGCGTGCTGGCTATGTACCACGACCAGGGGCTTACTCCCTTCAAAACCATCGATCCCTTCAGCGGCGTGCGCTTCACGTCGGGTCTGCCCATCGTGCGCACGGCTCCGGCACAGGGACCTTGCTTCGCTCAGGCTGGCCGCAACCAGGCCGATGCCACCTCGATGCGCAATGCCATCTACCTGGCCATCGACGTGTGGCGCAACCGTCAGACCTACGACGAGCCCTTGCAGAACCCGCTGCCCAAGCTCTATCACGAGAAGCGCGACGAGAGCGAGAAGGTGCGCTTCCGCTCTGCCCCTGGCAAGAAGGGGGCGCAGGAGGGCGAGGAGCCTAAGGAGTAGTGCCACGGCACAGGCCCCTGAAAGCATCGCTTTTCTGTCCAAATGGCAGTCGTTTTAGGCAAAAATGCGAATTTTCCACGAAAAATTTATAATTTTTGGGAACTTTCCACGCATAGATAATTATTTTTGAGTAACTTTGTCAGCCAAAATGAAAAGTTCGGAACTGCAAAACATCAAGCAGCGGTACAATATCGTAGGTAACTGCGAGGCATTGAACCAAGTGCTCGACGTCGCCCTGAAGGTGGCGCCCATCGACATTTCCGTGCTGATCATCGGCGAGAGCGGCGTGGGCAAGGAGATTATTCCGCGCGTCATTCACGACAACTCGCCACGGCGTCGCGAGAAGTATTTCGCCATTAACTGCGGCTCTATTCCCGAAGGTACCATCGACTCTGAGCTGTTCGGCCACGTGAAGGGCTCCTTCACCGGGGCCATCAACGATTCGCCGGGCTATTTCGGCGTGGCCAACAAGGGCACGCTGTTTCTCGACGAGGTGGGCGAGCTGCCGCTGGCCACCCAGGCCCGGTTGCTGCGCGTGCTGGAGACGGGCGAGTATATCTCGGTGGGAGCCAACGAGGTGAAGAAGACCGATGTGCGCATCGTGGCTGCTACCAACGTGAACATTCAGAAGGCCATCAGCGAGGGCAAGTTCCGCGAAGACCTGTACTACCGCCTGAACCAGGTGCCGCTGATGATGCCTCCGCTTCGTGAGCGTGGCGAGGACATCGTGCTGCTGTTCCGCCTCTTTGCCATGCAGATGGCCGAGAAATACCGTATGGAGCGCGTGCAGCTGACCGATGAGGCCCGCCAGATGCTTATGCGCTATAAGTGGCCCGGCAATGTGCGACAACTGAAGAACATCACCGAGCAGATAAGCATTCTGAGTCCCAGCCGCGTCATCACCCCCGAAGTGCTGTCGCAGTTCATTCCCCAGGACAGGGAGAGCACCCAGCTGGCCGTCATCAACAATGGCAGCGACCACTCCTTCGAGAACGAGCGGGAGATCTTGTATAAGATATTGTTTGAGCTGCGCGGCAACGTCAACGATATGCGGCGCGAGATGAGCCAGCTGAAGAAGCAGATAGATGATGTGCAGGGCGGCACCCGGAGCACCACCATACCTTCTACCGCGACGGCCATCACGCCCATTCCCCCCATTCAGCCCATCCAGACGATGCAGCCCGCCCTGGAGGATGCCGAGGCCGAGGAATACGTGGAACCGGCCCCGGAACAGGAGAACCTGAACCTGAACGACCTGAGCCGGCAGATGCTGGAGAAGGCGCTGGAGCGCAACAACGGCAACCGCAAGAAGGCCGCACAGGAGCTGGGCATCAGCGACCGCACGCTGTACCGGCGGCTGAAGCAGTACGGCCTGGCGCTGCTCTGCTTCCTGACTCTCTCCGTGATGGCCGTGTCCTGCTCTATCAGCTATAAGTTCAATGGCGCCAGCATCGACTACACGAAGACCAAGACCATTCAGATAACCGACTTCCCCATCCGTGCCAACTACGTCTGGGGACCGATGGCCAACATCTTCAACAACCAGCTGAAGGATCTCTATGCCAACCACACCAAGCTCATACAGGTGAAGCGCAACGGCGACCTCAAGGTGGACGGCGAGATAACCAAGTACGAGCAGCGCAACAAGTCGGTGTCGAGCGAAGGCTATTCGGCCCAGACAGAGCTGTCGATGACCGTCAACGTGAGGTTCACCAACAACAAGAACCACACCGAGGACTTCGAGCGCACCTTCACCGCAAGCTCCAGCTATCCCACCACCCAGTCGCTCAACTCGGTGCAGGAGACACTGGTCACGCAGATGGTCGAGGAGATTGTCGACCAGATATTCAACGCCACCGTAGCCAACTGGTAACACGTAATATGATTCACGCTTAGGCCCAATGGAAATAACAGAGCTCATCAAACACCCGGAACGACTCGACCGCGACACGCTGTACGAGCTGCGGTCTATGCTGGCCCTCTATCCCTATTTCCAGACGGTAAGGCTGCTTATGCTGCAGAACCTGTACCTGCTGCACGATGCATCGTTCGATGAGGAACTGCGCCGGGCCGCCATCTACATCACCGACCGCAGCGTGCTGTTCCAGATGATTGAGGCCGGCCACTACAAGATGGCTACGCAACGCCAGCAGCCCGTCGAGGAGCAAAGCGGCGAGCCACAGCTGAACCGTACCATCTCGCTCATCGACAACTTCCTGGACTCCATACCCAAGGAGGCTGACGACGAGCCGAAGGAGAAGAAGCGGAAGCCCACCCCGGCCGATGCCGCCGTGGACTACGTGTCGTACCTGCTGGAAAGCGAAAGCGACGAAGAACGCGAGCAGGCTGCCTCTACACCGAAGCTCATAGGCCATAGCCTGATTGACACCTTCATCAACAACGACAAGGGGAAGATCGTGCTCAACGAGAACCCAGTGCTGAAACCCGAAATCGACGATACCGGCGAAATTGGGGAAAATGAGGGCGACGAAGGCTATTTTACCGAGACTTTGGCCCGAATTTACATAAAACAGGGCAGATATTCCAAGGCTTTAGAAATTATTAGGCGATTAAGTTTGCAATATCCAAAAAAAAATGCTTACTTTGCAGACCAAATTCGTTTCCTCGAGAAATTGATCATTAATAACAACAAAAAATAACTGTAAAAAATGTACACATTATTAGTAATTTTCATTGTGATTGCAGCACTGCTTATGATTGGCATTGTGCTGATTCAGGAGTCTAAGGGTGGCGGTCTGGCATCGAGCTTCGCTTCCTACAACCAGTTCGGTGGCGTTCGCAAGACCACCGACGTTATCGAGAAGGCCACCTGGGGCCTCGCCGCTTTCATGGTGGTGGTCAGCATTGCCTGTGCCTACGTGGCTCCCCAGGCCAGCACCAGCAGCTCGGTGATGGAAGGTGTCGAGAACCCCGTTACCAACCCCAACAATCTGCCCGGCTTTGGTGCCAGCCAGACCCAGCAGGACGCTCCTGCTGAGGCTCCCGCTGAGGCTCCTGCCCAGTAGTATCGCAGCAATCGCCCCCGATTGCATCCCTGCAAAGAATCGTGTTGGCGTGGAACTTCCTGAGTTTCCACGCCTTTCTTTGCACCGCAAACAACCCATCGAATAGAACGAAACGATATGACTGAGAAAGAGAAAATGCTGGCGGGACAGATCTATTCGGTCATCGACCCGGAGTTGCTCAGCGAGCTGAATGCCGTGAAGGAAGTGATTCACCAGTACAACCAGCTGTCGCCGGGCGACACCCACCGTAGGCTGCTGATGCTGAAGCAGTTGCTGGGCCACGTGGCCGACGACGAGATCATCATCAACCAGCCCTTTTATTGTGACTACGGCAAGCAGATCAGCGTGGGGCACCGCTTCTTTGCCAACTTCAACCTGACGGTGCTCGACGAGGCGCGGGTGATCATAGGCGACGACTGCTTCATCGGGCCCAACGTGAGCATCTATACAGCCTGCCACAGCACTGATCCTGTAGAGCGCAACACCCGCCAGGAGTGGGCCTTGCCCGTGACGATTGGCGACAATGTGTGGATAGGTGGCAGCGTGACCATTTTGCCCGGTGTGACGATAGGCAGCAATGTGACCATCGGCGCAGGCTCGGTGGTGGTAAGCGATATTCCCAGCAACACCGTGGCCGTGGGCAACCCCTGCCATGTGGTTAAGAACATCAAGAAATGAAAAACGAGATTTATTCTGCCGCCCAGCTGATGGCGTATATTCAGGAGGTGGGCTTCCTGCCGCTGCTCGACAGTGGCATCAGGGGCTACTCAGCCGAGGATGTCGTGGCCGACGACTGCCGCTATGTGGTGTTTCCCGATGGCGGGTGGGACTGGCCGCTGTGGAAGTGGAAGGGCCCGGTGGTGACCGAGGGCAACTGCGTCTATGGCAAGTTCTTCGCCGGCAAGGCGGGCTTCGTCAGTCGCCAGTGGTGGCCCCACCTGTGCAACTACCGGCGCAGCGTTCATCCTGCGCCAGCCGAGGGTAGCATCGAGGAGGCCATCTTGCAGACGCTGCGCGAGCACGGCAGCTTGATCACCCGGCAGCTGCGGGCAGCCTGCGGCTTCACTGGGCCGAAGATGCGCAGCCGTTTCGATGCCTACATCACCCGTTTGCAGATGGGATGCCATATCGTGACCGAGGATTTCGTCTATCCCACCGACCGCCATGGCCGCGAGTATGGCTGGGGCTGGTCGCTGCTCACCACGCCCGAGCAGCTGTATGGCCGCGAGGCCTGTCAGTGCGACTGTACGCCCGACGAATCGCGCCAGTTGCTGCTGAACCATCTGCGCCAGCTGCTGCCCAACGCCACAGAGAAGCAAATCTGCAAACTTATTCTGTAGTATTTTTTAGTTAATATTGGTAAAACATTTGCTCAATTGAATATTAATTGCGAAATTTGTGGTTCCAAACTTGAATATTTACTCACCTAATTAAAGAATTACTATTATGATGTTCGGAGAATATTCGCTTTACATCTGGATTGCAGTAGCCGTGGTGCTGCTCGTCGTGTTCCTCTTCATTTCCTACGTCAAGGCCCCGCCTTCGTTCGCGTTTATCATCTCGGGTCTCAGCAAGGAGCCCCGCGTGCTCATTGGCTCGGGTGGCTTCCGCATCCCCTTCTTCGAGCGTATGGACCGTGTCTATCTGGGACAGATTACGGTCGACATCAAGACCGAGGAGAGCGTGCCCACCAACGACTTCATCAACGTCGATGTGGACGCCGTGGCCAAGATTCGCGTCACGCCCAACAGCGAGGGTACCCGCCTGGCTGCCAAGAACTTCCTGAATATGACCCCCGACGAGATTGCCGCTCAGTTGCAGGACTCGCTGCAGGGTAACATGCGTGAGATTATCGGCACGCTCGACCTGCGCTCGCTGAACACCGACCGCGACGGCTTCTCCGACCAGGTGATGATGAAGGCGCAGCCTGATATGGCCAAGCTGGGCATCGAGATCATTTCGTGCAACATTCAGAACGTGACCGACCGCGAGGGCCTGATCAAGGACCTGGGTGCCGACAACACGGCCAAGATCAAGAAGGATGCCGCCATCAACCGTGCCATTGCCGAGCGCGACGTGAAGATCGAGGTATCGAAGGCCGACAAGGAGAGCAACGACGCCCGCGTGGATGCCGACACGGCCATCGCCATCAAGAACAACGAGCTGGCCCTGCGCCGTGCTGCCCTGAAGAAGGAGGCCGACACCGCTCAGGCCGATGCCGATGCCGCCTACGCCATTCAGCAGCAGGAGCAGCAGAAGACCATCAACGTGAAGACCGTGGAGGCCGAGATTGAGAAGACCAAGCGCGAGCAGATTCTCTCGAAGGAACAGATTGAGATCAAGCAAAACCAGCTGGCCGCCGAGGTGGAGAAGAAGGCCGATGCCGACAAGTACAAGGTGGAGATTGACGCAGCCGCCGACCTGGAGCAGCGCAAGCGCGTGGCCGAGGCTCAGAAGTACGAGGCCGAGCAGCGTGCACTGGCCCAGAATGCCGAGTCGGATGCCACCCGCTACCGTCTGGAGCAGGAGGCTGCCGGTATCAAGGCCAAGGGCGAGGCTGAGGCTTACGCCATCCAGAAGAAGGGCGAGGCCGAGGCTCTGGCAATGGACAAGAAGGCCGAGGCCTACAAGAAGTATAACAATGCTGCCGTGATGCAGATGATGATCGAGGTGCTGCCGCAGGTGGTGGAGAACGTGGCCAAGCCCATCTCGGCCATCAAGGATGTCAACATCTATAGTGGCGACGGTCAGGGCATCTCGGCTATGAGCGGCAACGTGCCCGTAGCCATCCGTCAGGCCTTCGACGTGCTGAAGAGTGCCACGGGTGTCGACATGGCCGACATCATGCGTGCCGGTACCATCGAGGCCAAGACCACGCGCAACATCAACCTGAACGACGAGGCCCGCGATGCCGTTGACAACATCACGGGAAAGAAGGACTAAATGGCTGATCAACAGAAAACCGATCTTTTATCCTACATACGCGAAGGCCGCACGATGACGCAGAGCGAGAAGCTACGCCTCATCGTGCAGCTTTCTGTGCCCAGCATTCTGGCGCAGATCTCGGCCACGGTGATGTTCTTCATCGACTATGCCATGGTGGGCCATCTGGGCGAGAAGGCCACGGCATCGGTGGGACTGGTTGAGACCACCACGTGGCTCATGGGTGGACTGGCCTCAGCCGTGTCGATGGGCTTCTCGGTGCAGGTGGCCCACTTCATTGGGGCCAAGGACTACGAGGCTGCCCGCCGCGTGCTGCGGCAGTCGCTGGTGTGCTGCTTCTTGTGGAGCTTCCTGCTGTCGCTCATCTGTGTGGCTGTCCATAGCAGGCTGCCTTTCTGGCTGGGCGGCACCGAGGAGATTGCCCACGATGCCTCGATGTACTTCCTCATTATCGGGCTGGCAGGCATGCTCTTCCAGATGGAGGGTCTGGCCGGTTCTATGCTGAAGTGCTCGGGCAATATGAAGATCCCATCGGCCCTGAATATCCTGATGTGTGTGCTCGACGTGGTGTTCAACTACTGCTTCATCTATCTGCTCGACATGGGGGTGAAGGGTGCCGCTATGGGCACGGCGATGGCCGAACTCGTTACCGCGGCGCTGATGCTCTATTTCCTGCTGTGGCGGTCGCCGATGCTGAAACTCACCACTCTTAACTCTCAACTGAGAAGTTTCTTTCCTACTTCCGACGTAGTGCGTACGGCCTTCAAGATTGGTGCACCGATGGGCTTGCAGCACCTGCTTATGGGGTCGGCACAGATTGTGAGCACCATCATCGTGGCCCCATTGGGCACCGTGGCCATCGCAGCCAATTCGATGGCCATCACCGTTGAGAGCCTGTGCTATATGCCCGGCTACGGCATTGCCGAAGCCGCTACCACGCTGGTAGGGCAGGGCATAGGTGCCGGGCAGAAGGCGCTCACCCGTTCCTTTGCCCACATGTCGGTGGGCCTGGGCATCCTGGTGATGACGCTGATGGGCGTGCTGATGTATGTCTTTGCCCCCGAGCTCATGGCCATTATGTCGCCCGTCGACGGTATTATCGACTTGGGAGCACAGGTGCTGCGCATCGAGGCCTTCGCCGAACCTATGTTTGCCGCCACCATCGTGGCCAACGGCGTATTCATCGGTGCAGGCGACACGCTCATACCCGCTATGATGAGCCTCTCGTCGATGTGGGGCGTGCGCCTCACGCTGGCTGCCACGCTGGCCCCCCGCTTCGGACTGCGCGGCGTATGGGTGGCCATGGCCATCGACCTTACGTTCCGTGGCATCATCTTCCTTGCCCGTCTGTTCCGTGGCAACTGGCAGAAACGTTTCTCAAAAGATTAATCCGAAAAAAGACGATGAAAGCAAAACTTTGGGTATTGTCTGCATTTCTTACCCTGGCCAGTGGTGTGTGGGCGCAGACCTCCGTGCTACTTGAGACCACCCTGGGCAACATTCAGATCCGGTTGTCAGACGAGACACCCCTGCATCGCGACAACTTCATCCAGCTGGTCGACGAGCATTTCTACGATTCGCTGCTCTTCCACCGTGTCATTCGCAATTTTATGATTCAGGGAGGCGACCCCACCAGTCGCCATGCCGAGCCGGGACAGGAACTGGGCGAGGGCGAGGTGGGCTACACTCTGCCTGCCGAGTTCCGCACGCCGCAGCTCTATCACCGCCGGGGTATGGTGGCTATGGCCCGCGAGGGCGACGATGTGAACCCCGAGCGCCGCAGCAGTGGTTGCCAGTTCTACATCGTGTGGGGTAAGACCTTCTCCAGTACACAGTTAGAGGATATGCAGGTGCGCCTCGACACGATGACCAACCACACCGTGACGCTCACGCCCCAGATGCTGAGCGACTATCGCCGCGTGGGCGGTACGCCCCATCTCGATGGCCAGTACACCGTGTTTGGCGAGGTCACCGAGGGTCTCGATGTGGTCGACCGCATACAGCGCGTGATGACCGACGACTACGACCGTCCCGTCGACGATGTGCGCATCCTGCGTGCCACCGTCATCCGCTAAAAATAGTGCAGCCCCTGGGACTTGTTTGCCCAAGCGCTGCACTATCAACGATATTAATAACTAAAAACCTTTTTTCCTGAAAACAAGGTCTTTACCAACCTTGCGGGGTACTTCTCTTTTCCCCCTCGCTTGCGAGCAGTACGCGTCATCACGACGCCCCTGCACATCTTGTTATCCTTCGTTCAATCTTTCTTTACCTTATTCTTAATACCTACTGTCCTGAAACGAATCTTTACCTTTTTTACTAACTTTACCTACTGAACTACTTTCTATTACTTTCTCTTTACTTTGTCAATCTCTTTTACCTTAACTAATACCTCGTATCTTTTTTCTCTATTGAAAATCTCTCTGTGTCCTTTTGACGATGCAAAGGTACGACGAAAATCCGAATGCCGTATCATTTTCCCTCCAGTTTTATCGAAAAATCCGCTCATTATTGACCCACGTCAATCAAAATGTGTGCGAGCACAAGTTGTTTATGCTCGCACACACGACTATATTTCCCTTGCTTGATTAGTCTTCGTCGTCGAAGGCGCTCTGGCTCCACATTCTTCGTGAAAGCACGGCATCAGGATTATCGACGGCTTCTTCGTTTTCGTAAATACTCATGCTCATAGAATCCATTACGTGGGTTGAAACAATCAGTGTTTCAATCTTTGGGGCTACATATACCTTTTTCATAACTTTCCTATTTCTGTTTTACGACCATTATCTTTCCACCCTTTATGTACAGGCCGCTGCGCGAGGGCGTGCTTATCTGCACTCCTTGCAGCGTGTAGACTGCTGCTGGGGTGGTATTGACAGAACTTCTCGCCTCCTCAATGCCGGCGGTGTCGTCGTCGAAGAAGAGCGACCTTGCTTCCGAGTTTGTCTGAAGATAAGACTTGTACTGGTATATCTTCAGTCCCTCTTTAGCCGGGTATAAGCCTACCTTGCCTTCAGGAGCCGACAGCACAAACGTGTCGTTGCCACTCACGATTATTTCGCCATAGGCAGTGCCCGTCAGCAGGTTGGTTGTTATCGCCTCGCATTCCTCATAGGTGGTCTGCAGGGTGTAGGTGCCCTGTTCGCCCTTTAGCATAAGGCCTGTGCCTGCAGGCACCTTCTCTACTTGCTCCAGATGAATGCTTCCATTCTTGCATTCCGTTGCAACGTATGCTTTAACCTCAAGCCCCGTGAAGTCAAGGTCTATAGGCCAGCTGAAAGTAGCATAGCCCACAGCGCTTATCGTGGTCTTCACCGTCAGCGAGAAGGGAAAAGAAGAGTTGGGCACCTGTGTCTCTTCGGCATCTACAGTCGACAGCACCTGACCTTGCACACGAACCTGCTGGGTCGATGACTGTACCCGGTCATTGGCAGTCAGGCGAATGGTGAGGATAGGATTGCCCGATGTGCCGGCAATGTTCTTTCCCTTTGTGTTGTAGATGAGGAAACGGTAGCTTCCATCTTCTTGTTGGTTAGCATTTACCGTAAAATCCTTATAGGATAGTCGGTCGGTGTTTTGATCACAGAGTTCGTTATCATCATTCTCAACAATACTCACACCGTCAGGTAGAAGCAAGTCAAACTGCAAACCACCATAGTTCGTAGCGTTGTCGAAAAGAATTTCCACGTCTTTTACCTCATTGGCAGCCAGTGTAAATGGTTCAATGCGTATGCCGTCGGCCTGTGCCCCGACCAGTGTGGTCAGGGCAAGCAAGGCTGCGGTCATTATTCTTTTAATGCTCATATCGAAAATGTCTTTATTTGTTCATAATAATCTTAGCCGTACCCATAATGTCGTTCACGTTGATGCTTCCGTTGCCGTTCACATCGGCATTGGCGGGTACGAAGTTGGCAGGAGAGCTGCCCATAATATGACTCGACAAAGCCATGATGTCGGTCACGTTCACCACACCGTCGCCATTCACGTCGCCCGGTAGCACGTCGGCCTCAGCCGTCCAAGTCAGGCTGCGGCAGGTAGAGCCCTTTGTGCCCTCAGTGTTCTGAATGTCGGCCGTGTAGACGGTGAGCATGCAGCTGTTGTTGGTGAGCGCGCTGCTGCTCCAGTTCACCAGCACCTGAGTGGAGTTCTTCACGCTGACCGTTACCGTCTGCTCCTTCTCGCCGATGCTGAGCACCATATCGCTGGCATCGACGCTCTCGGTATCGATGGCTTCCTCGAAGGTGACGAGGGCTTGCGTGGCCTTGGCCTCACTGCTTCCCTCCTCAACCACCAGTTCTATGCTCTTCACCTTGGGTGCCGGGGCAGGCTTCGGCTCGTAGTAGAGCGTGTAGCTCTCTTCCGTGCCGATGTTGTCGGCCAGATGCAGGCGGTTGTCCACGATGGTGGCATAGTCGGCGGTCACCGTGCGGTCTGTTTGCCAGATGTTTGTGGTCACGTCGCTGCCATCGCTGTTGCGCACCACTCTCACCAGGTTCATGGTGCAGTTGGTGGGGTCGTGCATCACGCCGTAGACCCAGCCTTCGCGCGAAGCCGATACGCTCAGCGTGTATTGGTTCTCGCCCGAAGCGGCTATGCAAGTCATGTTGTCGCTCACAATCTCCAGGTCGTCAGTCTCGTTGCCATTGCCGTCCATCACGTGGTCGGGCAGGTTGTCCTCGTCCTCAATCAGGTTCAGCAGGTAAATGTCCGTGCTGCTCTCACTGGGCGAGAATGCCATTCGCCTTGCCTGTGCACCGTTCTCACTGCTCGTGAGCGAGCCGCTCACCGAGCGCGTCAGTTCGTGCACGCCGTCTAAGGTAATGAGGTCGAACTCGATGCCATAGTTAGAGTGCTTCGTCATCCTTGCCTCGAAGTTGGCCACGTGGGCCGACGCGTTGCTGTAGAACCACCAGCGGGCCATCTTGCTTTGCCCGGCGGCTATGCCGCCCAGGTTCAGTTTGTTGAAGTCCATGTTCTGCTGCTCGCCGTCGATGGTGGCATAGAGCTTGATGAACTCCACGGGCAGGTTGCAGGCATTGTCTACTATTTGCGGGTCTTCGGTCTCAATCTTCAGGTCAATGGCATCGCCAGCGCCCTTGTTCTGTATGAGCAGGGCAAACTGTGCAGGCTCCCACGGCTCTATATCCTCTGTGAGCGGGTCGTCGCTGATGAAGTCGCGCTGCACGAAGTAGGTCAGGTGCAGGTCGGGCGACGGGTTCACGGTGAGCTGTGTGGGAGTCAGCTCCTGCGTGATAAGGTTGCCCGAGGCAATGTCGCGATAAGACACCGTGCCGCCAAACAGATAGCTTACCGGCTCAGTGGGAGCCGTTTCCTTCGAGGGCACGTAGATTACCTTTGCCTCGCCCGTCTGGCTGCTGGCCAGCGACCACTCGCCCGACTCCTTGCTTGTCCAGTTCTGGCTGCTGCCCACGGTCGATATGGCAAACAGGGCCGACACATCCTCGCCGCTTATCGTCTTCACGTTGGGTGTCAGCGTGATGGCCTCAATGCCATCCATCTGCAAGTTCTCTACTTTCAGGTTGCCTTGGAAGGCCTCGCGCTCCAGGAAGAAGTTCTGCTCGAACTGCAGGCGCACGCGGTTGTCAATCGATTGAGTATAGTCGCGTGTCAAGACCTCCGGTTCCACCAGTTTCAGGTCGCCGCCATCCATAATGGCAAAGCCGCCGTCGTCAGAACCTCCTGAGGGGGGCGTATAGGTGCCGAAGTTGCGGTCCTCGGTGTCGCCCGTCACGCTGCCCAGACCGCCGCCGGGCAGGAAGAGCAGCTCGCCGCGCCCCATCGATGCCAGGTAGGTGTCGGCACCCCAGTGGGTCTCGCCTTTCAGCTTGTAGGCATAGTGCATCACGATGTAGCCCAGCTGCGTGTGTTCTGCGCCCTCGGGGCCTTTGAAGTCTACCGTCACGTCGAAGCTCTCGTTCGGATAGATCACGGCGGGGTAGTCGCTCACCACGGTGAAGGTCACGCCTTCCACGTTGGGGAACTCCAGGTAGGGCGTGTAGGCCGTCAGTCGGCCCTTGTTGGTCAGTCTCACGCTGTAGCTGTGCTCGCCTGTGCCCCAGTCTTCGGGCAGACTGGCCACCACGATGGCTTGCGGAATGTCGGGCACAATGTCCATCGTGACCACCGTCTGGTATTCGTCGACCACGGTGGTGCGCTCCACAGTGTAGGTCATCTTCACCACCTCGTAGTTCAGGAACACCTCCATCTGGTTCACCACGCCGGGATCAATCGTGATGGTCTTCTCGGCATAGTAGTGGTTGGGGGCGGTCACGTACACATAGTAGGTGCCTTCTTTCAGTATGTCGGTGGTAAAGAGACCGTCGCTGCCGGTGGTACCAGTCATCGTCACCTCGCCGGTCATGGCGTTGGTCAGCCGTACCGAGGCACCGCTCACGTGCGGGCCCTCGCCGTCTTCGGCTCCCAGCGTGTAGGCATCGACCACGTCGACCTTCAGCGTGCCTATGTTGGTGCTCACCACCGTGGCCGTCACCTTCACGTCGAGCTTCTCGCCCGTTTCAGGCTTCAGTCTTATGGTGGCTTCGTAGGTGCCGTCGACTATCATGTCGGCCTGTCCCTTCAGGTTCAGTGCCAGTGTGGTGCTGCCGCCGGCAGGTATCGAGGCCAGCTGTGTGGTGGCGGCCGAGAGCCACGACTGTCCCGAGGGCCATACCACGCTGATGTTGCCCGTGGCCTTCAGTCCGCCGTTCTCCACCCTGAGCTGCAGCGTGCGCTGGCCGTCGCGGTAGAGCGTGGTCTTGATGTCGTTGGCTGCCAGTTTGCTCACGGCAGGATAGTTCCAGAAGTACACGGGCATCTCGCTCTCGGCAATGGCCTCGCCGTCGGCATCGTTGGCGCTCACCACGAAGGTACCGTCGTAGCGGGTCTTCACGCCGTTGCGGGGAGCTGTGGGCACGATGCGGTAGTGGGCATTGGCCGTGGCGCCGCCTTTCAGCACTGCCACGCTCGACAGCTGTACCTCCCAGTCATCGGGTAGGCCGTCCATACGGAACGACACGTTGTAGAGTGGCTCCTCCGACAGGTTGGTCACGCCTATGTTGCCCTCGCGGGGCACGCCCTCGGTAATGTTTTCCATCAGGTAGCTGCTGCGCTCTATCTTCAGTCGCGTCACGTTGATGTGGCCCAGGGTCTCGGTGCCGCCCGTGCCGTGCACGCAGGCTCCCGTCAGGTAGCGTCCGCCCGTCTGTTCGCCAAAGGTGTAGTCGGCCTCAAAGTTGCCGGCGGCATCGAGTGTGGTGGTCACCTGGTAGCGCTTGGTGTCGTTCAGCAAGAACACGTCTACCTGCTTGCCTTCCATGCTCACGCCCGATGCGCTGTTGCTCATTGTGCCTGTGAAGTGAATGGTGTTGCCACGGGTGTAGTTGGTCCTGTCGGTACTGATCGAGGCCAGCTTGAAGGCAGGCTTGATGTTGACCGCCGTGCCCGTGCATAGGTTGTTGCCGAAGTTCGACTCGGTGCTTTTCTGCGCGGGGTTCAGCCAGGCAAAGATGTAATACTGCTTCTCGGCGTAGTACATGGGCATCGTTACGGTGAAGTCCATCTCCTCTGTCTCGCCGGCCTGCACGCTTCTGGGCAGTGTGGTGCGCAGAAGCTCGGCCTCCGAACTTCTTTCGGGGCTATACGTCCTGTTGGTCGAGAGGTACATGCGCACCTCCATGCCGGCAGGCAGCTCGCTGGTGCCTATGTTCGATACGGGCAGCGTCACGGTGATGCTTTCGCCGCCAAAGGGATTGTTCTTCGACAGCCGGGGAGCCGAGCACGTGGCATTGGGCTTGGTACTTACGAGGAACACGAACTGTGCCGACTGGAAGTTCTCGGCCGAGGCCGTTACGCGGGCAAAGTAGTTCTCCGTGCTCTCAATGCCTGCACCAGCCTTCACGGTAAACGTGGCACTGGTCTGGCCGTTCTTGATGGTCACCGACTGCGGCAGCTCCAGGAAGTCGGCATCGCTTGCCAGCGTCACCGTCAGGTCGCCAGCCTTCGTGTTGCGCTCTATGGTCACGGTGGCTGCATTGCCGTTCTCCTCGAGTGTGGCCACCCTCGACGACAGCTTCAGCACCGCGTCGGTGTCATCGTCGGTCACGGTGAGCTGGGCCGTCGTCCAGGCTCCTGTGCTCTGTCCGAAGGGCTTTCCTGTCTGTGCGTTGCAGGCCGTGGCCGTGATGGTCCAGGTGCGGTGGCTGTCGATCTTCGAGTTGTCTTCCACGCTGATGGGGAAGGTCACCGACGTCTGGCCAGCCGGAATAATCACGTATTGCGAGTCGAAGTACAGCTCCAGCCCCGCGTTGGTGGTCAGGTATATGGTCACGTTAGCGGCTGTGTTGCCCGTTCGTGTCAGCGTGGCCATGGTGGCGCCATAGCCGGCCCCCTCGCTCACGATGGTGTTCTGCAGCGTGAGCGACAGCTGCGGGCGGTCATCGTCTTGCAGCGTGATGGTGCGAGTGGCCGAGTAGTAGCCCGAGGCCGTGGCGGTGAAGGTTACGCTCTTGTCGGACATGGGGTAGTTGTCGTCGACCACCTGCGTGGTGGCCGTGGCCTGCAGCTGTCCGGCAGGTATGATGATCGAGCGCACGAAGGGACTGAACGACCCGCCCGCCGTGTTGGTCAGGTTCACCGTGAGGTCGCTCGCCTGCGTCTGGCCTATGGTGGCGGTGAGCGTCACCTCTTCGCCCTCGGTATAGGTGTCCTTGTCGGTGGTGAGTGCCAGCTCGTAGTGGTCGTTGTCCTTCACGTCGACGTTCATACTCACGGCCTCATAGTCGTTGCCCTGGGCGGTCAGCACCGTGCGGTATTGGGTGTTTACCTTCTTGTCGTCGATGCTGCGCACGGAAAACGTTGCCGAGGTCTGCTTGGCCCGGATGGTCACGGTGGCGGGGAAGCTGATGCGCGTTTCGTCGTGCTGCCCGGTGATGGCCAGGCTGAAGGTCTCGTCCATCGACCAGTCGCCCGACCGGGTCACCGTGACGTACCTCGAATTGCCTTCGTTCAGTTCTATGCGGCTGTCGCTCAGGAACAGGCGTTTCCCCAGCTCCTTCGTGTTGGTCGACGTGGCGTTGTTGTTGCCCTGGTCGGCAATCAGCTCGTCGGTGCTCTTGCGGGCCGTCACCTCGACGTAGGCCCTCACGGTGCCTTCCATCTTCATGGCCTGCGGCAGGTCTACCTCGAATAGGCGTGGCATGCTCTCGCCGGCCTCCAGCGTGTTGGCATAGTTCTGCGTGGTCACATAGGTGCGCAGGCCGGACAGCTGGTCTTCCAGGTAGATCTTCTCCGTCCAGCCGTCGGTGCTGGCACCCGTGCCCTCGTTGTTCACGGTGAAGCTGAGCTGCAGCTTGCCGCCCGGCATGAGTGTCTCGCTGCTGTTGTAGATGAGCAGGTCGGTCACGGTGAAGTCGGGTGTGGGCGTGCGCAGCACGGTGAAGCTGGCCTCCGACGTGGTCTCTGTGGCTACGTTGTGTCCGGTCTTGTCGGTCAGCACCACATTGCTGATGCTGAAAGCCACCTCGTCGTCGGCCTGTGCGGTGGCAGGCACCGAAACGGGGAAGCGCACCAGCAGTCCGGCATTGCCGCGCAGGGCCTTGTTCTCGAGCGACATCACCACCACGGTGTATCGCTTGTCTGCCAGCTTGCGCAGCGAGATGCTGTGGCCGCTTGTGCGGGCATCGACCAGCGTGGCACTGCTGCCGCTCTTGGCGTAGGGCAGCGTAATGTCGAACTGCATGCCCACCACGTCGCTGCTGTTTTCCAGGTATATGGGCACGATGGCCTCCTTGCCTGCGGCAGCCGTAAAGTCGGTGACATACAGTCGGTTTTGCGCCACGGCTGTCAGCGAGCCCATCAGCATGATGAGCAGGCCGAGCAGGCAGGCGGCTCTGTGTTTTATAGCTTGATGTCTTGTCATCTGTCTTTACCTCCTAATCTTTTTTCCGTTTTGTATATAGAGGCCCTTGCGCAGCTGGTGGCTGTTGTTCAGCTGGCGGCCTTGCAGGTCGTAGGTCTTGTAGGACTCATGGGGCGAATAGGGCTCATAGGACCCATAGGACCCATAGGCATCATGGATGCCGGTGGCGGTGGCAGTGGCAGTGCTGGCGGGCACTTCCTGTGCGTCGGGGCTGGTGGCCTGAACGGCTACCAGGGTGGCATCGCCGCCAAGGCGCAGCAGCTGGGTGGTGCCTGCGGGCAGGGTCTGGCCAGTGGGCGAGAACACCACGAGGCGCACGCCCTGGGCGGTGTTGCGCGTGAGCATCTGCCACTCGCGGCTGTTCAGCAGGAGCTTCACCTGCCGGTCATTCACGCCTTGCAGCTCCAGGTCGAAGGCACCTATCTCGTCGTAGGTCTGCAGCATGAGGCTGCGGCCATCGGCATAGAAGGTGGCGTGGGCTGCCTCCTGCTGCTGCTCTGCGGCGTTGAGGCCGGGAGCGCGAAGGCGGCGCGTGGCTGCCAGGCCCTCATTGCTGAGCACAATGTTCACCGTGCACACGATGTCCTGAATGTTGATCACCGTCTGCTGCTCAGCCTCGCCCTCGGTGAAGGTGTTGGCAGCCCAGAGGCCGAACATAGTGTTGTTGCTGCTGGAGTTGATCACATAGTTTAGCGTGCGCTGCACGTCGTTCACGTCGACCAGTCCGCTCAGGTTGGCATCGCCCAGCGTGAAGTGCATCTGTGCCGGCCATACCGACCCTTGCGTAGCGCCGCTCTCCACTACGAGCAGGGCGGGTGTGTCTTGCTCCATGGTCTGCTGCCAGCTGTTGGCGGCATAGCTGTAGGCCTGCAGGGTGTTGCTCCAGTTCAGTGTGCCGTAGCGTGTGTTCAGGTCGGTACTGTAGACGTTGAGTGCCGGATGGGCCGTGAAGTCCTGTGCCGTGTGGTTGTAGTAGGCCACGGCCGACAGCTGCACGTTGTCCATATTGTTGCCTATCGGCAGCAGGCGGGTGGCCAGCTGGTCCAGTCCGGGCAGCACGCTGTTGCTGCCTTCCCTGCGGTGCTGGTAGCCCAGGTTCAGGCTGCTGATGGTGCTGGGCAGCGGTGCCGACAGCTCGTCGATCTGGTTGTAGCTCAGGTTCAGCGAGGCAATGAGGGGCATGCAGCTGGCGGTGACGAAGGCAGCCGGATTGCCGCTCAGGGTGTTGCGGCTCAGGTTCAGCGTCTTCAGCTGCGGCAGTGCGGGGGCTTCTGCCTCCGAGAGCGAGCCGCTGAGGCCCCTGCCCTGCAGGCTGATGGCGGTGACGCGGCCCTCGGTGTCGAAGCTCACGCCGCTCCAGTTGCCGGGCCTGATGAGCTCGGAGGTGGTGTCCCACTGGGTGCCGTTCCACTGGCTGCCGCCAAAGTCGGCGTGCAGACGGCGCAGGGCGGCCAGGTCGCTGGCGTTCATATAGAACGGCTGCAGGGTGGTGGCGGTGGCTGCGGTGGTGCGGTTGTTGTCGGCATTGCTCTCGAGCACCTTGCTCTCAGCATCGGTGGCCACAAACAGGTACATCTGGCCCGTTTCTACCTGCGGGGCCTTGAAGCTGAATGTCACTTCGTAGCTCGCATCGGCGGCCAGGGCGCCCGAGTGGGCCACGCTGGCGGCCTGGGTGGCCTGGGCGAAGTCGTCGCTGTCGATGGCGTAGTACAGACGGTCGGTCCAGCTGCTCTCGGTGGTGGCACCCTGGCCCTGGTTGGCTATGGTGGCCGTCACCGTTACGGTGTTGCCGGCCTGGGCCGTGGCGGGCTGGTCGATGGCCGTCACCGCGAGGTCGGGCAGCAGGCGGCCACTGAAGTGCATGGTCTGGCTTGACAGCTCGTCGCACGGGCCTATGGCCACTACCTGCCAGGTGTATTGGTGGCCGGGTTCAACGGTTAGGGAGTAGGTGGTCTTCGTGACGGGGGAACCGTCGAGCACGGTGGTGTCGTCGTCGGTCAGGGTGAGGCGGTAGCCCTGGGCGCCGCCAATGGCGTTCCAGCGCAGCGTGGTGGTGCCGGGATTGAGGCTGCTGGCATCGGCGGGCTGCATGCCGCTGAAGGCCTTGTCGCTCACGCTCGCGCGCACATATATATAATAGGTGTAGCTGCTCAGGGTGGTGCCCTCGTTGTCCTTCAGTTCGACGAGGAAGGCCAGCGAGTCGGTCTTCGAGCCGTTGTTCAGCAGCTGCATGGCGGGCAGCGTGCCCTCGTAGGTCACTGAGGTCTGGTGGCCCACGATGGTGCAGCCCTGATGAGGCTGGGCGGTATAGGCCACCACAAGGCCCTCGGCGGGCGTGCCGATGGTCAGCTCGTCGGTGGTCTGGCCCGGGCAGATGGGCTCGGCCTGATAGCGGGGGGCGCGGGCCCAGGCCGAGAAGTCGTAGGCCGTGCCGTTGATGGTCAGGCCAACGTTCTCAAGCCACGTGTGGGCCAGCATGTTGATTGCCGTGGGCAGCCCCTCGGGGGTAGTGCTCACGCTGAGCGTATTGCCGCTGCCGGCCGTGGCCTTGAAGCCAATGGTCTTGCCCTCGCTGTAAGTCGACACCTGGTCTATGCTCTGGCTGATGGCCGCGAGCTGCTGCAGCACCTCGGGGGTGGTGGCGTCGAGTGCATAGTCGGTGCCGGTGGTGATGACGTTGAGCGTTATGTCGTTGCCCACGCTGCGGTCGGCCAGATCGGCCACCAGGTCGGGCAGCGACTGGTAGTTGCGGTTGTCGAGCGAGGTGGCGGCCTGGCTGTTCAGGGTGAAGTTGCCCTCGGCATCGACGATGATGTTGTAGCACAGGGTGGGGCTCCAGCCGTTGTTGCCGTAATAGCGAATGAAGAACAGGGCATCGCCGTGAATATCGGTCGTGGGAATGCCGAGCGACTCGAGCGACACCTGGGCAGCGGGATCGATCTCGATGGGGGTGCCCTGGCCGTAGCCGGGGTCTTCGTTCCAGAAGTACTCGGCGTAGCTCACCTGGACGTCGGCCTGGCGCATGGGTACGTAGGTCTCCAAGCGCACGGTGGGGCTCCAGCCCACGCCGCCGAAGGAGCGAATGCCCAGCTCGTGCAGGCCTGCTGAGAGATGCTGGGTAGAGAACTCCACGTTGTCGAGGTTCAGCTCGCGCTGGGCCACGATGGGTAGCTTTGTGGCGTGGCCCACGCCGGGATCTTCGTCCCAGAAGTACTCCAGATAGGCTATGCCCTCATGGGCGGGGCGGGTCACCGCCACATAACGCAGTATGGTGGGGCCGAAGCTGGTGTGGCCCTCGGCATCGGTGTGGTAGCTGCGCACGCCCATAAGGTGGTTGCCTTCGGTCAGGCCGTCGGTGGGCGCATCGAACTGCACCAGCCCTTCGGCATCGATGGTGGCAGCAACTGTCGTGGCCTGGCCACGGCCTGGGTCGCTGTCGAACCAGTACTCCAGCTGCGCTTGTGCCGCTGCGCGGCTTATGAATAGGGTACAGTGAATAATGATAAGACTAAATACCGCCATCCATCGCCGCGCCATTGCTGGTTGATGGAACAGTGGCTTATTCATCTTGCATCTTGATTTGGAGTGAAACTTTTACCTTATCGTCGTCCGAGCGGGGCGAAATCTGGGCCTTCGTGTAGTAAGGGTGACCCATAGGCAGACCGCCCAGCACGTAGGGGTAGTTGCCCGCAAAGGGGCCAATGTCGCTGCCGTCGGCGGCATAGCCTCTGGCAGGGCTGGTCTCGTTTAGCTGGTAGCGCTCGTCGTTGTTGCCTTCGCTCCAAAGAAACAGAGCTGTTCTACTCATGCCATCGGTATTTGAAGTTATATTATATGCATTTGTAACTGCGTTAGAACAACCATTCAGAATATAGCTTGATTTTTTACCATTCAGTATGATGCAATTTACTATTGTATAATAGCTCAAGTTGGTTAAGGCATATATGTTGGAGTAACCTGTTGTTTGGCAATTTTCATAAATGTAACAATTTCTTATCGTTGGGTAATATAAATTTATTACTGCATAAAAGCCATCATTCCCCCCATCTGCTAAAATCATGCAATTTTCAATAGAGCAATAGGCACTGAGTGCATCACTTTTACCTTTTCCGTAAATACACCGACAATAGCACTGCCGAATATTTGCATTTGCGGAAGGGGCACTATTATCGGCCAGATAGAAATCAAGCGCATAGCAACGTTGTACTGTAACATTCTCTGCTCGTATATAAACATTGTTCAGAATAGCACTTTCCACCTTAGCAAAGGGAGCTGTAATATAGAGCTTACCTAAAATAGAGGCGAAGGGGTAGGCCAAGTCGGTGCGGAAGTAGCCGCAACCCACGACGGTGACCTGCTTCGAGATGGTCTGGTCGGCAGTGAGCGAGCAGCCGGGGTCCAGGTAGAGCGTGTCGCCGTCGGCCACGCTGGCACTGGCCATGGCGGCATTGATGTCGGCGAAGTCGGGATTCTGCATGGTGTTGTGGTTGATGCGCCAGGAGCGGGCCTGTGCGGCAGTGGCCATCAGGGCGAGCAAAGCCAGGGCCACCAGTTGTTTCAAGTTCTTTGTTTTCATTGTTCTATTGTTTTTTTTGATTTTTCGTTGAATGGTATGGGGGCTATTCTGCCTGCTGCACCACCTTCTGCGTTACCCGCAGCAGTCCGTCTTGCGGGCGGGAGGGCACGGTGCTGCTCTCGAAATAGGGCATGCCGAGCGGGAATCCGGAGCACACGTAGGGGTAGCGGCCACCCGTGGGGCCGCAGTCGCCGCCGTCGATGGCTGCACCACGGGCGGGGCTGTCGTCGGCCAGGCGGAAGCGCTGGTCGTTCTGGCCCTGCATCTGGAAGAACACCTGCTCGTCGGTTGTTCCGCAGTGGGTGTCGGCATAGCTGTAGGTGCCCTCGGCGGCCGACAGCAGGTTGTTGCTCACGGTGCAATTGGTCACTTCGAGATAGTCTACATTCGGGTAGTACTGGTTGATGATGATGTTGTTGATGATGACCCCGTTCGTGACGGCGGCCACGGGCTTGGGAGTGGTGTTGTTATAATTCAGGCGGATGTAGTTGTTGCGAACAATGGGGCTGTTCAGTCCCTCAATGACGTGCAGGTATTGCTGGCAGAACACGTAGCAGTTCTCAACGACCCACCCCGTGCAGGAGGCTTTAGAGTAGTCGCCTATGATGTGGCCATTGGCCACGTAGCACTGGCGCACCGTGAGGTTCCTGACCGCGTCGCCACTCCTCGAGATGGAGCCGGTCTTGCACCGCTCAATCACGATGTCGTCGGCAAAGGCCACGATGCCCACCATGTCGACGGCCTCGACCTTGATGCCGGCAGCCTTCAGGTTGGTGGTGGCACTGATGGTGGCTGCCTGATGGGGGGCATTGCCGAGGAAATAGCCGCAACCAATGATGGTGACCTGCTTGGTGACGTTCTGCTCGGTGGTGAGCGCAGTGCCGGGGTCCAGGTAGAGCGTGTCGCCCGCCACTACCTTTTCGCTGGCCATGGCGGCATTGATGTCGGCGAAGTGCGGCTTCTTCGCGGCATCGCTGTTGATGCGCCACGAGCTGGCCTGCGCCGTGGTGCCGAGGCAGGCCAGCATCAGGGCTGCAAGGGCAGCCTGGAGTGTTTTGTCTTTTCTCATGTTCTTAGTATCTGTTTTTGTTGTTGTTACTGTCGTGTTCAATGGCGTCAATGCGCCCCAAAAAACACAGAGGCACAGCGACGCGAGGAGGTTCTCTCTCCTCGGCATCGCTGTGCCTCTGTGTGAAGGAACAAGCAGCTATGAATTGGGGGGGGTAAATTTAGCTTTTCCCATCTTCGGCGACGATATTGGTCAGTTCTACAAACTCGGCAATGCTGAGCTGCTCGGGGCGGCGGGTCAGCAGGGTGGCGTACTGGGTGAAGAGCGGGGCCTCGGGCGGCAGCAGCTGGCGCAGGCTGACGCGCAGCATCTTGCGGCGCTGGTTGAAGACGGTCTTCACCACCCGGCGGAAGAGCTGCTCGTCGCACCCCAGGTGCTGCACCTCGTTGCGCGTCATGCGGATGACGGCGCTCTGCACCTTGGGCGGCGGGTTGAACACCGAGGGCTCAACGGTGAAGAGGTACTCTACGTTGTACCAGGCCTGGATGAGCACCGACAGGATGCCGTACTGCTTGGAGCCGGGCTGCGAGGCCATGCGCAGGGCCACCTCGTGCTGTATCATGCCGGTGCAGCAGGGTATGAGGTCGCGGTTGTCGAGCATCTTGAAGAAGATCTGCGACGAGATGTCGTAGGGGTAGTTGCCGGTGAGCACGAACTGCTGGCCGCCGAACAGCTGGTGCAGGTCCATGCGCAGGAAGTCGCCCTCTATGATGGGGCTCTCGTCGCCCTGGAACAGCGTCTGCTTCAGGTAGGCCACGCTCTCGCGGTCTATCTCGACCACGCGGAGGGGGCGGGGCTTCTCAGCGAGATACTGGGTCATGACGCCCATGCCGGGGCCCACCTCGAGCACGGGCAGGTCGGGACAGGCGTCGACGGTGTCGGCTATGCGGCGGGCTACGCTCAGGTCGGTCAGGAAGTGCTGACCCAGGTTCTTCTTCGGTCTTACTTGCTTCATTGTGGGTGCAAAGATACAAAAAAATGGGAAATGACGCAAGAAAAAATCCCTCTATTTGGAACGGAGCCTCCGTTAAGGCTCAACGGGGCCCTCGTTGACCATCAACGGAGCCTCCGTTGAGCGTCAATGGAGCCTCCGTTAGCGATTAACGGAGCCTCCGTTAGCGATCAGCGAAATCCTCGTCGCATTTTGAAAATTTTCTGGCGAAAATTTTGTCGGAAAGAAATTGTAAGAAATTAACCAGAAATTTTATCCAGAAATTAATCTGTTCAGCTTTCGCAAGCTTCGCAAAGACCGGCCTGAAAGGCCAGAAAGCCCCCAGCCCAGGGCATCGCCCTGGGTACAAGGAGGTGGGTAAAACCGCCCTGAAAGAGCAAAAGCACACCTACCGTCCTGATGCTTTTGCCCTTGCAGGGCGTAGGCAGCGCACTACATTTACCCAGGGCGATGCCCTGGGCTGGGGGCTTGTTGGCCTTTCAGGCCGTTGCTACGTGTTGCTTTCATAGCTTGCGAACGTTGTATAAACCCGAATCGGCCATTAGAGTTTTTCCGTGCCTAATGACCCTTTTGGGATAGATTAATTTCTGGATAAAATTTCTGGTTAATTTCTGAAAATTTCTTTCCGAACGGGATTCCGTCAGGAATCCTGCCCTAATCGTTCAAATTCACAAAAAAAACATTGAAATTGTGAATTGTGACGCTCAAAGTGCTTTATCTCGACGAAAATGACTAATTTTGCACGCTATGAAAGAAATGATCTTCACGGCGATGCCCATGTTCGTGTGCCTGTTCTGGAGCGTGATGCTGACCATCAGGCTCGTGGAGCGGCAGGGCAACCGCTCGCACCGCTACCTGCTGGGCTTTATGCTCACGGCCACCACGCTGTACTTGGGCCACTGTGCCTTCTTCAACCGCGTGACGGAGCAGATGCCCTTGCTCGACACGCTCTACCTGACCAGCAACCTGGCGGTCTACCCGCTGTTCTTTATGTACATAAGCGCGCTGACCAACCGGCGCGAGCACCACCAGCTGCAGTGGCTCACGCTGCTGCCCACCGCCGTGGGGGGCACGGCCTGCGCGGCGCTCTACGTGCTGATGTCGGCCGAGGAGACGCGGCTGTTCATCGACCTGTACCTGTACCGCCACCAGATGGAGGGGCTGCAGGGGCTGGCTCTGCACCAGGCCTTCGTGCACGACACGTGCAAGGTGCTGTTCGCCCTGCAGATCGTGCCCGTATGCGTGCTGGGCCGCCGCTATCTGCACGACTTCGACCGGCTGGTGGGCACGGCCTACGCCGACACCGAGCACAAGACGCTCGATGCGCACCACTGGCTGCTGGTGCTGCTGGCCGTCACGTCGGCGGCATCGTTTGTGGCCAACATCATAGGGCGCCACCACTTCACCGGCGATGCGTGGCTGCTGGCCATACCGTCGGTCACGTTCTCGGCCCTGCTGTTTGCCATAGGCTATGCTGGCTACGCGCAGCAGTTCTCGATAGACGAGATAGAGCGCGACGAGCAGGAGGCCGACGCCGCGCCGGGCGTGCAGGACGAGAACACCAACCTGCGGCAGCAGATAGAGGGGCTGATGATGGAGCAGCAGCTTTTCCTGCAGCCCAACCTGCGGATTATGGACCTGGTGCAGATGCTGGGCACCAACCGCAACTACCTGTACAGGGCCATCAACCGCGAGATGGGCATGTCGTTTACCGAGTATGTCAACAGGAAGCGCATAGACTATGCCGTGTCGCTCATGGTGCGTTTCCCCGATATGTCGCTCACCGAGGTGGCGCGCTCGTCGGGCTTCACGAGCAATGCCTCGTTCTACCGCAACTTCAAGATGGTGAAGGGGGTGGGGCCGCGCGATTATCAAAATAAGCTAAATCAGATGGCATAAATTTTGCCATAAGCCGAAAATGTAGTATCTTTGCGCACAGCTATGAAGACGGTTGTCAACATAATGAAGGTCGTGATGCCACTCGTGCTGGGTGGTGCCATCCTGTGGTGGATGTACCGGGAGTTCGACTTCCACAGCATAGAGCACGTGCTGTGGCACGAGATGAACTGGACGTGGATGCTGCTGTCGTTTCCCTTCGGCATCCTGGCGCAGGCCATGCGCGGCTGGCGGTGGCGGCAGTCGCTGGAGCCCGTGGGCGAGCGGCCCCGGCGGTCGGTGGCCGTGAACAGCATCTTCCTGAGCTATGCCGCCTCGCTGGTCATACCGCGCATCGGCGAGTTCACGCGCTGCGGCGTGCTGCGCCGGTGGGACGGCGTGTCGTTTCCCAAGGCGCTGGGCACGGTGGTCACCGAGCGGGCCGTCGACTCGCTGCTGGTGCTGCTGGTCACGGGCAGCACGCTGCTCTTCCAGATGAGCATCTTCGGCACGTTCTTCGAGAAGACGGGCACGTCGCTCGACAGCCTCTTGCAGGGGTTCTCGCTCACGGGCTATCTGGTCACCGCCATCTGCGGCGTGGCCGTGCTCATCCTGCTGCACTGGCTGCTGAAGCGCCTTTATATATATAATAAGGTGAAGGCCACGCTCACCGGCATCTGGGAGGGTGTGATCTCGCTGCGGGGCGTGCGCAACCTGCCGCTGTTCGTGCTGCTCACGCTGGGCATCTGGGTCAGCTATTTCCTGCACTACTATCTCACGTTCTTCTGCTTCTCGTTCACCGAGCACCTGGGGCTGGGCTGCGCCTTGGTGTCGTTTGTGGTGGGCAGCATCGCCGTGATCGTGCCCACGCCCAATGGTGCCGGTCCCTGGCACTTCGCCGTGAAGACGATGCTCATCCTCTACGGCGTGCAAGACGAGCAGGCCCTCTACTTCGTCCTCATCGTCCACTCCGTTCAGACCATGCTGGTCATGGCCCTGGGGGTATGGGGCTGGGTGCGCCTCTCGTTTACGAGGAAGAAGTCGCTCAAAGAGGATGGCCTTAGGCCGGACATGCTGCGAGGTAGTGTTTCTGCGAACTCGGTGTGAGGGTCGCTTCGCTCAAAATTTCTCAAAATATATTTCAAAATTTTTCAAAATAAAGATGACTGTAATTGAAGAATATAACAGAAGATGGGATTTCTTCCGCACCATAACAGGTGTGGCAATGAAGGTTCACAGCAAGTATCGTCCAGGTTTGCTTGAATCGGCCTATGAAGCCGCTTTGAAATATCTTTTAGAGCAGGACGGCTATCAGGTGGAGCGCCAAAAAATGTTGCCTATCTTCTGGGACAATGTGCAGTTGGACCAGTATTACAAAATGGACCTGGTCGTCAATAGTAACATCATCATTGAGCTGAAAGCCATCTCATACGTCGACACCCAGCATCGCCGACAATTGTGGAACTATATGAATCTGACGCACATACCCTACGGAATGATTATCAACTTCGGAGCCGAGAGCCTTTTCTCAGAATGGTACTACAGGCATCCCGATACAGCAGAAATTGAAAAGATACGACTTTTGTAAGATAATTTTGTAGAATTTTGATTTTAATTTTGTGGAATTTCTTGCCGAAGGCAATCCCCTAAATATTAATATTAACACCTAAAAACCAAAAACAATGAACAACGAAATTCAGAACCTGAAGCCGGAATGCATCTGGCGCAACTTCTACAAACTGACGCAGGTGCCCCGCCCCAGCGGACACTTGGAGAAAATTCAGCAGTTCCTGCTCGACTTCGCACAGCAGGCCGGTGTCTATGCCGTGAAAGATCCCGCTGGCAACATCCACATGCGCAAGCCAGCCACGCCGGGCATGGAGAACCGCAAGGGCATCATCCTGCAGGCACACATGGACATGGTGCCGCAGAAGACGCCCGAGTCGACGCACAACTTCGAGACCGACCCCATTGAGCCGTGGATCGACGGCGAGTGGGTGAAGGCCCGCGGCACCACGCTGGGTGCTGACAACGGCCTGGGCGTGGCCTCGATCATGGCCATCATGGAGGACAAGACCCTGAAGCACGGCCCCATCGACGCGCTGATCACCGCCGACGAGGAGACGGGTATGTATGGCGCCAACGACCTGCCCGAGGGCGAGCTGCAGGGCGACATCCTGCTGAACCTGGACTCGGAGCACTGGGGCAAGTTCGTCATCGGCTCGGCTGGCGGCATCGACGTGACCGCCACGCTCGACTATAAAGAAGTGGACACCGACCCGGAGGATGCTGCCGTGCGCGTCACGGTGAAGGGTCTGCGCGGTGGCCACAGTGGTCTGGAGATCAACGAGGGCCGTGGCAACGCCAACAAGCTGCTGGTGCAGATTGTGCGCGAGGCCATCGAGGAGCTCGATGCCCGTCTGGCCTCATGGCACGGCGGCAACATGCGCAACGCCATCCCCTTCAAGGCCGAGGCCGTGCTCACCCTGCCCAAGGACAACCTGCCCGAGCTGGCACAGCAGCTGGACGAGTGGCGCGCCACGTTCAACGACGAGTTCAAGCTCATTGAGCCCCAGGGCATCGAGGTGCTCTGCGAAAAGGCCGAACTGCCGAAGACCGAGGTGCCCGAGGAGATCCAGGACAACCTGGTTGATGCCATCTTCGCCTGCCACGACGGCGTGGTGCGCTACATTCCCGCCTATCCCAACGTGGTGGAGACCAGCTCGAACCTGGCTATCATCGACATCGAGGCTGGCCACGCTGCCATCAAGATTCTGGCCCGCTCCAGCCGCGAGGATATGAAGGACTACATCGTAGGCACGCTGCAGAGCTGCTTCTCGATGGCCGGCATGAAGGTAGAGACGGCCGGCAGCTATGGCGGCTGGGATCCCAACCCGCAGAGCGAGGTGCTCCACCTGTTGCTCAAGGAGTACAAGGAGCTGTTCGGCCAGGACGGCATCATCCAGGTAGACCACGCCGGTCTGGAGTGCTCGGTCATCCTGGGCAAGTATCCGCACCTGGACGTGGTGAGCCTCGGCCCCACCATGAAGAGCCCCCACACCACCACCGAGCGTGCCCTCATCGCCACGGTAGCCCCCTTCTGGCAGTTGCTGAAGAAGACGCTCGAGGATGTGCCCGAGAAGTAGCTTGCAGTGGGAGTGATTAGGACTGACTGGGACTGATTGGGACTATTTGGGACTGATTGGGACTGACTGGGAGTTGTTGGGACTAACTGGGACGAATTGGGATGGATTGGGACGAATTGAGCTCCCAACCGCTCCCACCTCGTCCCACCCCATCCCAGCAAGTCCCAGCAAGTCCCACCCAATCCCAGCAAGTCCCACCCCGTCCCAACAACTCCCACCCCGTCCCAGTAAGTCCCAACAACTCCCACTCCGTCCCAATCAATCCCAACAAATCCCAACCAATCCCCCAAAATCCCCCAACCCCATGCCCGTCCCCTCATCCCCCAACGGCTTTCTCCCCAACGAAACCGACCCGAAGAAGCTGCTCTTCTACCCCAAGCTGGTGGCTATCTACGACATCACCTTCCAGTTCATCAACCGCTACCTGGACGTCAAAGACCGCACACGCGACCAGATGCTACAGTCTGCACGGTCGGGCAAACAGAACATCATCGAGGGGGCTGCCGATGGGCTGACATCAAGCAAGATGGAACTGTCGCTCACCAACTGCTCAAAGGGCAGCCTGCGCGAGCTGCAAGCCGACTACGAGGACTACCTACGGGCAAGGGGCATACCCATCTGGGGCCAGCATCACCCACGCACCTCGAGGCTACAGCAGTTCTGCCGCAGTCTCACGAACCCGGAGCAGCACATTGCCACCTGGCAGAAAATGGACGACGAAGAGCTGGCCAACCTGGCACTCACCCTGATTCACCAGTCTATCTACCTGATTGAGCACTACATCAAAATGCTGGAGCAGCGCTTCATCACCCAGGGCGGCATCAGCGAGGCTATGACCCAAGCCCGCCGCAACCATCGCCACTTTTAGTATTTCCCACCCCGTCCCAATCCATCCCAATCAGTCCCACCTCGTCCCAATCAGTCCCACACCCCGTCTCAATCAAAAAACCACCCCTCCTCGCGAATTTTTCCCCTTTCGCCTTTCACGTTTCATCTTTTTTTCGTACCTTTGCACGCAAATTCAAACCAATTAGTAACAAATTATGGACGACTACCCGGCGGAAACTTTTAAACGTTAGGCCAGGGGACTGGTGGCAAGGCCGCTAATCCCCTTGCCGCACAAGTCTATTCTCGTACCTCGTACCCCCGTACCCCGTACCTCAGAAAAAAGGATTAGCAAAATGAAGACCTACTGGAACACAACAGATGGGCTCAGCCAGCTCCAGGAGTGGCAGCCCAATTGCTGGATACAAGTGACGTGTCCTACAGAGGAAGACCAGCGCGAGCTGGAAGAGAAGTTCGGCATACCCGACTATTTCATCACCGACATCAGCGATACCGACGAGCGAGCTCGCTATGAGTACGACGACGGCTGGATGCTCATCATCCTGCGCATACCCTACGTGAAGGAGATACGCTCGCGCACCCCCTACACCACCGTGCCCATCGGCATCATTCACAAGCGCGACGTCACCATCACCGTGTGCTACTACGAGACGAACATGATGATCGACTTCGTCAGCTATCAGCAGAAGCGCGGCGTGGGATTCACCGACTACGTCGACATGATCTTCCGCCTGTTCTACTCCTCGGCAGTGTGGTACCTGAAGCGGCTGAAGCAAATCAACTCGCTCATCGAGAAGGCCAAGCGCAACCTGGACCGCGATGTGAACAACGAGAGCCTCATCGGCCTGAGCCGTCTGCAGGACTCGCTCACCTACTTCAACACCTCCATCCGTGGCAACGAGACGCTGTTGTCGAAGCTGAAGTTCAAACTGCAGATTGACGAGCTGGACGCCGACCTCATTGAGGACGTGAACATCGAGATGACCCAGGCCCGCGAGACGGCCGCCATCTACTCGAACATCCTGGAGTCGACCATGGACACCTATTCCTCTATTATTAACAATAATATGAACACGGTGATGAAGACCCTGACCTCGGTCTCGATCCTCATGATGTTCCCCACGCTCATCGCCTCGCTGTTCGGCATGAACCTCATCAACGGCATGGAGAACCACCCCTTAGGGTTCCCCCTCGCACTGGCCATCTCGGTAGGCGTCTCGGCACTGGCCTGGTGGACCCTGCATCGCAAGGGACTGGTGTAAACAAGCGGTTAAAAAACGACTATTTCGGTTAAAAAGGGTTAACGGATGGGAAATAACTCCCATTTCATAACCCTTAACTCCTAACTTTTTCGTAATTTTGGCGCTAAATTGTGATTGAACTAACCAAATCAGTAACTTAAAACAGTTAAATGATGGACTCTCAAGAAAACGTCCTCGTAAACGGCACAGCCGCTTCGCCAAGCGAAGAACAGGGGAAACAAGAAGAAGTAAAGGTAGAAGAAACTCAGCAGGAGAATGCCGTTGAGACTTCAGAAGTAGTAGAAACGGCAGAAGCCCCCGTAGCCCCCGCAGCCCCAGAAGTCTTAGAGGCCCCAGAAGCCCCAGAGGCTCAAGAAGAGGCTCCCGAAGAGCGCAAGGTCTACCAGACAAAGCAGGAGGTACTGGAGCGCGTGAAGGAAATAGCCCACGGCGAAGAGGCTCCGCAGAAGGACGAGGTGGAATACCTGAAGACGGCCTTCTACAAGCTGCACATTGCCGAGCGCGAGGCGCAGCAGAAAGCCTATCTCGACGCAGGTGGCGACCCAGAGACCTACCAAGTGACACCCGATGAGGACGAGGAGGCGTTCAAGGCCGAGATGGGCATCATCAAGGAGCGCCGCCAGCAGCTGTTCCGCGAGCAGGAACAGGAGAAGGAGGACAACCTGAAGAAGAAGCTCGACATCATCGAGAAGATAAAGAGCATGGTCACCTCGCCCGAGGAGGCCAGCAAGACCTACCAGGAGTTCAAGGCCCTGCAGCAGGAGTGGCGCGAGATCAAGAACGTGCCCGCCGAGCGTGCCAACGAGCTGTGGCGCAACTATCAGCTCTACGTAGAGCAGTTCTACGACCTGCTGAAGCTGAACAGCGAGGCTCGCGAGCTGGACTTCAAGAAGAACCTGGAAGCTAAGAACCGCCTGTGCGAGGCCGCCGAGAAGCTGGCCGACGAGGCCGACGTGATCAGCGCCTTCCACCAGCTGCAGAAGCTGCACCAGGAGTACCGCGAGATAGGCCCCGTGAGCAAGGAGCTGCGCGAGGAGGTATGGCAGCGCTTCAAGGCCGCCAGCACCGTCATCAACAAGCGCCACCAGCAGCACTTCGAGAATCTGCGTGCCCGCGAGGAGGAGAACCTGGCCAAGAAGACCGCTCTCTGCGAGAAGGTAGAGGCCGTCTGCGCCGAGGAGAACAAGGGCAGTGCCGACTGGGAGCGCCACACCAAGGAGATCATCGACCTGCAGGCCGAGTGGAAGACCATCGGCTTTGCACCGCAGAAGATGAACGTGAAGATATTTGAGCGTTTCCGCGCCGCCTGCGACGACTTCTTCGCCCGCAAGGCTGAGCACTTCCGCACGCTGAAAGACACCTATAAGGAGAATGCCGACAAGAAGCGCACCCTCATCGAGAAGGCCAAGGCCCTGCAAGACAGCACCGAGTGGCGCTCGACGAGCGACAAGCTCATCGCCCTGCAGAAGGAGTGGAAGACCATCGGTATGGTGCCCAAGAAGCTGGGCGACCAGCTGTGGGAGGAGTTCCTGGGAGCCTGCAACAAGTTCTTCGAGGCCCGCAACGCCCAGGGTGCCGGACAGCGCAACGAGGAGCGCGAGAACCTGGAGAAGAAGCGCAGCGTCATTGAGCAGCTGAAGCAGGTGGCCGAGGAGGCCGGCGACGACATCCAGGCCCGCGTGCAGAAGCTGGTCGAGGAGTACAACGGCATTGGCCACGTGCCCTTCAAGGAGAAGGACAAGCTCTATGAGGAGTACCACGCCGTGCTCGACAAGCTGTATAAGGAACTGAACGTGAGCGTAGCCCGCCGCCGTCTGAATAAGTTCAAGGACAACCTGAAGCAGGTGGCCGAGCGTGGCGAGGCTGCACTCGACACCGAGCGCGCCCGACTGATGCGCCAGTACGAGGCCATCAAGCAGGAAGTGCAGACATACGAGAACAACCTGGGCTTCCTCTCGGCCAGCTCGAAGAAGGGCAACAGCCTCATTGAGGAGATGAACCGCAAGATCCAGAAGCTGAAGGATGACCTCCAGCTCACTAAGGACAAAATCAAGGCCATCGATGCTCAGAACCAGGAGAAGGAGCAGGCCGAGTAGTCAACCTTCTATCTTCTTAACAAAAATAATATCGGCAGGAACGTCCAGTTGTTCCTGCCGATATTAATATTAAGCGGAAATCGCTAATACCCAATAGGATGGTTGAGCTCCAGATACGAGGTCTCAGCCAGATTGAGTTCGCGCTTCAGCGTGTCGAAGTCCATGCTGGCGCGGGCAACGGTCTTGAGGCCGAGGGCGGTGCAGGCTAAGTAGATGTTCTGAGAGACATAGCCGGCATCCATAGCCCCGAACTTGTCGTTGGGTGCGCGGTTGCTGTCCTTGGTGCTGACGAGGACGAGGGCGATGGGAGCAGCCTTGGCAAAGTCCTGCCGGTCGGCAATGGCATCCAGCAGATTCTGGTCAGACACCTTCGTCAGCGTGTTTGCCTTGGCATCATAGAGGCAGACGCCATCTTTGGAGCACACATAAATCTTGATGTCCTGCATGTTGACGGCAGATGGAGCCGTAATCTTGCCCGTCTTTGCGTCGCTGACGCCGCAGGCCGCCCAGAGTAGGGTAGAGAGCGTCTGCTGGCTGATTTCCTTGTCGCTGTACTGGCGCTCCGAACGCCGCTGCCCGAGGGCATTGCCCAGCGACATAGACAGTTTGCTGACTTCAGGTTGTGGCAGGCTGATAACCTCCTGCCCCTGCATGCTGCCCATCATCATCAGGGCGAGCACGAAAAGATTCAATTTCTTCATTGTCGTTGTAGTTTATTTAAGTAAAGAAAAAGCGCGTAGCCTTAGAGAGACTACACGCTTTTCCAATATGTGGTTATTTACTTCACCTCCTCGAAATTCACCACTACTGTATATCAACAAGTTATAAAGTTATGGTACAAATAAGGTACTGTTATTCTGCTGTTTTATAAACGGGAAATCAGCAGATTGCCAATTACTTGTTACAATCTTCTATGCTGATAAGTACCTCCCAATGGCCATTCTTATCTTCACCAATACGTCGGATATAACCTTTTTCCTTTAATACTGCAATGTTGCGTCTAACAGTGGTTCTGTCTACTCCTATGGTTTGAACCAAGTCTTCATAGGTAGCCCTATTGTCTTTCAGCAAGGCTTTAATAATAGCCAATTGCGTTTTATTCAGTTTTACAGGGGCATTTACAGGGGCATTTACAGGGGCATTTGCAGGGGCGGTTTTAGGAGATGGCACTGGCAGTATCAGTTCCACTTCGTCAACATCCAGTTTGTTCAACAACTGAGGCTCACCCCAATTGGTTTCT
>JAFVEE010000073.1 GCA_017478085.1 Prevotella sp. | reverse complement strand
TTACTGGAAGCGCACCAACGACCTGCTGCTCACCGTGCCCGTCGACGTGGCCAAGTATGGCGTATCGTCGCAGTTGCAGAACGTGGGTAATGTGGAGAACCGGGGCATCGAGGCAAGCCTGAGCGGAAAGCTCATCGACCGTCGCGAACTGAGATGGACGGCCAGTGCCAACGTGGCCTACAACCACAACGAACTGACCTCCTTAGGCAACAACGACAAGCTGAATACCGCCTCCTACGCGCTACTGAAGAAGGGCGAAGCCGTAGGCTCGTTCTACGGACTGCTGTTCGACGGCGTGGTGCAGACAGGCGAGGACACCAGCATACTCCCTTCGCAGAACGGCAGCAAGCCCACGGCAGGCGAAGCGAAGTTCCGCGACGTGAACGGTGACAACAAGATTGATGCCAACGACCGCGTCATCCTGGGTCACGCCCAGCCCGACCTCACCTTCGGCTTGCAAAGTTCGCTCACCTGGCGACAGTTCGATGCCTTCATCCAGTTCGCCGGACAAACGGGCGGCCACGTCTACAACTCGCTGCGCCGCACGCTGGAGCATCCCACCGACTGCTACAACGTCGCATCAGCCGTGCTCGACAGCTGGACACCCACCAATCCCAGCATCGAACTGCCGAAGATCAGCGACGTGCGGCCCTACAGCTACATTGACAGCCGCTATGTGGAGAAGAGCGACTACCTGAAGCTGCGCACGCTCTCCATAGGCTACCACTTCAAGGTGAAGCCCGTCAAGGCCGACCTCCGCCTATCGGCCACGGCCTCGAATCTGCTCACCCTGACAGGCTACAAGGGCTACGACCCCGAAGTGCAGGGCGGCGTTGACCTGGGGCAGTACCCCACAGCCCGCACCTTCACCTTCGGCGCAGAGCTGGTGTTCTAGATGTTGCGATATTATCGCAACAACCAACCAACCAAGCAACCAACACAAGTTTTTCAAGATAACATTATTCACTAAAAAAGAGAAAGGGAAAGATTTATGAAAAAGAATCTGAACACACTCCTTGCTGCACTCCTCAGCGTGAGCGCAAGCATCAGTTTCACCGCTTGCAGCAGTGACAACGACGATGACAACAACGTGATTGACAACCAGGCAGAGACCCTGACCGACGCCGAGGCACTGGCCCTGGCCGACAACGCCCTGTTCGAGTACTACCACAAGGCCTTCGGACTGAGCTTCATCGTGGAGACCTTCACCTCAAAGACCCACTCGTTCGAGGGCGAGGAGAGCGAGGACGGCCCGCTGATCAGCCGCCACGAGCTGACGCCCGAGAACGTCTACTTCGTGAACCGCTGGTACAACAAGAACTCTGCTGTGGCCAATGCCAACACCGCCATCGAGAAGATCAGCGCCGCCACGGGCGTCAGCGAGGCCACAAAGACGGTGGCCATCGCCCGCGCCAAGCTGGCCCGCGCCCTGGGCTACCACGTGCTGGTGCGCCTCTGGGGCGAGGTGCCTCTCTACACCACGAGCGACGGCGACACGAAGACCCGCGCCTCGATCGACGATGTCTACACCCAGATTGTGAAGGATCTGGAGGAGGCTGCCGAAGGTCTGCCCGAGTCGGCTTCGCTGCCCTCCGTGCCCACGAAGGCTGCCGCCTACGGTCTGCTCTCGCGTGTCTATCTGGACTGGGGCTCGAACCCGCTGACCTACGACCAGCTCGATGCCATCAAGGACCAGAAGCAAGACCCCACACCCTCGTATAACACCGCCCGCCTGCAGAAGGCCGTGGAGTATGCCGACAAGGTGACGGGCTACCAGCTGAATGCCGACTTCAGCACCATCTTCGGCAAGGACAACGAGGCCAAGAAAGACGAGAAAATCCTGACCTTCGTACATGACGGCGATGCCGTGGGCACAGGCAACCACCAGGTGCACTGCTCGTGGACGTTCGGCTTCAACGTGGATCAGGAGAACCACCTTTCGCCAGCTCAGGATTCCTTCCTCGCCCTGTGGGACAAGGCCGACCATCGCCGCAACGTGAGCTATATCGACTCGCTCTACGACAACGTGGGCGACTCCATTGCCTACTTCCGCGCTCCCCGCACCCTGCCGCGCTATGGCAAGTTCGTCGACGTGGACGGTTCTGAAGGCCCCAACGAGAGCTACAAGCTGAACGATCTGGACCGCATAGAACTGCGCTATGCCGAGGTGCTGCTGAACAAGGCCGAGGCACTGGTGCTGCTGAACCGCGCCAGCGAGGCCGTGGCACCCATCAACCAGCTGCGCCAGCGTGCCTACGGCAACGACAGTCACAACCTGAGCAGCGTCACCCTGCAGGACGTGAAGGACGAGTGGGGTCTGGAGTTCGTCTACGAGCAGAAGGAGTGGTTCAACCTGGCCCGTTGGAAGGACGTGGTGAAGGATCTGGAGTCGGTGCAGCAGAACGAGTACTTCGACGACTCGTATGCCGTGGCCGGACAGACGGGCCGCAACGGCGAAGTGGTGAACGCCTTCTTCGCCAAGACCTACAAGCACCTGCACGCCAAGTACGAGAACCGCGAGGCCAAGTACTACCGCTTCCCCATTCCCGTGGGCAAGAGTGGCGAGGATCTGGGCATTAAGCAGAACCCCGGATACTAAAACGGCCTGCTGCTACGTTATAATCATAGTATGAAGAATTTTTCGCTTTGGATTGGCGCCCTCGTTGTGGGCGCCATCCTTGGATTATTGCAAGTCGAGGCAGTCGACGCAGTGATGAACGTGGTGGCCACCATCTACACCCGTCTGTTCCAGCTACTGGCTGTGCCCACCATTGTGCTGGCCGTCACCACGACCATGGCCACGATGGGCACGGGGCAGAATGCAGGCCGCCTGTTCCGACGCACACTCACCTACACCCTGCTCACCACCATCTGCGCCGCAGCGGTGGGGGCAGTGCTTTACATATTGGCAGACCCCTCACCACTATCTATCGCACAGCCGCTCCCCTCCCATGAAGTTGTCGCGCAGCCGCTCCCCTCCCATGTAGGGGAGGGGTCGGGGGTGGGGTCAGTATCTTTTTCCGACCACCTTCTCAGCATCATCCCCAACAACATCGTGAAGCCCTTCCTCGAAGGCAACGTGCTCTCGCTGCTCCTTCTGGCCTTCGCCGCAGGCATCGGCCTCTCGAAGCTGCCGGAAAGCGAGAACAAGCAGGTGGTGCTGAAAGGTCTGCTCGGTCTGCAAGAGCTGCTGTTTCTGCTCATCCGCGCCCTTATCTGGACGCTGCCACTTGGCATCGTTGCCTTCTCGGCACAGCTTGCAGCCCAGCTCTCGGCAGGCGTGGCTGCCGAGTCCATTGGTCGCTATGTGCTCGTCGTACTGCTGGGCAACGCTATCCAGTTCTTCATTGTACTACCCCTGTTCCTCCTGTTGCGGGGCATCAATCCCATCAGGACGTTCGCCAGGATGAGCCCCGCCGTGCTGATGGCCCTCTTCACCAAGAGCAGTGCCGCCACACTGCCCGTGACGATGGACACCGCCGAGCAGCGGTTGGGCGTGCGCCGCGAGGTGGCCCGCTTCGTGCTGCCGCTGTGTACTACCATCAATATGAACGGGTGTGCCGCCTTCATTCTCGTCACCTCGCTCTTCACGATGCAGCAGGGCGGCATGCCCGTCACGCTGGGCACCATCCTGCTCTGGCTCGTCATCTCGGTCGTCTCGGCCATAGGCAATGCGGGCGTGCCTATGGGCTGCTATTTCCTCACCTTCTCCTTGATGTCGGGCATCGGTGCTCCAGTGGCCATTCTGGGAGTAATCCTGCCCATCTACACCATCATCGATATGGTCGAGACAGCCGAGAATGTGTGGAGCGATTCGTGCGTCTGTGCGATGACCGACAAGGATTTAAGCTGAAATACCAAACGTTAGGTATAGGGAATGCCACGATAGGGCGATTTCGCAGTTCGCGAAATCGCCCTAACTTTGCACCGTGATTCAAAACAAGCAAGTAATATGGCACAGATTGCGAAGAACTTAACTGACCTGATAGGCCACACGCCGCTGCTGGAACTGAGCGGTACGGAGGCCGAACTGAAGCTCAGTGCACGGGTGGTGGCCAAGCTGGAATACCTGAACCCGCTGCGCAGCGTCAAGGATCGCACGGCACTGGCACTCATCGAGCGGGCCGAGCGCCAAGGACTCATAGACCAACACACCACGATTATAGAGCCTACCAGCGGCAACACGGGCATCGGACTGGCCTACATTGCAGCCATACGTGGCTACAAGCTCATCCTGACCATGCCCGACGCTATGTCGATAGAGCGGCGCACGCTACTCACGGCGCTGGGGGCACAGCTGGTGCTCACACCTGCCCACGAGGGTATGGCGGGGGCCATCCGCCGGGCGCAGGAGCTGAAGGAGCAGATAGGCCGTGCCTACATTCCCCAGCAGTTCGAGAACCCCGCCAACCCCGATGTGCACCGTCGCACCACGGCCGAGGAGATTCTTCGCGACACCGACGGCCAGATAGACTTCTTCGTGGCCGGCATTGGCACGGGCGGCACCATCACCGGCGTGGGCCAGGTGCTGCGCCAGAACCTGGGGCAGAAGGTGAAGATCGTGGGCGTGGAGCCCTTCACCTCATCGGTGCTCAGCGGCAACCGTCCCGGTCCGCACAAGATTCAGGGCATCGGTGCCGGCTTTGTGCCGCAGACGCTCGACCCCACCGTCTACGACGAGCTGCTGCGCATCAAGGACGAAGAGGCCTTCGCCGTAGGCCATCTGCTGGCCCGCAAGGACGGCGTGCTCACGGGCATATCGAGCGGAGCCGCCGCCGCTGCCGCCATCAAGCTGGCCCGCCGCCCCGAGAACGAGGGCAAGACCATCGTGGTGCTGCTGCCCGACACGGGAGAACGCTACTTGAGTACACAAATGTTCAATCAAGAATAGAGAAGAATGGCTGAGACAAAGAAACTTTCCATCATCGCCTTCAGTGGCGACTACGACAAGCTGACGGCTGTCTTCACCCTCGGCACGGGTGCCGCCGCCGTGGGCTACGAGGTGAACATCTTCTTCACCTTCTGGGGCCTCGATGCCATCAAGCAGAAGACGGGCCGTGCCTTCATAGGCTCTAACTGGCTCACCAAGATTTTCGGCTTTATGATGGGCGGCCTGCACGTCACGCCCAACAGCCGCTTCAACTTCCTGGGCATCGGCCCCAAGATCTTCCGCTACCTGATGCGCAAGAACAACGTGGCCACGCTCGAAGAGCTGGTCGACGCCGCCAAGGCTCTGGGCATCAACCTCTACGCCTGCGAGATGGCTATGCACGTGCTGGGCCTGAAGAAGGAAGACTTCATCCCCGAAGTGAAGGACGTGCTGGGTGTGGCCTCGTTCCTGAAACTAAGTGAAGGTGGACAAACATTATTCATATAAGAGACTATGGCAACAAAGACATTAGACATCACACGCGAGCACTGCCCTATTACCTTCGTCAAGACCAAGATCGAGCTGGCCAAGCTCAACGAGGGCGACACGCTCGAAGTACTCCTCAGTGAGGGCGAGCCCCTCGACAACGTGCCCCGCAATGCCCAGGATCAGGGTTACAAAGTGCTCTCGGTAGAGCACGTTGAGGGCACCACCCACAAGGTGGTCATCCAGAAATGACATTTCTCCAAAACCGTTTCAACGGATTTTGCTTGTAAGCGTAAGCTCTTTTGCTTACAACCGCACGGCCTTTTGCTTCTAAGCGAAAGGCCTTTTGGTTGTAAGCAAAAACTGCAACAACCGCCATTTCGTACCGCAACAACGCCGCCTTTGTACCTCAAGACAGCATCCGTTGCACCGCAATTCAGCCTCTGTTGCATCGCAATTCAGCATCCGTTGCATTGAAAATATGGCGAAGCCAAAATGAGAATACACGTGCTCTTTGCCATCGAAGTACAGAAATTGCGAGAAAAATTTGGTAGTCTCACTCTTTTGTCGTAATTTTGCAGTATCAGAATGATATAATAAGATGAACGAAGAAGACAGACTGATAAAAATCCTACGGCTAAGCCATAGTCAGATACTGGCGGGCAAGAGCTATTCTCAGGAGGAGGCAGAACGTTTCTTAGACCAAAGACTGTATGAGTTTAGAGACAAGATGGTCGGGACCAGCGTTGCTGAGCCTTGCTGAAGTACTTCAATACACACTTGAGGAACATGGCGAACGGCAATACACAAAACTGCGTAAACAGGTGATGGATGCCGTGCGCAAATTGTCTGTTTCGCCTTACACAGCAGCCATAGAGCCCTATTCTGATAAGGTAGGCGTTGAACTACGAGGCTACCTTGTTATTCCTCGCATCAAAATCATCTACTCCATCGTAGACAATGTTGTCTACATAGAATACGTAAAGAACACATGGCTATCGGAGCAGACTATGTTAGAACGGATGGGGTATTTCATTGAATAAGCCAATCAATATTTTCTGCACCAGACAGTTTTGCATACCTAACCTTTGGTATGCAATATGCCACGATGTGGCGATTGTGGGGGCGGGGATTTCGCCGTAACTTTGCACCAGTTTTTTGGAACTAAACAAACATAACAAAGCTATGGCAGATTCAAATCTTCAGCGCAGTGTGACCACTGCTACCGCCAGAAGGCTGGCGACCACCACCAAGACAGCCCCGCAGATGGGGAGTATTACACCGAGACTGCTGCTCAAACTGCTGCCCTGGGTGCAGGTGAGCGGCGGCACCTTCCGCGTGAACCGCACAAAGGTAGAGCTGCGCAAGAGCGAGCGGCTGCCCATCGAGTTCCTGAACGGCGTGCCGAGCTTCTCGGCCAAGAGCCTGAAGGCCATCCCGCTGTTCTCGGAGTTCGACGACGAGATCGTGAACCGCCTGGCCCGCTCGTTCGAGACGCAGGAGGTGGAGCTGGGTAAGCTATTCGTTGAGGAGGGCAAGGACAAGCAGAAGTTCTTCATCGTGGCTGCCGGACAGGCCGAGGTCATCAGCCGTGGCCCGCACGGCGAGGAGCTGCGCATCGCCCTGCTGGGCGAGGGTGAGTACTTCGGCGAGGCCGACCTGCTGGACGCTGCCGAGTCGACGGTGTCGGTTCGTGCCGTCACGCCGTCGGTGTTCCACGGTCTGAAGCTGAAGGAACTGGATACGTTCATCCGCGAGGTGCCCGACTTCCGCGAGACGTTCAACAAGGCCGTGGACAAGCAGCTGCGCCTGAAGGCCACGGTGAACGACCACGGCGAGAAGCACATAGACCTGGTATCGGGTCACGAGGAGGACAACATCATTCCCGAGACCTACATCGACTACGAGGAGCAGCCCACGGAGTACTCGCTGAACACCCTGCAGACGGTGGTGCGTGTGCACACCCGCGTGAGCGACCTCTATAACAATCCCTACAACCAGCTGGAGGAGCAGCTGCGCCTCTCCATCGAGAGCATCAAGGAGCGCCAGGAGTGGGAGCTGATCAACAACAAGAAGTTCGGTCTGCTGGCCGCTGCCAACCCCGCCTACCGCATCACTACGCGCTACGGAGCGCCCACGCCCGACGATCTGGACGAACTGCTCTCGCTGGTGTGGAAGGAGCCTGCCTTCTTCATTGCCCATCCGCGTGCCATCGCCGCCTTCGAGCGCGAGTGCACCTGGCGCGGCGTGCCGCCCGTGACCACCGATCTCTACGGCACGAAGGTCATTCTGTGGCGTGGCGTGCCCCTGATTCCCAGTGACAAGGTGGAAGTGGAAGGCCAGTACCTGACGGGCCGTGGCGTAGGCACCACGAAGATCATCCTGGTGCGCACGGGCGAACATAACCAGGGTGTCATCGGTCTGCACCAGAGCGGCATACCCGGCGAGATTGCTCCCAGCCTGAGTGCCCGGCTGATGGGATTGGATAAGTTTGGCGTGGCCTCGTACCTGCTCACCAAGTACTTCTCGCTGGCCGCCCTGACCGACGATGCCATCGCCGTACTGGAGAACGTTGAGGTAGGCTACTACCACGACTACCAGCACCGCAATGCCATTGAGAAATAAAGCAAAAAGAAATGGAGTGAATTTAATTTGAAAGAAATTGGAATAATGAGAATAATTCTCATCTCGGATATTATTCCTATTATTCTAATTTCTTTCCAAAACAAAAGAATATGGCTATTGACATTTCTTTGATAGACGGCTACGGCATAGAGAATCCTGGATTCGAGCTGTTGCGGCAGGTGGCGCAAAAGTACTGCCCGGAGGAGGCGCAGCAAGAGCGCAAGGCCGTGGTGCCCGATGACAAGCTGAACTTTGACGCACTGGGCATCACGCTGGGAGCGCCCCTTCCTTTAGAGGGCGTAGGCGAGACCGAGCTGCGCGACCTGCACTACGACGAGCTGGACACGCTGAACTCGGAGCAGATCAAGAAGGATTTCCCCGTGCTGCAACAGAAGGTGAACGGCCACGACCTGGTGTGGCTTGACAACGGTGCCACGACGCAGAAGCCGAATCAGGTGATCGACAAGATTTCAGAGTACTACCGCACGTACAACTCGAACATCCACCGTGGTGCCCACACGCTGGCCGCCCGCGCCACCGATGCCTACGAGGAAGCGCGCGAGAAGGCACAGCGCTTCATCAATGCCGCCTCCAGCGAGGAGATTATCTTCGTGCGCGGCACCACCGAGGGCATCAACCTCGTGGCGCAGACCTACGGACGCCAGTACCTGACGCCGGGCGACGATGTCATCGTATCCGAACTGGACCACCACGCCAACATCGTGCCCTGGCAGCGCGTCTGCCAGGAGAAGGGTGCCACGCTGAATGCCATCCCCACCGACCAGAACGGCGACCTGATCCTCTCGGAACTGGAGCGCCTCATCACGCCGCGCACCCGCTTCGTATCGGTAGGCCACGTGAACAACACCTTCGGCACCATCAACGACGTGAAGCGCATCATCGACATTGCCCACCAGCACAACATTCCCGTGCTCATCGACGGGGCGCAGTCTATCGCCCACACGCCGGTGGACGTGCAGGCGCTGGGGGCCGACTTCTTCGTGTTCTCGGGCCATAAGATCTACGGCCCCAACGGCATCGGCGTGGTGTATGGCCGCAAGGAACTGCTCGACAAGATGCAGCCGTGGCAGGGCGGTGGCAATATGATTAAGGACGTGACGATAGAGCGCACGGAGTACAACGTGCCGCCCGCACGCTTCGAGGCCGGCACGCCCAACGTGGCCGATGCCATCGGCCTGGGGGCCGCCCTCGACTACGTGAGCCATCTGGGCATTCGCAACATCGAGGCCCACGAGCACAAGCTGACGGAGTATGCCCGCGAGCAGCTGGCACAGATTCTGGGCCTGACGCTCATCGGCAACCCGAAGAACCGCGTGTCGGTGGTGAGCTTCGTGCTCGACGGCATACCCGTGCCCGAGGTGGGCACCCTGCTCGACAAGGAGGGCATCGCCGTGCGTGCCGGTCACCACTGCGCCCAGCCCGCCCTGCGCGCCCTGGGCTACGAGATGAGCGTGCGCCCCACGTTTGCGCTCTACAACACCCGCGAGGACGTAGACAAGCTGGTCATTGCGGTTAAGAAAATTATAGGCCGATGAAGTACGAAACGAAAGTTTTAACGACGAAGTACCAGAAGCCCGATGCCTACGGCGCACTATCGATGCCCGTCTACCTGACGGCGGCGTTCGAGTTTCCCGATGCCAAGTCGATGAGCGATGCCTTCTGCGGACGCTCGATGGCTCCCAGCTACTCGCGCATAGCCAACCCCACGACCACCTATCTGGAGGAGCGCGTGCGCCAGCTGACGGGAGCCGTGAGCGTGACGGCACTGAACACGGGTATGACGGCCATTGCCTACGCCCTGACGGCGGTGAGCGCGGCGGGACTGAACATCGTGGCATCGAAGCACCTGTTCGGCAACTCGGTGTCGCTGCTCCGCGACACCCTCGGCACCTTCAACGTGGAAGTCCGTTTTGCGGACTTCACTAATATAAAAGAGGTGGAGAGCCAGATTGACACCAAGACCTGCGCCCTGTTCTTCGAGATCATCACCAATCCGCAGCTGTTCGTGGCCGACATCAAGGCACTTGCCGACCTGGCCCACCAGACGGGCGTGCCCCTGATAGCCGACACGACCATCGTGCCCTTCCCGGCCTTCCACGCGAAGGACTGGGGCGTCGACATCGAGGTGGTGAGCAGCACAAAGTACATCTCGGGCGGCGGCACGGGCCTGGGCGGCCTGCTGCTCGACTACGGCACGTTCGACTGGAGCCGCCACCCCTCGCCTGCCCTGCTTTCACGCACCAAGCGCGTGGGCAGGAAACTAGCCTTCACGGCCCGCGTGAAGACCGAGCTGGTGACGAACCTCGGCGGACTGATGACACCGCAGGTGGCCTATATGGAAACCTTAGGACTGGACACGCTGGACCTGCGTTTCCGTCGACAGGCCGAGACCACGCTATGGCTGGCCCGGCAGTGCCAGCAGCTGCCGGAGATTAAACGGGTGAACTACACGGGACTGGAGGACAACCCCTTCCACGAATTGTCTGAGCGACAGTTCGGACAGCTGCCCGGTGCCGTCTTCACCATCGATGTGGAGTCGAAGGAAAAGGCCTTCGCCTTCATCGACCGGCTGCAGATTATCCGTCGTGCCACCAACCTCTTCGACCGCAAGTCGCTGGCCATCCATCCGGCCTCGACCATCTTCGGTCTCTTCACCGACGAGCAGCGACGCGAGATGCAGGTGCCCGACACCACCATCAGGCTGAGCATCGGCCTGGAAGATGGCAGCGACCTGCTGGAAGACATCAAGAACAGCTTAAACTAAATGTAGAACTCACTGGGGTCGACCCAGCCTGCACGGAAAGCATACTTCACCGCCTCGTGGGCTGTGTTGACCCCAAGCTTTCGGAAAATATTCTTGCGATGAGTGTTCACCGTGTGCACACTCAGGAAGCGCTCGGCGGCAATGTCCTTCGTGGTCTTGCCCTGGGCAATGAGTTTCACGATCTCTATCTCTGTCTGTGTCAGCACGGCAGGACGCTCGCTCTCCTGCTGCTGCGTCAGGATCATCTCGGTGGCCCGCTGGCAAACATAGCGGCGCCCCTCGGCAGCATACTGTATGGCATCGCGCACGGTCTTCATGGGCAGGTCTTTGAACACCACGCTGAAGGCGTGCGATGAGTAGAGCACCTTGTTGAGGAACTTCTCGGTCAGTTCTTCGCTGATAAGAATCCAGGAGGTCATGGTGAAACGCTCGCCCGTAATGAGAAGGCTATCCTCGTCGGGGAAATCGAACAGAGTATAGTCGAGCAGCACCACCGAACGCTCGTACTCCATGAGCCGATGGAGCAGTTCGGCCTTGTTGGTGGCACGCAGCACCACGTTGTGCTCGTCGCGCCTCAACAAGCTCTCGAGGGCGAAAGCTGTCAGTTCCTGATTGTCTGCTATGATAAAGACGGCCATACTTCGTTTCGTTTTTGTGCCTGCAAAGATAGTGAAAAACCGCCGATTGCAAAATCGCATACCATCGGTATTCTGATACCATAAGTTTGGTATTTCGACAAAAAAGCTTCTTTTTTTGGCAAAAGGCACCAGGATATAGCGGTTTTCCGAAAATAATGCTTAACTTTGCGGGCAGAAACTAATCAAGAAACAAATCAGACACATGAAGACAAGACTCGTTTTAGGCCTCGTGATGGCGATGCTGTGCACCGTGGCCATGGGAAAGAAGAAGGTAGTTGAGCAGGAGCTATGGCCCGATGGTACGCCTATACCAGCATGGTTCAGCGACACCACGCGCGTCAGCGTGAAGAATCTGAAGCGCTATGTGGTGACCGACTACGGCGTGCGCAACTACTCTGAGCAGGTGCAGACCGAGCAGCTGCAGGCCGTGATAGACCGCTGTGCACAGGAGGGCGGCGGTGTCATCGTCGTTCCCCGTGGCTTCGTGGTCAGCGGTTCGCTCTTCTTCAAGCCCGGCACCCACCTGCTCATCGAGGAGAACGGCGAGCTGCGCGGCAGCGACCGCATTCGCGACTTCAAGATTGTGAAGACGCGCATAGAGGGCCAGACGCGCCAGTACTTCGCCGCACTGGTGAATGCCGATGGCTGCGATGGCTTCACCATCACCGGCCCCGGCACCATCAATGGCAACGGCCAGCCCTACTGGGAGGAGTTCTGGATTCGCCGGCAGTGGAACCGCGAGTGCACCAACGTCGATGCCCAGCGGCCCCGCAACGTGTACATCTCTAATTCGAAGAACGTCACGGTGCAGGATGTGCGCATCATCAACTCGCCCTTCTGGACCAACCACCTGTATAAATGCGAGAACGTGCGCTACCTGGGCTGCTACATCTTCGCCCCGTTCGACAACGTGACGCCCGTAGACCCCAAGCGCGGTGCGCCCTCGAGCGATGCCATCGACATCGATGTGTGCAAGAACGTTCTCATCAGCGGCTGCTACATGAGCGTGAACGACGACGCCGTGGTGCTGAAGGGTGGAAAGGGCACCTGGGCCGACAAGGACCCGGACAACGGACCCTGCGAGAACATCATCGTCTCTGACTGCGTGTATGGCCGCGTGCATGGCTGCATGACGCTGGGCTCTGAGAGCCTGCACGACAAGAACGTGATCATGCGCCGCTGCCAGGTGACCAATGCCAGCCGCGTGCTGTGGCTGAAGATGCGCCCCGACACGCCACAGCACTACGAGTATGTGCGGGTAGAGGACTTCACCGGCTCGTGCGGTTCGTTCCTCGTGGTGCGCCCCTGGACGCAGTTCTTCAAGCCCGAGGAGCGCGAGGACATGCCCCTGTCGCAGTGCAACAACATCTACTTCCGCAACATCAACATGACGTGCAAGAACTTCTTCGACGTGGGCAAGAGCGACAAGTATCGCCTGACCGACTTCTCTTTCGAGAACATCAACGTGACCGACGAGAAAAAGGCCTTCGATGCTGCACTGATAGAAAACTGCGTGGTGAAGAATGTACAGATTAAGTAGTCGGTCTGTACGATTCTACAGGAAAACGGACGATTATCCTCGCCCGTTTTTTCGTTTTCATCGTATCTTTGCGGCATATAAACAAAACTACTAAGCAAAATATGAAAAAGATTTTATGGTCACTGACCCTGCTTGTGCTGGCACTCGCGGCACAGGCCACCGAGAGAGTGAAGCTGAACTTCAACGCCGACTGGCGACTGGAGGTGGGCGACTTTGCCAATGCCAAGGATGCCAACTTCGACGACAGCTCGTGGAAGCACGTCACGCTGCCCTTTGCCTTCAACGGCGACGAGGCCTTCAAAAAAGACATCGTAGACCTGACCGACACCGTTTGCTGGTATCGCAAAACGTTTGAACTGACGGATACCGACCTGCAAGGCAAGGTGTTCATTGAGTTCGAGGGAGCCCGCCAGGGTGCCGATGTCTATGTGAACGGACAGCTGGCAGGCTTCTCTGACAATGGCGTGATGGCCTTCGGCTTCGACATTACTCCGCTCGCCAAGGCCGGCAGGAACGTCATTGCCGTGCACTGCGACAACTCGTGGCAGTATCGCGACCGCACGCTGGACAGCCGCTACCAGTGGAACGACAAGAACTTCAATGCCAACTACGGCGGTCTGCCCAAGAACGTCTTCCTGCACAAGACGGGCCGCCTCTACCAGACGCTGCCGCTCTATAGCAACCTGGGCACCACGGGCACCTACGTCTATGCCTCTGATTTCGACATCGCCAGCCATAAGGCCACCATCCATGTGGAGGCTCAGGTGAAGAACGAAGAGGCAACGGCCCGCACCTTCGCCCTGCAGGTAGCGGTGAAGGATGTCGACGGCAAGCAGATAGCCCAGTTCCAAGGCAGCGAGCAGACCCTTGCCGCCGGAGCCACTGCCATCGCCAAGGCCCAGCAGCAGGTAGAGGGCCTGCACTTCTGGTCGTGGGGCTACGGCTATCTTTACACCGTCGAGACCCGCCTTGTAGAAGCAAACAGTGTTTGTAGCGATTTTGTCGCTACAAGAACAGGCTTCCGCAAGACCGAGTTCAAGGAAGGCAAGTTCTACCTGAACGACCGCTGCCTGATGGTGCACGGCTACGCCCAGCGCACCAGCAACGAGTGGCCTGGCGTGGGCATCTCGGTTCCGGCCTGGCTCAGCGACTACTCTAACGACCTCGTGGTGAAGAGCGGCGGCAACTTGGTGCGCTGGATGCACATCTGCCCTTGGAAGCAGGACATTGAGAGCTGCGACCGCGTGGGCCTTATTCAGGCCATGCCTGCTGGCGATGCCGAAAAGGACGTTGACGGCGCCCGCTGGCAGCAGCGCACGCAGCTGATGCGCGATGCCATCATCTACAACCGCAACAACCCCTCGATTATCTTCTACGAGTGCGGCAACTTCCGCATCTCGAAGGAGCACATGGAGGAGATGAAGCAGATTCGCGACGAGTACGACCCCTTCGGCGGCCGTGCCATAGGCAGTCGCGAGATGCTCGACCGCCCCGAGGCAGAGTATGGCGGCGAGATGCTCTACATCAACAAGTCGGGCTCGAAGCCCATGTGGTCTATGGAGTACTACCGCGACGAGGGCCTGCGCAAGTACTGGGACGAATACAGCTACCCATTCCACAAAGAAGGCGACGGTCCGCTCTATCGCGGTGCACCGGCACTGGACTACAATCACAACATGGATGCACTGGCCTGCGGCATGGTGGAGCGCTGGAACGAGTACTGGCTGGAGCGTCCCGGCACGGGCAAGCGCGTCAGTAGCGGTGGCGTGAAAATTGTGTTCTCTGACACCAACACCCACCATCGCGGCGAGTCGAACTACCGCACCAGCGGCGTCACCGATGCCATGCGCATTCCGAAGGATGCCTTCTATGCCCATCAGGTGATGTGGGATGGCTGGGTCTCGCCCGAAAACGAGCGCACCTACATCGTCGGGCACTGGAACTACGAAAAAGGAACCATGAAGCCCGTCTACGTCGTTTCGACTGCCGACGAGGTGGAGCTCTTCGTCAACGGCAAGTCGGTGGGCAAGGGCGAACGCTCGTTCCAGTGGCTCTTCACCTTCAAGGACGTGACGTTCGAGCCCGGAACGCTCGAGGCCAGGGGCAGCGATGGCTCTTCCTACAAGATAGAGACCGCCGGCGAACCCTTCCAGCTGAAGCTCACCGCCATCGAGAACCCGCAGGGCTTCAAGGCCGACGGTGCCGATATGGCACTGGTGCAGGTGGAGGTGCTCGACAAGCAGGGCCGCCGCTGTCCGCTCGACGACCGCACGGTTCACTTTGCCCTCTGGGGCGAAGGCCGCTGGATTGGCGGTATCGCTACGCGTAATAATAAGGAATATCTGAAGGACAACGACAAGAAAGACCCCAACCTGCTCGATTCGGCCAACAAGAAGAACTCCAGCGACAACTACGTGGGTGCTATGTCACTGCCCGTGGAGTGCGGCGTGAACCGCATTCTGGTGCGCTCAACGCCCACGCCGGGCGAGATCAGCCTCTCCGTCACGGCCGACGGCGTGCGCCCTGCCTACCTGACGCTCAACACCCAGCAGGCTCCCGCCGCCAACCAGCTGGCCTCGCTCACGCTGAAGCCCGTGCTCGACCGTGGCGAAACGCCCGCCACCCCGTCTTATCAGGATGTCTTCGCAAGCGTCGACTTCGTCAGTGCCAAAGCCGGCAGCAATGCCGAGACCATCAAGAACAGCTACGACGACAACGAGCTGACCGAGTGGAAGAGCGACGGCGAGCGCGAGAACGCCTGGGTCACCTACAAGCTGGCCCGCAAGGCCGCCATCAGCGAGATCACGCTGAAGCTTACCGGCTGGCGCCAGAAGTGCTATCCGCTCGAGGTCTACGCCGGCAAGAAGAAGGTGTGGGAGGGCATCACGCCTGCCACGCTGGGCTATGCCCACATTCACATCGACCAGCCCGTGGCCGCCAAGGAGCTGACCATCAAGATGGTAGCCCCCGTTACCGACAGCAAGAAGTTCGGCCAGGTGAAGGAGCTGGCCGGGGGCGTGGCCAACGAGATGGACCGCATGAAGAGCGCCAAGGGCAAGACCGAGCTGCGCATCGTCGAGGTAGACTTATTAGAGAAGGTACAATAACGCGAAATCGGCTGTCTCACGACAGCCGATTTTCCAAAAAACAAACTACTTAAAAACTAATCTACTAAAACAAATCAAAAAATTTTCTTGGTGCAAAGATAAATATTTTTATACTCCTTGCAAAAAAGTTTTGAATAAAAATTCACCAAAATTGACATAAATCAAAGCATGAGATTGAAAAAACTTTCAATCTCATGCTTTTTGACAAGTTGAGGTTACAAAATGTTATGAGTGTTACCTCAATATGTTTTTACATCATACCGCCCATTCCAGGGTTGCCCATCGGCATGGCGGGCTCCTTCTCGGGCTTGTCTACGATGAGGCACTCGGTGGTGAGGAACATGCCAGCGATGCTGGCAGCGTTCTCCAAGGCCACACGGGCTACCTTGGCAGGATCGATGACACCGGCCTCGCGCAGGTCCTCATACTTGTCGAGGCGGGCGTTGTAACCAAAGTCGCCCTTGCCCTCGCGCACCTTCTGCACGACCACGGCACCCTCTTCGCCAGCGTTGGTGACAATCTGGCGCAGCGGCTCCTCGATGGCGCGGCAGATGATGTTGATACCCGTCTGCTCGTCGGCATTGTCGCCCTGCAGGGTGGCCAGAGCCTCCTGAGCGCGGATGTAGGTGGTACCACCACCGGCCACGACACCTTCCTCGATGGCGGCACGGGTGGCGCACAGGGCATCGTCCACGCGATCCTTCTTCTCCTTCATCTCCACCTCAGAGTTTGCACCGACGTAGACCACGGCTACGCCACCGTCCAACTTGGACAGACGCTCCTGCAGCTTCTCCTTATCGTAAGAGCTGGTAGTATTCTCAATCTCGTTCTTGATCTGGTTCACACGATCCTTGATAGCCTGGCTGTCGCCTGCACCATTCACGATGGTGGTGTTGTCCTTCGACACGGTCAGCTTCTCGCAGGTGCCCAGCATCTCGAGCGTAGCCTGCTCCAGCTTGAGGCCCTTCTCCTCGCTGATCTCGGTGCCACCGGTCAGCACGGCGATGTCCTCGAGCATGGCCTTGCGACGGTCGCCGAAGCCAGGAGCCTTCACGGCGCAGATCTTCAGACCGCCACGCAGACGGTTCACCACCAGTGTTGTCAGTGCCTCGCTGTCCACATCCTCGGCGATGACGAGCAAGGGGCGTCCGCTCTCGGCAGC
>JAFVEE010000072.1 GCA_017478085.1 Prevotella sp. | reverse complement strand
TCGTGCAGGGCTACGACTTCCTGCACCTCGACGAGACCAAGAACTGCCGCCTGGAGATGGGCGGCTCCGACCAGTGGGGCAACATGACCACGGGCACCGAGCTCATTCGCCGCACGCTGGGCAACGAGGTGGAGACCTTCGCCCTGACCTGCCCCCTCATCACCAAGAGCGACGGCAAGAAGTTCGGCAAGACCGAGAGCGGCAACATCTGGCTGGACCCCAAGCGCACCACGCCCTACCGCTTCTACCAGTTCTGGCTGAACGTGAGCGACGACGATGCCGAGCGCTACATCAAGATTTTCACTTCTTTGGACAAGGATACCATCGACGCCCTCGTAGAGGAGCACCGTCAGGATCCCGGTCGCCGCGTGCTGCAGAAGCGCCTGGCCGAGGAGGTCACGGTGATGGTGCACTCGCAGGAGGCCCTGCAGATGGCCATCGAGGCATCGAACATTCTCTTCGGCAAGGCCACGAAGGATGCGCTGGAGAAGCTCGATGAGCAGACCTTCCTCGACGTGTTCGACGGCGTGCCCCAGTTCTCGATAGAGCGCGACCAGCTGGGTCAGCAGGCCTCTGAGCTCTTCACCACCACGGCGCAGGTGTTCCAGTCGAAGCGCGAGATTCGTGAGTTCCTGAAGAGCGGCGCCCTCTCGCTGAACAAGGAGAAGCTGGCCGACGACCGCGTAATCACCGCCGCCGACCTGATAGACGGCAAGTACCTGCTGGTGCAGCGCGGCAAGAAGAATTACTACCTCGTCACCGTGAAGTAGCCAAGCCCAAAGCGATTGGGTGGGTATGCCTCCAGGGGCATACCCACCCAATCGCTTTTATTACAAGCCACTATCGTATCGATGTGCGAAGCATCTCGTTCTTCTCGGCCAGTTGTTCCGACCCGTCTCCTTTCTTATGATAGCCCCGAAATCTATGCGGAACACCGATAGTGTGTTGCGCTCGTCGTTGCTATACTCGTGGGGCGCACCTCCACCTTCACGATGTCCTCCTTCAGTATTTTCGTCCTCTTCCGTTTAATATGGGCGCAAAGATACGAAATTATTGCGAATGAAGCAAGAAAAGGGGCGGCGAATGACATATTTTTTGTACTTTTGCACCCGCAAACCGAATAATGAGCGAAATGACGAAGCACTATGCCTTCCTCCCTGTCCACGCCCTGCTGGCCCTGCTGCTGGCCGCCGTGGTGGCGTCGTGCCTGTGGGAGCCTTCCTATCCTGGCGAGCTTTCGCAGGCCGACAGCCTAATGATACAGGGCCACTATCGGCAGGCGATAGCCTGCTGGCCCACTACGACAGCACCTCTACCTCCTGGCAAAATAGATGGCGACCGCGACACCGCAGAAATAGCTGACCCCGCCCGGTATTTGGGTGGGGTCAGCTATTTTTCCCTGGCCGCGAAATGGGGCCGCACTTACCTATTCGTGTACTTCACCTTCTTCTGCAGCTGGCCGTTCTGCCATATATGGAGCACATAGACGTTGCCGCGCTTGCAGAAAGCGGGGAGGGCCTCCGGGGCAGAAACGCTGCCTTGCTTCCTGCCCTGCAGGTCGTAGATGTCTATCCGGCTGATGCCGGCCTGGTCTGCCAGCTCTGCCTTTGCGGTGCCGTCCTTCTGCGGGCCAATCTCTATCACCTGTGTGCTCACGCCATAGTCGTTGCGGGCGGTGACGGTGACCCACACACAGCTCCATGCGTCCAGCTCGTCGAATCGCGCTTCGGTGTAGTGGGGCACGTGGGAGAAATGCGAGAAATATTGGGCTGCGTTTTCTTCTTCTGCCGTCGTGTACACATATTCGCATCCCTCGTAAGTGATGCCCAGCGTAAGGTCGAAATAGTCGTCATCGGCTTTGTTCGGCTCCATTTCGAGGATGTCAACGCTGATGATCAGTGGCTTCAGCTGGAGTCTCAGTGTATAGCTTTCCGTCACATCGAGGCCGTCTTGCTGACCGGCAAACTGAACCTCGCCCACGATTTCCGCATTGTCTTTTATCGCATAGCGGCCCACGTCGGCTATGGCAGGCGTGGTGAAATGGGGCGTGGTGGCCACGGCGACGGTATCCGTCTGTCCATTTTTCAAGGGGAGTAGCAGCCGCCATATGCAGTTGGTGATGCCCTCCTCCGCGTCTCCCGCCAGGTGGAAGTGATGCTGCGCGTATGCCGACGCAACGCCGGTGCTATCGATGTTGGATGATAGCGCGACATTGGCTTTGGCCTGTGTGAACAGGGCTGCGGCCAATGCGGCCACAAACAATGTTTTCTTCATCGTTTCTGTTTGTTGAATACTGATTTAGTTGCAAAGTTCGATAAAAAATAGCGAATTTTGGCATAGAAGACCGTTAATAAGTGTTAGACAGGCAAAAAATCAGCCGCTTCGCAGACGATTGTTTGGCAGTATGTAAGAAAAGTAGTACTTTTGCCGATGTTTTTATTAAAATACGACAAGACGATTATGAAGAAAACATTACTACTCCTTGCGGCAGCCCTGATGCTGACGGCTGTCCGCACGCTGGCGCAGAGCCAGCTGTGGTGGGGCTACGTGCAGGACGACAGCTACCGCACCGCACTGGGCACCGGGAAAGCCGAGACCGTAGACCAGGCCATCTTCATTCCCGGCAGCAACCCCGTGGCCGTGGGCAGCGCCATCAAGGCCGTGCGCTTCTATCTGCGGAGCACTTCCGACATCAGCAACCTCACCTTGTGGCTCTCTACCACCCTGCCTGCCTCTGCCAGCCAGGCCGACGTGCTGGTGCAGCCCCTCGACCTCGCCACGCTGCAAGGCGGCGATGAGGACGAGAACTATTTCTCGGGCCTGAAGAACGAGGTGCAGCTCAGCACCCCCTACACCGTTACGTCGGCTGGCATCTACGTGGGCTACAGCTACACCGTCACCTCGACGGCAGCCTCCTCGGGCCAGTACCCCATCGTGCTCAGCTATGAGGATGGCCCCGACGAGAGCCTCTTCCTGCACACTTCGAGCATAGCCTGGCAGAGTCTGGCAGGCAGCTACGGCCCCCTGTCGCTGAAGGTGCTGCTGGAGGGACAGTTCGCCCAGAATTCGGTAGTACCTGCCATTTCCAGCGAGGTGGTGACGGTGCTGGGCAGCAGTAGCAACGCCAGCGTCACCCTGCGCAATGCGGGCATGGCGGGCATCAGCAGCATAGACTACACCATCGCCACTGGTGGCGTGACGGGCAGCGAGCAGCACCTCGACCTGCCTGCCACCTTCAGCAACTTCGGCGGCTCTACCGTGGTGCAGATTCCTTTCCAGGCCGACGCGCAGCCTGGCGTCAAGCAGAAGACACTCACCATTACGAAGGTGAACGGACAGCCCAACGAGGCCGCCACACCGACGGCCACCGTGCAGGTGGTCACGCTGTCGAAGACCGTGACGCGAGGCATTGCCGTCGAGGAGTTCACCGGCACCACCTGCGGCTGGTGCCCGCGCGGACTGGTGGGCATGGAGAAGATGCGCAAGGAGTTTGGCGATGCCTTCGTGGGCATCGGCATCCACGGCTACACGCGCAGCACCGCGCAGGATGCCATGTACATCAGCAACTACACGCAGGTGTCGTATGGTGGAGCACCTTCGGCACGCATCAACCGTGGCGAGGAGCTCGACCCCTACTATGGCAGTGGCAGAAGCGTGCTCGACGACTTCCGCGCAGCGCTGGCCATTCCGGCCAAGGCGGGACTCAGCGTAGAGGGCCAGTGGAACGCTGACTCTACCCAGGTCGTGGCCACGGCCACCATCGAGGCACTCATCGATGCCAACTACCGCATAGAGTATGTACTCATTGCCGACGGCCTGACGGGCAATACCCAGGCCTGGCGGCAGTATAACTACTACCACAGCGCCTACCAGCAGTTTGGCTCGGCCGACGAGCTGCCCGACGAGCTGCGGTTCCTCTACACCACGGGAGAGATCTTCAACAATAGCTACGTGGCCTACTACCCCGTGTTCAACGATGTGGCCATAGCCGTGGCACGCAGCACGCAGACCACTGCTCCGGGCCAGCTCAGCGCGGGCCAGACGGTGGGCAACGGCTACACGCTGTCTATGCCTACCAATGCCACGCTCAGTGCCGCCATCGACAAGAAGAAGGTATTTGTCGTGGCACTGCTCATCGACGAGAGTGGCAAGATAGCCAATGCCGCCAAGGCAGCCATTGGCACCGAGGGCGGCCTGTCGGCCATCCATCCTGTCACCGCCCCGGCTCTTCAGCCTGCCGCCGCCCCCTCGCGCTACTCGCTCGACGGTCGCCGCCTGTCGGCTCCTGCCAGGGGCCTGAACATCGTGCGCCAGGCCGACGGCACCGTGCGCAAGGTGATGGTGAAATAACAGAATAACGGAGCCTCCGTTGCCTGTCAATGGAGCCTCGGTTGTTTTTCAATGGAGCCTTCGTTGCATCGTAACGGAGGCTCCATTTCATTATGCCTGCAAATTTTAGCCGTAAAATTTGGCCGTCACACAATTTTTTGCTACCTTTGCAGCCGAATTTGCCGCATAGAACTCAAATTCGCCATAGAAACAGCTTGGACGATGGTGTAATGGTAACACTACAGGTTTTGGTTCTGTCATTCCCGGTTCGAATCCGAGTCGTCCAACTTTTAAAATCCTAAAACAATGAATACAAACGACATGAAGTATGTGCTGGCCGTGGTGTCGGTCTTCTTGACCGTTACGGCCAGGGCGCAGCAGTTCCAGCAGGAGTTCGGCAACCCCCGCAAGCAGTTTGTTGAGACCGTGGCCACCCCCAACCACCCCGACAGCTACTACACCACCGGCCAGCAGGCCACGCTGCGTGTGGTGGCCCGCGAGGGCGGCGTGCCCGTAGAGGGCCGCACCATCTACTACAAGACCGGGCCCGAGATGCTGCTGCCCGAAGCCTGCGACTCGGCCACCTTCGTGGCAGGCGAGGCCCTGCTGTCCGTGGGCACGATGCGCGAGCCAGGCTTCCTGGCTTGCGAGTACTGGTTCAAGACCGCCGACGGCAAGACCTGCCGCGACCTGGTGAAGCTGGCCTACTCGCCCGAGCAGATCAGAACCTTCACCCCCATGCCGCCCGACTTCGAGAAGTTCTGGCAGCGCGTGGTGAAGGAGGCCCGGCAGGTGCCCCTTGAGCCCGAATACCGCGACGTGCCCGATGCCACCAACGACCGCATCAGGACGCAGCTGGTGCGCCTGCACGTGGGCAAGGACAAGTGGATACAGGGCTATCTGTCGCAGCCCACCGACGGCCGGCCCCACCCCGTGGTGCTCTGTCCGCCTGGGGCAGGCAGCCAGAAAATATATCCCAGCGACTATTTCCCGCAGGAGGGCTGCATCTACATGAAGATTGAGATTCACGACAATGACCAGACGCTGCCCGACGATGCCTACAACCAGATGCGGCAGCAGAAGTGCGACGGCTACATGCGCCGTGGCATGGCCCGGAAAGACACCTACTATTATAAGGATGTGTATGCCGGCTGCGTGCGGGCCGTAGACTTCCTGTGCTCGCTGCCGGGATGGGACGGCCGCAACGTCATCGTGACGGGTGGCTCGCAGGGTGGGGCCCTCACCATCGTCACGTCGGCCCTCAACGAGAAGGTCACCCTCTGCGCCCCGTTCTACCCCGCCCTGTGCGACCTGATGGGCTTCCGTCATCAGCGGGCAGGCGGCTGGCCGAAGTTCTTCAGCGGCTTCTATAAGGACGGGCGCATTGACATCAGCGACGAGGACGCCGAGCAGACGCTGCAGTACTTCGACGTGGTGAACTTTGCCCGTCTGCTCAAGGTGCCCACCTTCATGTCGTGGGGCTATAGCGACGACACCTGCTCGCCCACCTCCGTCTGGGCCGCCTGGAACGAGATCACCGCCCCGAAGCAGTGCGACATCACCCCCACGAGCGGCCACTGGCGCTTCCCCAGCAGTCAGGCCAAGTGCCTGCAGTGGATGAAGGCGCACCAATAAGCCGCTTGGCGCATTCTCCCGGCAACCTTTTCCCGGCTATTTTTGGTTATTCCGATAAGTTTTTGTATTTTTGCAGCGTCATTTACTAAAATCATACGGCGATGGAAGGAATTATGCACGAAAGGTATGTGAACCCCTATACCGACTTTGGGTTCAAGAAGCTGTTCGGCACGGAGCTGAACAAGGAGCTGCTCGTCAGCCTGCTCAACGCGCTCTTCGACCGCTCGGCCCAGCAGTCGCCCGGTGAGCCCCGCCAGGTGGTGAAGGACCTGCGCTACCTGCCCACGGAGAAGATGGAGGCCTATGGCGAACGCCGTGCCGTGTTCGATGTGTACTGCGAGGGCGAGAATGGCGAGAAGTTCATCGTCGAGATGCAGAAGGCCAGCCAGGACTTCTTCCGCGACCGCAGCGTGTTCTACTCGGCGTTCCCCATCATAGAGCAGGGCAAGGTGGGTGCCGAGTGGGACTTCCACCTGAACGCTGTCTACACGGTGGGCATACTGAACTTCGTGTTTCCTGGCGACGAGTACGACCATGACTGTTTCCACCACGAGGTGAAGCTGATGGACGTGGAGGACAAGCACGTGTTTTACGATAAGCTGACCTACGTCTACCTCGAGATGCCCAAGTTCAGCAAGACGGAGGATGAGCTGGTGTCTATGTACGACAAGTGGCTCTTTGTGCTGAAGAACCTGACGCGGCTGATGGAGCGTCCCGCCGCCCTACAGGAGCGGGTGTTCACCCGTCTGTTCGAGCAGGCCGAGATAGCCCGCTTCACGCCCGACGAGTCACGCATCTACGAGGACAGCCTCAAGCACTACCGCGACCTGCACAACGTGGTGCAGTCGGCCGAGCGGAAGGGCCGCGAGGAGGGCCGTGTGGAGGGTCGTGTGGAGGGTCGTGTGGAAAACCAGCGCGACACGGCACGGCGGATGAAGGCCGACGGAATGTCGGCAGAGCTGATTATGAAGTACTGCGGGCTGACCAGGCAGCAGGTGGATGAATTGTGATATAAAAAATGCCATCATAGAGCGACGGAGGCACAGAGCGTAAATGAAACGCTGTGCCTCCGTCGTTCTGTGGTGAGCTGCGGGCGAGGCAGATGGCTACTCGGTGTAGTACCCGATGAGGCGGATGAGCAGGTCGTTCAGCTGCTCTACCTCGTAGTCGCCCACGGTGGCCTGAATGTGGTGATTGCCCACGCCGCTGTCGTTGGTCAGAAACACGTAGGTGCCACCGGTGGCGATGGCAAAGAAGCGGCACATAAACTCGGTGTTCTTGTCGACGCCGCTGGCGGCAACGGGCACCAGCCGGATGCCCAGGCGGGCAAAGGTGGCCACCGACTGCTGGAGCGACTGGATGACGGACGACTCGTGGTGGGCCGGAGCATCAAGAATGAGGAAGGCCAGGCGGGTGCGGGCCTGAGCGTCCCACGACAGGTTCTGCAGCGTGTTCTCCAAGGCCGTGTGCACTGCCTCGGGGTAGTCGCCGCCACCGTTGGCGTTCTGCTCGTTGACGAAGGATGCCGTCTGGTCGAGATCCTCGGTGAAATCGGAGTGACGCGTCACGTATTCGTCGCCCTCATCGCGATAGAACAGGGCCGCCGTGCGGAGTGTCTGTCCCGGTGCAGCCTGCGAGGCCCGGACGATGATGTCGGCGAGGTCGCTCTTCAGGAAGTTAATCTCGTCGCCCATAGAGCCCGTGGCATCGACCACGAAGGCAATATCGGCCCGCTGGCTGACGGCCTTGGACGGCGACACTACATAATGGTTGGTGGCTGACGGCTGGGCCAGCGAGTCCCACGGGCAGAGCACGGGGTGGCCGGCCATGGGCTGCCCGTCGACGATGAGGCTGAGGCTCTCGCTGCTGACCTCCTCTTTCTGGCAGAAGCCCGGCCAGCAGTTGGCCAGTCCGTGGTTGTCGGTCACGGTCTCCCACACGGTGCTGCCACTGCGCTGCAGTTTCACGCTGACGCCCGCCACGGGCTGCCCGCTTTCGTTGGTCACGCTCACGGCCACGCGGTTGTTGGTGTACATCAGCCAGTAGTCGCTCTTGTCGCTGAACTGGTCATCGAGCATCAGGCGCGACCAGAAGGGCCAGTGCTGCAGGTCGCTCCACTCGCCGGCCGTCACGACGCCCGCAAGGGTGTTGCCATCGCTGCCTGTTCCGCTGGTGCCGGGGCCGCCTTCGGCCACATCGGCCGATAGTGCCTTTTCGCCAGGAATGTAGCTATCGTCGGCCTCGCCATCGCCTTCTGTGCAGGCGGTAAGCATTGCCCCGGCCAGCATCAGTGTGCCGGCCATGTTCATCAGAAAGTTTCTTGTCTTCATTGTTTTTAGGAACTGATTTTTGGTTTGAGTTACTGCACTAATAACTGCAAACCAGAGTCTATCTTGCGTGAAACCAACCGTCTGTTAACTTATTTTAAACAATCTCTCTAAGATTATACGCAGAGCGTCGCTACAAAAAACAAGGAAAAACAAAAGAAAACAAGGAAAAACAAGATAAAAATAGAATGGTTTTATTTTGTTTTTCTTGTTTTTTGTGGTTTTTTGAAGCGACGCTCTGCGTACTTTATAGTAGATTATCATTTAGGTTGAATGGTTGCGGGAAATCTCGATATCGGTGGTGGGGACGCGCTGCCAGGAGAAGAGGGGGAGGAGCGACTGGGGGCTGACGGGCTCTGGCTTGGGAAGCAGCCCGGCCAGATGGGCCAGCTGACCGATGATCTCGGGGGCGGTGTGGTGCTGGCGCAGGTAGGCCATATCGAGACTGCGGTCGCGCTTGGACAGGCGGATGGGCGAGGCCGAAGATTCGGCAGGACGGCAGAGCAGGGGGAAATGGATGTAGACGGGGGTGGGGAACCCCAGCAGCTGGGCGAGATAGATTTGCTGAGGCGTGGAGAGCAGCAGGTCGCGACCACGCACCACCTCGGTGATGCCCATCAGCGCATCGTCGACGACCACGGCCAGCTGGTAGGCCCAGGCCCCGTCCTTGCGGCGAATGATGTAGTCGCCCACCTGCCGGGCCAGGTTCACGCACTGCGGGCCGAAGTGGCCATCGGTGAAACTGATGTCGCGGTCGGGCACGATGAGACGCATGGCAGCAGGCTTGCCGGGCTGCGGCGGGCGATGGCGACAGGTGCCGGGATAGACCACGCGGCCATCGCTCTCGTGGGGAGCCTGCGTGGCCAGCAGATCGGCACGGGTGCAGTAGCAAGGGTAGGTGAGGCCCAGGGCATTCAGCTGGTCGAAGTAGTGCTGGTACAGGTGGCCCCGCTCGCTCTGGTAGACGGGCTCGCCGTCCCACTCCAGGCCCAGACACTGCAGGTCGTCCATCAGCAGCAGGGCATACTCACGGCGCGAGCGGTCGGGATCTACATCCTCAATGCGCAGCACCCACTCGCCGCCCTGGCTGCGGGCCGAGAGCCACGACAACAGGGCGCTGAACAGGTTGCCCAGGTGCATGCGGCCCGTGGGCGACGGTGCGAAACGGCCCCTCATGCCTCGTTCTCCTTCGGGGCGAAGAACAGCGCCCAGCGATACAGGTTGCAGCCCACGAAGTTGCCCAGCACCTCGCTCACATAGACCACGAGCACGGGCCACTGCAACAGCTGCTCCTGCGGACTGACAAGGAAGTAGAACGCATCGGCTATGCTATGGGCGAAGCCGCACAGTATGAACACCGGCACGCCCAGCAACAGCGGCAGCATCTTGCCCTTGCGGGCGAACTCTACGGCGGTGGTCATAATGAAGCCGCAGCCTATGGCCAGCAGCAGGCAGGCCAGCGGGCCCTTGGCCAGTCGGCCGGCCAGGATCTTCGAGGCCGGCTCTACGCAGTCGGGCTGGGCGTAGGCTATCATCAGCGCCATGAGCAGACAGCCCACGATGTTGCCCGCGAGCACCACCGCGAGCATGGTCCAGTCGCCCTGTCGGCGAATGAATCCGGCGGTGCCCGTGTAGAGCTTCATGCCGTAGTAGACCACCGTGGTAAGCCCGAAGGCAAACAAGACAGCACCGGCCACGCCGCCCACCCTGAGGTTGACCACGCAGCCGATGGAGATGCAGATTCCCGCCAGCACGGCCAGCGGCAGAATCTTCCGGAGTAACTCTTCTTTCTTCATGTGGGGCAAAGTTACAAATTTTTCTGAAATAATGCATATCTTTTCGCCTAAAATGCTGCAATCTGCGTTTTTTTACTTAACTTTGCTGCCAAATCGACAATATTCTAATCTACATCCTAAACGACAATGAAAAAACTCATGCTGACACTCCTGGCCGCCATCAGCCTTGGCGCTCAGGCCCAGAAGAACCCCATTCTGCCCGAGATGCATGCCGACCCCGAGGTGCTGGCCGACGGCGGGCGCTACTACATTTACTCCACGACCGACGGTGCGCCGGGGTGGGGTGGCTACTACTTCACCTGCTACTCAAGCAAGGACCTGAAGCGGTGGCAATACGAGGGCATCATCCTCGACCTGAAGAAAGACACCCAGTGGGCCAAGGGCAACGCCTGGGCTCCCTGCATCGAGAAGAAGAACGGCAAGTTCTACTTCTATTATAGTGGCGACCAGGGCGAGCGCAAGGCCATCGGCGTGGCCATAAGCGACAGCCCCACGGGGCCCTTCAAGGACTTCGGACAGCCCATCGTAGACAAGCGGCCCGAGGGGCAGAAGAACGGTCAGCAGATCGATGTCGACGTGTTTACCGACGACGATGGCCAGAGCTACCTGTACTGGGGCAACGGCTATATGGCCGGAGCCAAGCTGAACGACGATATGACCTCGATAGACGAGAGCACCGTGACGCTCATGACCCCGCGCGGCGGCACGCTGCACGACTATGCCTACCGCGAGGGCACCTATGTGTTCAAGCGCAAGGGCACGTACTACTTCCTGTGGAGCGTCGACGATACGGGCTCGCCCAACTACCACGTGGCCTACGGCACCTCGAAGTCGCCCCTCGGCCCCATCGAGGTGGCCAAGGATCCCATCATCCTGCAGCAGCGGCCCGACCAGCACATCTATGGCACGGCCCACAACTCGGTGCTTCAGATTCCGGGCAAGGACAAGTGGTACATCGTGTACCATCGCATCAACCCCGCCTATCTCGACAAGAAAGACGGCCCCGGCTTCCATCGCGAGGTGTGCATCGACCCGATGGAGTTCGAGAAAGACGGTGGCATCAAGCCCGTCACGCCCACAAACTGATCAGGAGGCTCGCTCCGTCCTGAGCCACAGCTGATAGAGGGCGGGCAGCAGGATGAAGAGCGAGAAGATGACGGCTGCCCCCACGTTGCGCCCCGATCCCAGTATGTCGATAAGCCGGATACTGGGGTCGGGGTATAGTTTGAACAGCACGAAGGCCAGCGTGTTGTTAGTCCAGTGGAAGGCCACGCCCGGCACGATGCTGCCTGTGCGCTCATACAGCAAGCCCAGCAGAAAGCCCATCAGGAAGGCATGGGGCATCTGTGCGGGGTTCATGTGGATCAGGGCAAAGAGCACGGCCGAGACGAAGACCATGCGCCAACGCGATTCTGGCCTCCACGTCAGCAGCGAGCGCAGCACGGCTCCGCGAAACACCAGTTCCTCGGCAAGGGGGGCCAGCAGGGCTATCACGAAGTAGCCGCCATGGGTGTTCATGATTTCGGCCAGCTGCTCCTCGACGATGTTGGGCAGCTCGGGCATCTGCTCCTGAAGGGCCATCGAGGGCACCACCACGCCGATGGCGGCGATGACGCACCAGAACAGCACGGCCCAGGGGCGCGACTGCAAGTATTCGCGCGACACCTGGGCCCAGCCCGCCCACAGGAAAACTACGATGGAAACGAGCGAAAATACGGCCATCGAAACGACGAGAACGTAGGGCGAGCCAGCCCAGGAGCCATCGCCAATCAGGGGCACCAGCAGCATGGCCAGTGCCGACACCAGCATCTGTATGCCGGCAAAAATCAGGGTGTAGGATATTGCTTTCAGCATCGTCAACAGTTTTTGAGTATTCTTTTTGCCGCTTCGGCATCTTTTTTCATCTGCTCCGTCAGCGCTGCGGGCGAGTCGAAGTGGCGCTCCTCGCGCAGCCGTTCTATGAAGGCCACGGTGAGCTGGCGGTCGTACAGATTGCCGATGAAATCGAAGATATTTACTTCCAGCGTGCGCTCATGACCACTGAACGTGGGGCGCATGCCTATGTTCATCACGCCGGAGTAGGTCTGCTCGCTTTCTGCAGGCCGAACGCTCACGGCGTAGACGCCGTTCGCGGGCAGCAGACGGCCTGCCTGCTCCACGCGTATGTTGGCCGTGGGGAAGCCCAGCGTACGACCGATCTGCTCGCCATGAACCACGCGGCCCGTCACGGTGTACGGGCGGCCCAGGCAGCGGGCGGCCTCGGCCATGCGGCCGTCGCCAATGAGCTGGCGCACCACCGACGAACTGAAGCGCAGGCCGTCCTCGCTGTAGGGCTGGCCGCACAGCACCTCGATGCCCATCTCGCGGCCATAGCGCTGGTAGTCCTGGAAGCCTTCCTCGCGGTTGTGGCCGAAGCGGTTGTCGTAGCCCGTGAGCAGCAGCTGCACGCCCAGCTCATCGCGCAGCACCCGTTGCATAAAGTCGTGGGCCGAGAGGGCTGCCATCTGCCTGTCGAAGCGCAGCACCACGAGCACGTCGATGCCCGTTTCTTCGATGAAATGGGCTTTTTCTTCAAGAGTAGTGAGCAGCTGCGGTTGCCATTCGGGCTGAACCACCTGGCGGGGATGCTGCGCGAAGGTGATGACCATAGTCTGCAGGCCGCGCTCGCGGGCGGCCTGCTTCAGCTGACCGATAAGCGAGCGGTGGCCGCGATGCACGCCGTCGAAGAAGCCTATGGTGGCAGCATAATGGCCTGCCGGCACCCTGTCGTCGTTAAAAAACACCGTTTTCATCGCATTTTTCTTTGATATAAACGATACGCCTCGCCCAGCAGCATCACGGGCGAGGTGCCTGCTATGATCTGCAGCCAGTCTTCAGCCGTCAGGGGCACGGTGCGGAACATGTCGCCACCCAGCGTCACGATGAGCCACTGGCCCGCCAGAATGAGCACCAGCACCAGCACGAAGCCCTTGCCCCAGAAGAAATGACGGAAGGCCGAATGGCGCGAACCCAGCGTGCGGGCGTTGAAGAGGTTCCACCATTGTAGCATCACGAAGACGGTGAAGAACTTCGTCAGCTCGTAGGTGCTCACGCCCTCGCCCACCACGTTGTGCTCCAGCCAGTATAAATAAATAAAGGTGAAGAGGAAGAATAGACCGCCCCAGAAGGCAATGCCGCGCGCCATCGGGGGCGAGATAATGAAGTCGGTGGCCTTGCGCGGCGGATGGTTGAGCACTTCATGGCTGGGCGGCAGCGAGGCCAGGGCCATGGCGGCGAAAGTATCCATAATCAGGTTCACCCAGAGTATCTGCGTCACCGTGAGCGGCAGTTCGGTGCCGATGATCGAGCCGGCCACCACGAGCAGCAGGGCCGTGACGTTGACCACCAGCTGGAAGAAGATGAACCGCTGAATGTTCTTATAGAGCGAGCGGCCCCATTCCACGGCGCGCACCACCGAGCGGAACGAGTCGTCGAGCAGGGTGATGTCGCTGGCCTCCTTGGCCACGCTCGTGCCGCTGCCTAAGGAGAGGCCCACGTGGGCGTGGTTCAGCGCCGGGGCGTCGTTGGTGCCGTCGCCCGTCACGGCCACTACCTCGCCCAGCTGTTGCAGCAGCTGCACCAGACGTTGCTTGTCGGTGGGGCGGGCGCGGCTCATCACCTTCAGCGTCTTTACCAGTTTCAGGGCTTCCTCGTCGCTCAGGGCGGCGAAGGCGGGGCCGGTGATGGCCTGAGTAGCAGCGATGGAATCGCTGCCCACAGAGACCAGCAGGCCGATCTGGCGGGCTATCTCAAGGGCCGTCAGCTCGTTGTCGCCCGTCACGATCTTCACGTCGATGCCCGCCTTGCGGCAGTCTTGCACGGCCTGCGGCACATCGGGGCGAACGGGGTCGCTGATGGCGGCAAAGCCCGTATAGTCCAGCTGGCTCAGCTCTATCGCGCCGGCATCGGCCTTATGGGCAAAGGCCAGCACGCGCATGCCCTGCTGCTGGTAGCTGCTGATGCGGCTGCTCACCTCGCTGCGCTGCCTGTCGCTCATCTGGCAGCGCGCCAGCACCACCTCGGGCGCACCCTTCACGCAGAGCATCGTGCCGTAGGGAAACTGCCAGAGCGAGGCCATGAGCTTGCGCTCGGTGGAGAAAGGCAGCCGGTCGAGCATCTTGCCGCGGCGGCGCACCTCCTGTAAGTCTACGCCGAAGCCGTCGCAACCGCGCAGCAAAGCCGCCTCGGTGGGGTTGCCGATGGCTTTCTCGCCGTCGAACTCCACGGTCGAGTTCAGCGCTATTTCCTCCATCAGCGCCTGGCCGTTGGTGGTTTCCAGACAGGTCAGCTCCATGCGGTTCTGCGTCAGCGTGCCCGTCTTGTCGGTACAGATCACGGTCACGGCTCCCATCGTCTCGCTGGCCTGCAGCTTGCGCACCAGGTTGTTCGACCGCAGCATGCGCCGCATGTTCAGCGCCAAGGCCAGTGTCACGGCCATGGGCAACCCTTCGGGCACGGCCATCACGATGAGCGTGACGGCCATCATGAAGTAGCGAAGCACCACCTCGGCCATACCGATGAAATCGCTGGTTTTCCACAATTCGTTGGTCAGTATGTCGTGAATCAGGAAGCCCAGGAAGGCCACG
>JAFVEE010000071.1 GCA_017478085.1 Prevotella sp. | reverse complement strand
GCATCGTTGCTTTCTCAGAATCCGTTCGCTCCGTTTTGTCACTCCTTGCACCTCATTGTAACCCTTTGTCAACCGAGTCCGCAAAGTGACGATATCGAAGCCCCGTAAATTCCTCGCGGTAGAAATACGTTGCAAAAATATACTGAAATTCGGTAACTACCAAATTCCAACTACCAAGTGTTAAAAATCAAAAGTAACTGAAAATGAGAAAGATACAAATAGTTGTTATTGGTCTTTCATAGTTATTATGGCCTATCTAAATACAGCCGTAAAAAGCTCCCCCACCAATTTCTGATACTGTATTAGGAATAGTGATGTCCTTCAAATCGCTGCAACCATAAAAGGCAGAACTACCTATGCTTATCAGATGATTGGGAAGAAGGACGGTTGTTAGTTTTTTGCAGTTATAGAATGCGCTGTGTCCAATGCTAATTACATCATATGAATCTCCATCATAAGAAATAGAAGCAGGGATAATAACTTTGTCTACGTAAATAGTACTATTTTCAGGATATATGTTAAGGTATGTTACACTTGCTGTATGATTATCTTTATTTAGATTGTAATATATACCATCTACATAGCAATCATACGCTTCGGCCTTTATCCCTACTATGCACAATAGAAAAGAAAAAAAATATTTAGTAAAAATATGTTTCATAAAAAGTTGAGAAATAAAAAAGGACGGAACTGCTCTGTTGGCTTTTCCGCTCCGAAGGCACCGCCAAGTAGCCATTACAATAGAAAAGCACGAACAATCCACGCCCTACGGCGTGAACTTTCGTCACTTGTTCTCATTGTATAAATTTTGGCGGTTTATATCGGAGCGAGAACAAGGACTTAAAGTCCAAGTTATATCAAAAAGTGGAGTGGAGCAGAAACGTCGGGGTTCATAAATTTGTGTTCATTGTTCCCTGCGGGGGACGGCACCTGGTGCAGCGGCCCGCTGATGAGCGTTTCGCTTCGTCGTTTAGTCTGTCTGTTTCTTCTGCATTCGGGTTTTAAAGGGTTCTACAATTATGTTTGTTGTTCTCTTATATCATTTCGATTTCAGCAGGAGTGAGGCCTGTGTAGAGACTGATCTGCTCGTCCGGCACACCATTGGCCTTCATCGAACGAGCCACCTCCAGCTTGCCTTCAGCAAGCCCTTTTGCCATTCCTTTGGCCATACCCTTGGCCATTCCCTTCTCCATACCTTCTATATACTGCCCCTCCATCACGGCTACGGTGTCGCGATACTTGCGCAGGTTCTCGTCGTAAGCCAGGCGCTCCTGCTTGCTCAGCGAGGCCACATCGGCAATGCTGGCCAGCTTCTGGAAAACGGCATCCTGGGCCAGCCAGGGCATTCTCTGTAGTACATCCATATGCTTCAATACGTAAATTAGTTTCTCGAATATTGTTTCGCAGTCATCCACCTCCTTCGTGAAGTAGGGCAGCTGCAGGAAGATGAGCCGCATCTTGTCGCTGAAGAGCGTCTGGTGCTGCATATCGACCAGACCCACATCCGTGCGGAAGTCGGTGGAGATGTCGCTCCGCGTGAAGTTCAGGAAGGCTATTAGGTAGACGGCCTTCACGTCGCCGTAGTTCCACGACAGGCCTGGCACGCCCTGATTGGAGATGGCACGCGCGGCATAGTAGATGCTGCGGTTCTTGAAGAAGGGCTGGCTGCGGTTCTGCATCTCCACGATGATGCGCTCGCCGCCCTCTACCTCGCAGTAGACATCGTAGATAAGCGAGCGATCGTCGGCCGACTCGCCCGTCTGCTCCTTGTCAAGGAGCTTCAGGTCGAGGATGCGGCGCTCGCCCTCCAGCAGGCTGTTGAGGAAGGTGATGAGCACAGGCTTGGAAATCTCCTGCCCGAAGATTCGCTTGAATCCTACGTCGGTGAAAGGGTTAATGAATTTTCCCATAAATACTGGTTTTGCCCGCAAAGTTACGTTTTTTCTGCTAAAGTGCCAAATGTTTGGGAGATTTTTCGAGGAACGGAGGCTTCGTTGATGGGGAACGGGGGCTTCGTTGATGGGGAACGGGGGCTTCGTTGATGGGGAACGGGGGCTTCGTTGATGGGGAACGGAGGGGGCGTTGTGAAAGCACGAGCAGAAGCCGGTGGTGAGGGGGCTTCTGCTCGTGCTTGTTGAGGGAGTGGGGGAACAGGCGGTTACTCGGTGAGGAAGGGCAGGTACCAGTTCTGGGGATCGGCCAGATTGGCGGTGATGCCGCTGGCATTGCCGGAGCCACGACGGGCCAGGATGCGGGTAGCGAGGTAGGTGGGATCGCCACGGCGAAGGGCCACGCGCATCAGGTCGTAGAAACGCTGACCCTCGAAGGCCAGCTCGAGGGCCTCCTCGTCGGCAATGAGATCCTCGACGGCCTCTATCTGCTGCTGCAGCGTGCCGGTGGGCATCTGATAGAACTCGTTGTTCTCGGTGAAGCCACAGCCGCGCGAGTGGATGCCCAGCGTGTTGAAGGCAGTGGGGTCATCGGTGCGCAGGACGTAGAGGGTGTTGGGGAAGTCGAACTGGGCCAGCCAGACGCTGTCGGCAGCGTAGGTGTGCTGCATCTCGGCGATGACCCGGTTGTTGACGCCCGTGGACAGGATGCGGAAGGCCAGCTCGGGCAGTCCGCTGCGGTTGAGGGCCTCGGCCATGTGCAGATAGACCATAGAGCGGCGCCACAGGTGCACGTTGGTGGTGTAGGCATACTTCTCGGCGAGCTGCTGCGTGGGCCTTCCTGTGGTGGTGGCCAGACCGCCGATGTTATAATTGAAGGTGCGGTAGGCAGTGGCCAGACGCAGGTCGCCGTTGCGGTTGTCGGTCAGGTTGGTGGGGGCGTAGCCCACCTCGCCAGTGGTGGTGAGGTTGCAGTAGACCTGGCTGGCCGAGAGGCTGAGCAGGGCCTGCGAGGGCACGAGCGAGTAGTAGCCGTCGTTCTGGGTGCTGGTGCAGAAGAGGCTGGGCAGCGAGCTGTAGTTGGGCGACGTGGGGATGGAGTCGCCGGGGGTCATGGTGACGAGCTCGCCATCGGTGGCATAGCGCTCGGAGGTGAGGCCGAAGGCAGGCATGGACCAGCTGTCGCTGTAGCGCTGGTACTTGCCGTCGTCGCGCGTCCACTCCAGTCGCAGCGAGCCCGTGGGCCAGGCCGTGTTGGCACCGTTGCGGGTGGAGATGTAGCGGTAGTAGCAGAGGGCGGCCTCGCGGTAGTTGCCTGCCCAGAGGTTCAGCTCGCCCAGGAGCACGTGGATGGGGAAGTAGGTGAGGCGCGAGTCAACGGGGCCGATGGTGCCGTAGCCGGGCAGCTCGGTGGTGGCGTAGGGGGCCAGGTCGGCGATGAAGTACTGGCACACCTGCTGCAGGTCGTAGAGGGGGTACTGGGTCTCGTCGACGCTCATCTCGACGATGGGCTCGGTGACGAAGGGGACGCGGCCGTAGATGAGTGCCAGCTGCAGGTAGGTCCAGGCGCGGTAGGCCTTCACGGCGGCATACTCCTTCTGGAAGATGCGCTGGTTCTGGTTGTTGCGCAGGGTGGTGTCGGCGTGGGCGAGGAAGTAGTTGCAGTTGTTGATCACGGCGTAGTAGTCGCGGGGGGCGTTGTACTTGTTGGGGCCCGCCGGAGAGGAGGAGGAGCCCGCCGGAGAAACGGCGGGCACGGCGGCGGTGGCGGCGGCGGTGTGGGAGAAGGAGGCGATGGCGCGGAGGTCGGCCGAGGCGTAGGTGGTTACGTCGACCAGGTCGCCACGCACCTCGCCGAGCACCACGGTGCGGTCGGCCAGTGCCTGCATCTTCTTCATAATGCCCACCACGGAGTAGATGGTGTCGGTGGCGTTGGTGAGCATCTCCTTGTCGGCAAAGCGCACCAGGTCGGAATCCTGCTCGAGCATGTCGGAGCAGCTGGTGGTGGCTGCTGAGATGCAGCAGCAAACAGAACAAGCAGCGATGAGTTTCTTTATATCAATGGTAATCATAACTATAAACTATTAAGAATAAACACTACTACAGGTTGATCTTCACACCTGCCAGGAACGAGCGGCTCTGGGGCAGCAGGCCGGTGTCGATGCCCTGGCCAATGACGCTGCCAGTGATGGCCGTCTCGGGGTCGGCACCGAGATAGTTGGTGAAGGTGAGCAGATTGTTGCCCTGCACCCAGAACTCCAGGCCCTGCAGGAACTGCGAGTTCACGGGCAGGCGGTAGGACAGGGTGACGGACTTCAGCCGCAGGTACGAGCCATCCTCTATCCAGCGATCGCTGAAGCGGGCGTTGCCCATAGGATCCTGGAAGGCGATGCGGGGCACGTCGGTCTCGTGGCCCTCGCCGTGCCAGCGACGCGTCATGGCCGTGGTCTGGTTCATAAAGCGCTGTCCGCCCTCCAGCTGCGCGCGCTGGTAGTTGTAGATGTCGTTGCCCAGCGAGTAGTTGAGCTGAGCCTGCAGCGAGAAGCGCTTCCAGTGCAGGCTGGTGAAGATGTTGCCGTAGATGTCGGGGTTGGGATCGCCAATGATGGTGCGGTCGGCCTCGTCGATGCGGTTGTTGCCATCGAGGTCGGCAAAGCAGACGTCGCCGGCCTGGAAGTAGTGGCGGTCGACGCCGTTGTCGTCGAGCACGTAGAGACCGGCGGCAGCGGCCTGCTCGGTGGTGGCGAAGACGCCCTGCGAGCGGTAGCCGTAGAAGACGTTGGCGGGCTGGCCGACGGCGGTGAGGATGGTGGCGCCATAGAGGGAGGTGGTGAGGCCCGCCAGGGAGGAGGAGGAACCCGCCGGAAAAGCGGCGGGCACAGCGGCAGCGGCGGGCACGGCGGCTGAGGAACCCGCCGGAGATACGGCGGGCACGGCGGCTGAGGCGGGCACGGCGGCGGAGGCGGCGGTGGGGAGGGAGGTGACCTTGTTCTTATAGTGGCCGAGGGTGGCGCCCAGCTCCCACTGCCAGTCGCGGGTGGCGATGATGCGGCCCAGGAGCGAGAGGTCGACGCCCTTGTTGGTCATGGCACCGCCGTTGCTCCAGTTGGTGTCGAGACCGGTGAGGTAGCTCAGCCGCTGCAGGGTGAGCAGGTGGTCGGTCTTCGAGCTGAAGAGGTTCAGACGCACGTTCAGGCGGTTGTCGATGAGGTTGGTCTCGAAGCCGGCGGTGAACTTGGTGGTGCGCTCCCACTGAATGCGGCTGTTGCCAATGCTGCCCAGGTCGAGGCCCAGGATGGACTGCAGGTACTTCTCAGAGCGGAAGTAGCTGCGGGCGGCCAGATGATCGAGGTTGTCGTTGCCCGTTACGTCGAGACCGGCATACAGGCGCAGGTAGTTGATGGCCGAAGTGGGATGGAACCACTTCTCGTTGGTGAGCACCCAGGAGGCCTGCACACCGGGGAAGATGCCCCAGCGGGCACCGAAGGCCTTCAGGCCGCCGTCGGCCTCGATGCCGAAGTCCGACGAGGTCTCGGCCGTGAGGTTCAGCTGCAGGTAGTAGCGCTGCAGGTAGTCGTACTGCGCCTGTGCATACCAGGCAATGCTGGTCCAGCTGGCGCTGCCGCCATCGGAACTGGAGTCGGGGCCGCTCTGCGTGAAGGGCGTCTTGTCGTTGCCGGTGTTGTAGCTGAGCTGGGTGTCGAGCGAATAGCTCTCCCAGTTGACGCGGGCACCACCGAAGGCGCTGACCTGGTGGGCATCGTAGCGGTGCTGCCACGACAGGCGGGTGTCGCTCATGAGCGAGTTCTGCTTCGAGAAGAGCGAACGCACCTCGTTCTCGCGGGTAGAGGCGAAGCTCTCAACGTAGTAGTCGGGCACGCCGTAGACGGGAATGTAGTACTTCTCGTTGGTGCTCACCAGGTTGTAGCTGAAGTGCTCCTGCAGGCTGAGGCTGGGGCTGAAGTCGAAGCGGGGCGTCACGGCAATGTTGAGCATGGAGTTCTGGAAACGGTTCTTGTTCTCGGCATCGCCATAGGTATTGAGGGCGTAGGGGTTGCCCAGCCGGTAGTTGTAGGTCTGGTAGTTGTGCAGGGCCTCATCGAGATAGCTCTCGTCGTTCACGTCGAGGTGGTCGCTCAGACTGCCACCGGCGTAGGCGTAGGGGCTGAGGAAGGGGCTCTTGGCATAGGCCAGGAACGAGGGCGACGAGATGGGGCCGTCGCTATAGGTGGCGGGCGTGCCGTCGTCGCGCAGGTTGCGGCTCAGGTTCGAGAACGAGGCATCGAAGCGGGTGTGGAACTTCTTCGAGAAGTCGATGTCGGTGTTGAAGCGAATGTTCAGCCGGTTCATCGCGTTGTAGTCGAGCGTGCTCTGGGCGTTGGCATAGCCCAGCGACAGGTTGTAGTTGGCCACGTCGTCGCCACCCTCCACGTTGATGCCGTAGTTCTGGGTGAAGGCCGTGCGGTAGACCTGCTCCTTCCAGTCGGTCTGGTTGTGGTACTGGCGGTAGTAATAGTAGTTGGGATCCTCGTTCAGGAACTTGAAGTCGCTCACCGTGGTGTTGGTGGTCTTCAGCATTTCAGAGGCATAGCTGCGATACTGCTCGGCGCCCATCATATCGATGAACTTGGGCTCGAGCGTCACGCCGGCCGAGATGCTGGCGGTGATGCGGGTGGCCATGGACTTGTTGCGGCGCGTGTCGATGAGGATGACGCCGTTGGAGCCCTTGGCACCATAGAGGGCCGTGCCGTTGCGCAGCACGGTGATGCGCTCGATGTCGGCAGGCGAGATGTTGGTCAGCACGTCGTTGTAGAAGCCGCTGTGCAGCATCTGGCGGTCGCGCTGCTGGTCGAAGATCACGCCGTCGACCACGATGAGGGGCTGGGCATTGCTGTTGAGCGAGTTCAGACCGTCGATGAACATCACGCTGCCTATGCCGGGCGTGCCGCT
>JAFVEE010000070.1 GCA_017478085.1 Prevotella sp. | reverse complement strand
GAGGTGCGCGATGCCAGCTACGACGTGTGCATCATTGCTGAGGACCTCTCGGCTTCCGAGAAGAGCGACTTCGACTTCAACGACGTGGTGTTCAACGTGACCTACGACAACGAGACCACTGCCAAGGTGCAGCTGCTGGCTGCCGGTGGTACGCTGCCCCTCACCGTGGCCGGCCGCGAGGTGCACGCCGAGTTCGGCTATCCCAACATCGATCCCGCTACGGGCAAGCTTCACATGATCAACACGGGTGTTGACGTGCTGGGTGCTACGGCACAGCCGTTCACCGTAACGGGTCTGAACCGCGCGCTGAAGGGCAAGGACATCGTGATCAAGGTGAAGAAGGGCAACACGGGCGACGACAGCGTCGACTGGATTGAGCTCACCGCCAACAAGGGCGAGGCTGCCGCCAAGATCGCCGTGACCCAGGGCTTCGAGTACTGCAAGGAGTTCCAGGACATCAACGGCAAGTATCCTCTCTTCAACGACTGGGTGCAGGACAAGAGCGTTGTCTGGTACTCGAATGTTGAGTGGAACTATAGCGAATAATCGGAAAAACATCAAATACTCCGCATATTAACTTGAGAACGGGGGGCGTCCATGTGAATGGCTGCCCCCTTTTCAGCTATTTTTTTGCTACATTATTTTGTCATTCGGACGCTTATTCGTAACTTTGCACTCACTTATGACACTTAACTACATCTGGATAGCATTTTTCCTCATCGCATTCGCCGTTGCGCTGGTGCGACTGGTGTTCTTCGGCGACTTCGACGTGTTTCCCGCTATGATGGACTCAACGTTCGCCTCGTCGAAGACGGCGTTCGAAATCTCGCTCGGCCTCACGGGCGTGCTCTCGTTATGGCTCGGCATCATGAAGATTGGCGAGCAAGGCGGGCTGGTCAGCGCCCTGGCCCGGCTGCTCAGCCCCGTGTTCACCCGCCTGTTCCCCGACATTCCCAAGGGCCACCCCGTCACGGGCAGCATCTTCATGAACGTGGCCGCCAACATGCTGGGCCTCGACAATGCCGCCACCCCGCTGGGACTGAAGGCTATGGAGCAGCTGCAGGAGCTGAACCCTAAGAAAGACACGGCCTCGAACCCCATGATTATGTTTCTGGTGCTGAACACCAGCGGGCTCACGCTCATTCCCATCTCCATCCTGGTCTACCGCGCACAGATGGGGGCCCAGCAGCCCACCGATGTGTTCATTCCCATCCTGCTGGCCACGTTCTTCTCTACCCTGGCGGGCATCATCGTCACCTCGCTCTATCAGCGCATCAACCTGCTCAACCGCACCATGCTGCTCACGCTGGGCATCTGCTGCTTAGCGGTGGCCGGGGCGATATGGGGCTTCAGCCGGCTCGACTCTGAGCTGATGAACCGCGCCAGCACCACCGTGGCCAACATTCTGCTCATGACCATCATCGTGGGCTTCATCCTGGCGGGCATGCGTAAGAAGGTCAACGTCTACGATGCCTTCATCGAGGGGGCCAAAGATGGCTTCACCACCGCCGTGCGCATCATACCCTATCTGGTGGCCATCCTCGTTGGAATCGGCGTTTTCCGCGCCTCGGGGGCCATGGATATGCTCATCTCCGGCATCAGCCGCGCGGTCGAGGCTTCCGGTCTCGATGCCCAGTGGGTGGGCGCCCTGCCCACGGCGCTGATGAAGCCGCTCAGCGGCAGCGGCGCGCGCGGCATGATGGTCGATGCCATGACCACCTACGGGGCCGACTCGTTCATCGGCCGGCTCTCGTGCATCTTCCAGGGCAGCACCGACACCACGTTCTACATCCTCGCCGTCTACTTCGGTTCGGTGGGCATCCGCCACACCCGCCACGCCGTGGTCTGCGGCCTGCTGGCCGACCTGGCCGGCATCCTCGCTGCCATAGGGATCGCGTATCTTTTCTTTAATTAGGAGCTCTTAGGAACTCCTATGACTTCCTAGGCTATCCTAGGCAATCCTAGGCAATCCTAGGCCCTCCTGGGAAAAACAAAAAATTATGCCCAACCTCAAGTCCCTCGCCAAAGACACCGCCATCTACGGCCTGTCCAGCATCATCGCCAGGTTCATCAACTACCTGCTCGTACCCATCCAGACCGCCCGCTTCGCAGCCAGTGGCGGCGAGTATGGCGTCATCACCAACGTCTATGCCTACGTCTCCATCCTCGTCATCCTGCTCACCTTCGGCATGGAGACCACCTTCTTCCGCTTTATGAGCAAGGAGGGCGAAGACCCGAGGAAGGTCTATTCCTCTACGCTCACGATGCTGTTCGTCACCTCCTTCGTCTCGTCGCTCATCGTGCTGGTCGCCATTCATCCTATAGCGGCCGCTATAGGCTATGCCGACCATCCCGAATATGTGGCAGTGATGTTCATCACCGTGGCCATCGATGCCTTTATGGCCATCCCCTTTGCCTATCTGCGCTACCAGCACAAGCCGCTGAAGTTTGCTGCGCTGAAGATCATCAACATCCTGCTCAACATCACGCTCAATCTGCTCTACCTCATCGTGCTGCCCGCCCTGCGGCTGAACCCCTTCGGCCTCTACGACGAGCAGTTCACGCTCGACGTGGCCTTCGTGTTCTATATCAACCTGTTCTGCACGGTGGCCACCCTGCTCATGCTGTGGAAGGAGTGGGGCACCACTGCCTTCGCCTTCGACAAAGGTACCTGCAGGCGAATGCTCGGCTACACCTGGCCGCTGCTCATTATGGGCGTGGCGGGCCAGCTGAACCAGGCTGCCTCACAGATCCTCTTTCCCTACTTTTTCAGCGGTTCCATCGAAGAGGCGCGCACCCAGCTGGGCATCTATGGCGCCTGCATCAAGATAGCCATGATTATGGTCATGATCACCCAGGCCTTCCGCTTCGCCTACGAGCCCTTCGTCTTTGGCAAGTCGAAGGACAAGGACAACCGCGAGACCTACGCCCAGGCCATGAAGTTCTACCTCATCTTCACGCTGCTGGCGTTCCTTTGCGTCATGGGCTACATCGACGTGCTGAAGTTCATCATCGGCGAGAGCTACTGGGAGGGACTGCGCGTGGTGCCCATCGTCATGGCCGCCGAGATTATGTTCGGCGTGTTCTTCAACCTCTCCTTCTGGTACAAGCTCACCGACCGCACCATCTGGGGGGCCTACTTCTCGGGCATCGGTGCCGTGGTGCTCATCACCGTCGACGTGCTGCTCATTCCCCGCTTCAGCTATATGGCCTGCGCCTGGGCCGGCTTCGCGGCTTACGCCACGTCGATGCTGCTCAGCTACTTCATCGGTCAGCACTATTACAAGATCGACTATCCGCTGCGCGATATGGCCCTCTACGTCGTGGCCGCCGCCGTGCTCTATGCCGCCATGCTGTTCTCGCGCGACCTTTCGCTCGGGCTCCAGCTGCCGCTCAACACGCTGCTCATCATCGCCTTCGCGGCCCTCATCGTCAGGCGCGACCTGCCCCTCAGCAGCCTCCCCGTCATCGGAAAACATTTTAAAAAACAATAACGCAATGAAAAGAATCCTCCTATCAGTCCTATGGGCCCTATTGGCCCCATTAGCCCCATTGGGCCTATTCGCCCTATTCGCCCCAACCCCCGCCCATGCCGACGAAGGCATGTGGACCCTCTACAACCTGCCGCAGGCCGTCTACGAGACCATGAAGCAGGAGGGCTACCAGCTGCCCTACGACAAGCTGTACCAGGCCGACGATGCCATTATGAAGGCCGTGGTGAACTTCTCCGGCTACTGCTCGGGCGTGGTCGTGAGCCCCGATGGCCTGGTCTTCACCAACCACCACTGCGGCTTCGAGGCCATCCGCTCGCACAGTACCGTTGAGCACGACTATATGCTCAATGGCTTCTATGCCAAGACCCAGGAGGAGGAGCTGCCCAACGAGAACATGTTCGTGGCCTTTATGGTGGAGCAGAAGGACGTGACCGACCAGGTGCTGACGCCCGCCTTCGAGCAGATGAACAGCAAGGAGCGTGCTCATTTCCTCGATTCCATCGAGAATGCGTGGTCGAAGGATGTGAAGGCCAAGGACTCCACCCTGCGCTTAGAGCTGAAGCCTTTCTACGAGGGCAACCGCTACTTCGCCACCACCTATCGCGACTTCCGCGACCTGCGACTGGTCTTCGCCATCCCCAAGTCGATGGGTAAGTTCGGTGGCGAGACCGACAACTGGATGTGGCCCCGCCAGACGTGCGACTTCTCGGTGTTCCGCATCTATGCCGACCCGAAGACGAACGGCCCCGCCAACTACTCGAAGGACAACGTGCCCTACCACCCGGAGCACTGGGCCCGCGTGTCGGCCGACGGCTATCAGGAGGGTTCCTTCTCGATGACGATGGGCTATCCCGGCAGCACCAGCCGCTACCTGAGCAGCTATGGCATTGAGGAGCGCTATGCCGAGAACGCCATCCGGGCCCAGGTGCGTGGTGTGAAGCAAGAAGTGATGAAGCGCCACATGGATGCCTCAGAGGCCGTGCGCATCAAGTACGACTCGAAGTATGCCCAGTCCAGCAACTACTGGAAGAACAGCATCGGTATGAACAAATGTATCGATTCCATCGGTCTTATTCAGCAGAAACAGCGCTTCGAGCAGCAGCTGCAGCAGTGGATCGACAGCACAGGCCACTTCCAGGGCAAGCTGAACTTCGGCCAGATGGCCAGCTACTACCGGCAGCGCCTGCACTTGAGCAAGGTGCAGATGAACTGGGTCGAGACGTTCCGGCGCACCGACGAGCTTTCTGCCCGCGCCCTGCGGGTGGCCCGTGGCATGCAGAATGGGCAAAAGCACCTCACTTTCGACGATAACAGCGCGACCTTCGACGTGGCTACCGACCGCGAAATCCTGGCCACCCTGCTGCGCAACTACCGCCAGAAGGTGACCGATGCGAAGTATCTGCCTGCTTTCTACCAGACCATCGACACGCGCTTCGGCGGCGACTACCAGAAGTATGCCGATTATCTTTACGCCAAGTCGCGCCTTATGAAGAGCGGCAAGCGGCTCAACCTGCAGAAGAAAGGCTTGCAGAAAGACCTGGGCGTGCAGTTCGGACAGGGCATCTACCAGATTTCAGAAGCACTGCGCGAGGGCTTCGTCAAGGTGCGCGACAGCATCGACGAGCAGGAGCGTGTGCTCTGCGCCGCCAAGCTGCGCATGGAAGAAGACCTGCCTCACTACAGCGATGCCAACTTCACCATGCGCCTGAGCTACGGCCAGGTCAGGGAGTACAACCTGGGAGGCCGCCCTTCGGGCTACAAGACCACGGCTCCCAGTATGGTCGAGAAGATGAAAAAGGGCGATTCCATCGAAGACTATAAGGTGGAGCCTGAGATGCTCTCGCTGCTCAGCAATGCCGGCGAGATGCCCTTGTGCTTCCTCACTACCAACGATATTACGGGCGGCAACAGCGGCTCGCCGATGTTCGACGGGCAGAACCGGCTCATCGGCCTGGCCTTCGATGGCAACTGGGACTCGCTTTCCAGCGACATCTTCTTCGACTCGCAGCTGGCCCGTTGCATCGGCGTTGACATTCGCTATGTGCTCTTTATGATGGACCGTTGGGGCCATGCCGACCGTCTGCTCAAGGAGATCCATGGGCGTTAAGCTGACATTATTCTGTTTCTTCTTGCTCCCCGCCACGCTATGGGCGGGGGGCTATAACCTTCGTTTCAAGGTGTCGGAGCGCAATTTTGCCGATTCCATCGCCATAGAATACGAGGGTGGGCGGGTGTTTGTGCCTGTCACAATAGGCGGTGCGCAGCGGCGCTTCCTGCTCGACACGGGGGCGGCACAGACAGTGGTCTACGACGATACCGACCTTTCGCATTGCCCGCAGGTGGGCACCATCCGCTCTACTGATGCCCTGGGCGCGCAGGCTGTTGTGCCTATGGTGGCCCTGCCGCCGCTCCGTATGGGCCGCTTGCTCTTCACGGGCATGCAGGCCACGGTGCATCAGCGCCCCTCACAGGGGCAGCATATTGATGGAATCGTAGGATTTGACATCGTCTGTAAGGGCCTCTCCATGAAGATCGACGTGGCCCAGCGGCTCCTCATACTGACCGACCGCAAGAAGCATTTCAATGCCGAACGAGCACAGACCATCGAGATACCATATCAGGTTCTGCCCTTCCGCCACACCCCATACGTCGATGTTCAGCCTTTCCAGGGCTATACCGAGCAGGTGCTTTTCGACACGGGCAGTCCTTATCTCTATCGCATGAACAAGGCAAGCTTTGAGCAGGGGCTCGACTCTTGCCTGGCACAGAACCCGGAACAGATAGAGGGAACGACCACCGGCAGCTTCTTGCGTGGTCTGCACGGCCAGGAGGCTTCGGGACAGGTGACGCTGCTCAGGCTCGACCGTCTACAATGGGGCACTTTCTCATTCTACGAGCTGTCCACACGAACCACCCAGGGCCTGTCGCATCTTGGCGGGCCAGTGCTCGATTACGGCAGCGTGGTGTTCCTGCCTCACCGCAAGCGTCTGCTCTTCCAGCCCTATTAGAAACCGAAAAGCCCCACCATCAAGAAACCGAAAAAGCCCCACCATCACGCTCGATGGAATGGGGCTTTTTTCTTAGTGCAGGAGGCTTCACAGCCTCCCAGACACAGAGTGATTGTTTTAATTTTTGAATGTTTTATTATTATAGAGAAAGCATAGAAATTCCTCATCTATTGTGCCGGTCAGGTTCACGATGGTCAGCTTGTCGCGCTCGGTGTCGGCCCGAAGCATCACCAGTTCCACCGTTTCACCCTTCTTGTTCTTCCTGCTGTAGAACGCGCCGCGAATGGTCTCGTTGCTCTCGAACACCTTCTCGGCCTTGAAGCGGCGCTTGTTCTTCTGCAGCAGGCTGTCGGCCTTGCTGAAGTATTCGGCCCGTGCGCTCACGATGCGTGCACTCTTCAGTTTCTCGATGGCCTGCATCATATTCTCCGGTCGCCCTTCGGCATGCTGGTTCACCATTTGTTCCATCATCTTAGGACTGATGGTGATGCATTTCACGGTGCTGTCGGCGGTGCAGAGAGACATAAACTTCTCGGCGAAGTCGGGCGAGCGCTGAGCCTTTGCGGCTATGGTAGCCATTGCCAGTAGCAGGATGTAAAGCAGGCGCATCATTCCACTCGGCTCAAAATTGAATCGACGGCCATCGAGTCGGCCATCGCGGCCATATTGTAGCCCTCGGAGAGCAGCTGCAAGGCATCTTCCACCTGGTCGTAGGCCATCGACGGGTCGTCGTAGGTGTCCTTATAGGCGGCGTAGTTGATCTCGTCGCTTGCGGGCTGCTCGCGCTGTAGCGACACGTTGATGGCGTTGCCCAGCGTGAGCACCACGGCCACGATGGCGGCGGCGCGGAACAGCGGGCGCAGGCGCTCGCTCAGGCTGATGGTGCGTGCCTTGACGGTCTTCGGCTCCTGGGTCAGGGCCAGCAGTCGCTCGTCGAAGTCATCGCCCAGCACGTCGTCCTGCTGCAAAGCCTGGAAGAGCGGCCTGTACTGGCGCAGCTCGGCAGGCACCTCCTGCTCGTCCTGAGCGAAGAAGGAGCGCAGAATCTGCTCTTCGTGAAGCGAGGTCTCGCACTCGAAGTAGCGTTCCAGCAGCTGTTCAATGTACTTATAGTCCATATTTTTCGGTCTCAATGTACTTCTGTTTAATGGTTTGCCGGGCGCGGAAGATGTTCACCTTCACCTGTTGCTCGGTGATGCCCAGCACCTGGGCAATCTCTTTGTAGGCCTTTCCCTCGATGTCGCGGAGCTGCATGCAGGCGCGTTGCTTCTCGGGTAGCTGGTCGATGAGTCGGCGTACCAGCTGTATGCGGTCGCGCTGCACGGCCTGTTCTTCGGGGTTCGCGTCGTAGCTGTGGTCGGGCGCATCGTGTCCTTCGTCCAGCTGGGCCTCCTGGTTGCCTGCCCTCTTGGTCTTGTCGAGCGACAGGTTGCGGCAGATGGTCAGGCAGAAAGCCTCGATCGACTCTATTTCGTCCCACTGCTCGCGCCGGTTCCAAACGCGAATCATCGTTTCCTGCACCACATCCTCGGCCTCCGCAGGATTGAGAGTGATGCGGAGTGCCAGTCTGTACAGCTCGTTCTTGAGTGGCAGAATGTCGTTGCGGAAATCGATTTTCTTCATCCTCTCTAATAAGTAAGACGATTCAGGCGTGGAAAAGTTACAAAGAAGAGCAAAAAAAATGAAAGGGCCTTAGACCCTTTCATTTCGAACAATCGCCGTTCCCTGCGTGCCGTCGATGGCGGTGGCGAGGGTGATGACCACGCGGCTGACGCCTGCCTCTACGGCGGCGAGGGCGTTCTCGATCTTGGGCAGCATGCCGCCCGAGATGGTGCCGTCGGCCTTATACCTATTATAATCTGCGCGCGTGATGACGGGAATCACGCTGTCGTCGTCATCGGGGTTGCTGAGCACGCCTTTCTTCTCAAAGGAGAAGATGAGCGTCACGTCGTAGCGGCTGGCCAGGGCCTTGGCCACCTCAGAGGCGATGGTGTCGGCATTGGTGTTGAGCATGGTGCCCTCGCCGTCGTGCGTCAGCGGGGCGACCACAGGCACCAGGCCCTGCTCTATGAGGGCCGCGAGGGTAGGGGTTGCGACGTTCGTAACGTCGCCCACGAAACCATAGTCGATGCCGTCCTTCAGCGGGCGCTTGCGTGAGCGTATGATGTCGGCGTCGGCACCGGTCAGGCCGATGGCCTTCACACCCTCTTCCTGCAGGCGGGCCACCACGTTCTTGTTGACCAGTCCGCCGTAGACCATCGTCACCACCTCGAGCATCGCGGCATCGGTGATGCGCCGCCCACCTACCATCGTTGTCTCGATGCCCAGTCGTTCAGCCATCTTCGTGGCCTTCCGCCCGCCGCCGTGCACCAGCACCTTGCGGCCCGGAATAGCCGAGAAGTCCTTCAGCAACTGCGCCAGCTGTGCCTCGTCCTCGACTACGGCACCGCCCACTTTTACAATAGTAAGGCCTACCCCCGGCCCCTCCCCAAGGGAGGGGAGGTTGTTGAGGGTTAGTTCTTCCGATGAATTATTTTGTTTCATTTCAATTGATTTCTTTTGCTATTCTTTCTTATAAGCTCCCCTCCCTTGGGGAGGGGTTGGGGGTGGGCTTTTTATTCTAAGTAGGTATATCCGTAAAGACCGCTGCGGTAGTTCGAGAGGAACTCCTTGCCCTCCTCTAAGGTGATCTTGCCGCTCTTCACGCTCTTGGTAACCCAGACCTCCAGCTGTCGCACCAGCTTCTTCGGGTCGTACTGCACGTAGTCCAGCACTTCGGCCACCGTCTCGCCGTCGAAAATCTGGTCAATGTGGTAGTGGCCGTCCTTCACCGAAACGTGCACGGCGGTGGTGTCGCCGAAGAGGTTGTGCATGTCGCCCAGTATTTCCTGATAGGCTCCTACGAGGAACACGCCCAGGTAGTAGTCTTCGTTCTTCCGCAGCGCGTGCACGGGCAGCGAGTGGCTGTTGTGGCGGTTGGTGACGAAGTTGGCTATCTTGCCGTCGCTGTCGCAGGTGATGTCCTGAATGGTGGCGTTGCGTGTGGGGCGCTCGTCTAAGCGCTGGATGGGCATGATAGGGAAGATCTGGTCGATGGCCCACGAGTCGGGCAGGCTCTGGAACAGCGAGAAGTTGCAGAAGTACTTGTCGGCCAGCAGCTTGTCTATGTTCATCAGCTCCTCAGGGATGTGCTTCAGGTTCTTGGCCAGTGCGTTTATTTCGTGGCAAACGCTCCAGTACATCGCCTCAATCTCGGCGCGCGTCTTTAGGTCTACGATACCGTGGCTGAACAGATCCAGCACCTCTTCGCGTATCTGCTCTGCGTCGTGCCAGTCTTCCAGCACGTTGCGCGGCGACAGGTTGTCCCAGATCTCGTAGAGGTCCTTTACCAGCTGGTGCGAGTTCTCGTCGGGCTCGAACTCCTCGGGCATCTCGGGCAGCGAGGCCGTCTCCAGCACGTCGATGACGAGCACCGAGTGGTGGGCAGCCAGCGAGCGGCCACTTTCGGTGATGATGTTAGGGTGGGGGATGTTGTTGCGATTGGCCGCGTCGACGAAGGTGTAGATACAGTCGTTCACGTACTCCTGAATGCTGTAGTTCACTGAACTCTCCGAAGAGGGCGAACGCGTGCCGTCGTAGTCCACGCCCAGGCCGCCGCCGCAGTCAACGAAGTCTACGTTGTAGCCCATCTTGTGCAGCTGTATGTAGAACTGCGAGGCCTCTCGCAGGGCGGTCTGTATGCGACGAATCTTAGTAATCTGCGAGCCGATGTGGAAGTGGATGAGCCGCAGGCAGTCGCGCATGCCGCGCTTGTCGAGCTGCTCCAGTGCCTCCAGCAGCTCGGCACTGGTCAGTCCGAACTTCGAGGCATCGCCGCCGCTCTCCTCCCATTTGCCGGCACCGCTGCTGGCCAGTTTGATGCGGATGCCGATGTTGGGCTTCACCCCCAGCTTCTTGGCTTCGCG
>JAFVEE010000069.1 GCA_017478085.1 Prevotella sp. | reverse complement strand
TGCCCTGAGATAGATTCTTCGGCATAGTTGGTAGGACGCTTTAAGAAATCTAAGTTTTAAGTTCTCAGTCTGTTGGCATCAGGGCACAAAGAAAGCGTACCAACTTCTCATATCACCTCAGCATCCAGGATTAGCGTCCTACCACAGATTTCAACCTTTACGCAGAAATGAAAGGAAGTGGTACGCCTATGCAAGATAGACGTACTCACATTCCTCGGTTCTGCGTAATGTTGGTAGGACATTTTTGGATGCTGAACCATCAGAATTGAATACGAATATTCAATATGCCCACGATGTCAATGCACTGGCTCCGTAGAGCCTTTGCGGGTACAAAAGTACAAAGAATTTCTGAGAAACCATTGCATTCTTGAAAAAAAAACGTAACTTTGCGGTAAACTTTCCAAATGAATAGGTGTAACCAATAAAGTATGAAGTATGGCAAAGAAACACGAGATAAGAAACAGCACGGCGGAATTCCTTATCTTCCAAGCGGAGAATAAGGAACAAGGCGTGGAGGTGATGTATGCCAATGAGACAATTTGGTGTACACAGAAGGCGATGGCGGCACTCTTCGATGTGGGAGTGCCAGCCATCAGCAAGCATCTCGCGAATGTGTTTGAGGTAGGTGAGCTAAAGGAAGAGGCAACTATTTCCAAAATGGAAACAGTTCAGCAGGAAGGAAGCCGAACCGTAAAACGTTCTGTGGTGATGTATAAACTCGATGCCATCATCGCCGTGGGCTATCGCGTGAACAGCATCCGCGCCACGCAGTTCCGGCAGTGGGCAACGTCTGTGCTGCGTCAGTATGCCATTCGCGGCTACGTGCTCGACCGCAAGCGGATGGAGAACGGCACGTTCCTTGGCGAGGACTACTTCGAGCACCTGCTGGCAGAAATTCGAGAGATAAGGCTGTCAGAGCGGCGGTTCTACCAGAAACTGACGGACATCTACGCTACCAGCATGGACTACAACAAGGATGCACCGACCACACGGCTGTTCTTCAAACGGATACAGAACAAGATGCACTATGCCGTGCATGGTCGCACAGCTGCGGAGCTGATTATGGAAAGAGCCGACGCTGACAAGGAGCACATGGGGCTGACCACGTGGGAAAATGCCCCTGACGGCAAGATTGTGAAGACGGACGTGTCGATCGCCAAAAACTACCTGAAGCAGATGGAACTGGAGGATATGGGACGCATCGTTACTGCCGTGCTGGAGTTTGCAGAGAGCCGTGCCAAGCGGCACATCCCTATGACGATGGAGGACTGGGCCAAGCGCATCGATGCCTACCTGAGCAGCGACGAGCGTCCACTACTCGACAATGCCGGCAGCGTAAGCCACGAAAGGCTACGGGTAGGCGAGCTAAGCTCGGGAATGGAGGCGGTGCTCCATGCAGAAACGGAGTTCGAGCGCTACCGCATCGTGCAAGACCGCCTGTTCCAGAGCGACTTCGACCGTTATCTGGACGCTTTGCCATTTGAAGAATAAAATTGCCATTTCATTCGTCATTTATCACTCGGCACTCAGTATCAGGCAGTTACGGAGTGATAAATGGGTGATAAATGACGAATGGATGAGGTGCAGGCGTTTTTTTTCCGCTACTTCTTTTTCACCAGATAGAGGGTGCCGGTGTTGCTGTGCTTGCGCTGAATGCCGGGCAGGGACGAGAGCTCACGACCGAAGCCGTTCAGGGCACTGGCCTTGATCAGGCTGCCCGTCTTCTCGCGCAGGCAGGCGTAGATGGCGGCGGCGGTGAGCCACTCGCCGTCGGCACCGCTGCTGCCCTGGGCCACCTCGAAGTGCTCATAGAAGAGCTGCACCGAGGGCGACTGCTGCTGGAAGCGACGGTTGTAGGCGATGATCTGGCGCGTCTCGGCCTCGTTGAACCAGTAGCGCTCGTCGTGGTAGAGCAGGTGCAGGGCCTGGGCATAGAGCTGGCGATGGTTGGGCGGGGTGGCGACGTTGATGGGGCCCTTCAGCTCCACGCCCAGGAAGCGGCGGCTGCCCGTGGGGTCGGCCAGCACATCGGTGACGTTGGTGGTGGCGATGAACGAGGCCAGGCGCGGGAACTCCTCGACGTGCTTGCCGTAGGGGCGCTTCACCTTGACCGAGGGCAGCTGCACCAGGTTCTTCAGGAAGCCCTGTTGCAGCTGGGGCGAGATCTGGTTGAACTCGTCGAGGTTGATGAGCAGCATCTGCCCCATCTGCTGCAGCACCGTCTTCTTGTCTTGCAGCTGCAAGTTGTCGGTATAGCCCCACGACAGCTCGGCGGGTATGAGCTGCCGACAGAAGGTGCTCTTGTTGTAGCCCTGGGTCGAGATGAGCAGCGGCACCAGCGCGTTGCCATAGCGACGGTTACGACCCAGCCACTGGCAGACCATAGCCAGCAGCCACGTGCGCAGCCACTGGGGCCACAGCGGGTTGTCGGTGGGCACGGTGGCGGCCAGACGAGCTATGTGGTCGCGACCGTCCCAGGTGCCGTAGACGTCCATTAGGTAGTCTTTCACGGGGTCGAAGGGCCGCACGATGGTCGAGTTGACGATGCGCTTCACGTCTTTGTCCCACACGTTGAGCCCAGCCAGCCGGGCGTTGGTCGACATCGTGTTCAGCACCCGCTCGTCCACGGGCATCCACCCAGCCGAGAGCCCCTGCTTCGGCTCGTACTCGGCATAGCCCATCACCGTGTTGTAGCGCAGCCGATAGGTGTCGGTGAGAAACTGGATGAGCTGCTGCGTCTGCTCGCTCACCTTGGCATCGCCGCCCGCCGTGGTGGCGGCTTCGGCCTGGGCCACGCCTACCGTGGGCGCGGCCAGGTCGTCAATGCGGAAGGCGGTGGCCTTCGGATTGAAGAAGGGAGCCCCGTCGAGCGTCATCAGCATACTGGCGTTCAGGCTCACCACCTGCTGCCCGAGCTTGCGGCCCAGCACGGCCTCGTAGGCAGCCACCACCAGCGGGTAGGCCACGAGGCAGAACTGACGGGCCTCGCCCTCGGTGGTGGGCAGCGAGCCGTCGCTGCGGGTGGCGCGCACCAGCACCAGCACACTGCGCCCGCTGGCACCCGTGATGGCGGCCAGCGTGGTGGGCAGCACCTGGGCCTGGCGCTTCAGCCGTGCCACCTCGTCCTGGGCCAGATGGTCGATGGCGAGGAGCAGCACGCCGTTGAAGACCTTCATAGCGAAGTGGCCGTTGGCATCGCGCGTCAGTTCTACCGAGGGCTGCACCCTGGGCAGCTGCTTCTGCCGGACGTCAAACAGCCGTGCGTCGTCGGTCTGGCTGGCCCAGAAGCGCATCTGGCGGATGTCCTCGGCCAGTGGCGACTCTTTTACATAGTCGATGAAAGCCTCGAAGGTTTTCGTCGACAGGTGTTCCTGACTTTTCTTGTCGGTTCTTATCAGTGATATTTTCATCTTATTTCTTAATTAGAAGTTGGAAACGAGTGGTTCGGAGCATCGGAACTATTTGAGCGGAGGCTTGGAACAAGTAGTACGGAGCCTCCGTACAAACAGTTTCAAGCATCGGCATCGCGATCAAAGACCGTCAAAGGGAAGGGCACTACCGTCTGGTAGCCACCGAAGACGGGCCCGGCGGCATAGCCAGCCTTGGCCAGCAGCTGCGCGATGTGCTCCTGCTGGGCGGGCGAGAGCAACCGCTCGCCGCGATGGTAGCGGTAGTAGTTGGAGCGACCGCCCAGATAGGTCGTCACGGCACTCTTCAGCGCGGCGTAGTCTTTCTTCTCCACGTGGTCGAAGAGTTGGCCCAGTCCGTAGGCGTGGCGCTCCTGAGCCAGCGGGCAGAAGGCCTGGCACGTGGCCCCCGTGGCGGCCTGCGGCAACAGGCAGCGCCACGAGCTGACGCCCTGAGGCACATGCTCGCCAGCCACGTGGCGCAGGCACTCGCCTCTGCGCGGGCAGTCGTTGTTGAAACACAATGCCCATCCTTTGGGCACCCACTTGAAATCGAAAAAGTTGTTCATTGCTGTAAAAGATTTTTGGCTCATCCGTTAAATGCGTACACGCTTGTCGTGAAGAGCGTATAGCTTTAGAGTAAAGAATTCGTCGTTTCTGTAGCCGTATGCCTGCCGTTTGAGGACTTTGATTTTGTTGTTAGTTCCCTCGATTTTCCCGTTCGAG
>JAFVEE010000068.1 GCA_017478085.1 Prevotella sp. | reverse complement strand
CTCTGTCGGCTGGTATCTCTGAGGCTCTGGTCAACACGGCTTCGGGTATCTTGACTTCATGGGTTGCTACCGTTGTTTATAACTTCTTCTCAAACAAGATCGACAAGCTGACGTTTGCTCTCGACGAGGTTGGTTACACTATCGCTGCTACTTACGATTCTAACCACCACGAGGCATAAGCTGTTTTACCTTTTAATTCCTTAGCAGATTATGGGTAAAATAAAAATTGAGAAAAAAGACATCTGGATCGACATGACGCCTATGTCGGACGTGATGACCCTGCTTCTGTGCTTCTTCATGTTGACTTCAACATTCCTGACGCCAGAACCTATCAAGGTCAACACCCCGAGCTCCGTGTCCGAGGTCAAGGTGCCCGAGAACGATGTGCTCAACATCCTGGTATCGCCAGAGGGCAACATCTACGTGGGCTCCGAGAACAAGAACACGATGCAGGAGATGATGGAAGAGGTGACGTCGAAGTTCGGCATCTCGCTGAACGGCGCACAGCTGAAGCATTTCCGCGAGGATGCCATGATCGGTGCTCCGATGGCCGTCTTCACCGACTACTATAGCCTGGACACTGAGAAGATGGCTGAGGAAATCCAGAAGTTGAGCATTCCCCTCGATAGTATCGAAGGCGGAAAGAGTGAGTTCCAAGAGTGGGTTACGGCTGCCCGTCAGTCCAATGCCGACATCCGCATTGCCATCAAGGCCGATGCCACAACGCCCTACGCTGTGATCAAGAAGATGATGTCGGAGCTGCAGGATATGAACGAGAACCGCTACCAGCTGATTACTAACCTTGATACTAAAAAACAGGCGGAGATCTAAGATATGGCAAAAAAGAAAGCTTCTAAGCAGAAAAAAATGGACACCCGCGTGAACTTCACGCCTATGGTGGACATGATGATGCTTCTGATCACGTTCTTCATGCTCTGTACGACGCTGAGTAAGCCCCAGGCTATGCAGCTCACCATGCCGAGCAATGACGAGAATATGACCAAGGAAGACAAGTCGGTGACGAAGGCTTCGTATACCATAACGCTCTTCCTCGGTGCTGATGATAAACTCTACTATGTTGAAGGTCTGCCTGAATACGACAATCCCGAGTGTCTGAAAGAGACTACCTGGGGCAAGGACGGCATCCGCAAGCTGCTCATTGAGCACATTACTGAGGATGGCTTCAGCCCCGTGGCCCGCGTGATGATGGCTAAGAAAAAGCTGGACGAGCGCAAGGCACAGCTGGGCGACAAGATGACGAAGGAGGCATACGACAAGGAACTCTCCGACCTGCGTAACGGTAAGAGCGAGGAGTTCGTGGCTGAGTTTGGCGAGCAGGGCATGCAGACCCTGACGGTCATTATCAAGCCTATGGACGTGTCTACCTACAACAACATGGTGCAAGCTCTTGACGAGATGCTGGTTTGCAGCATCGGTAAGTATGTGATCGACAAAGTTAACGAGGACGACGAGAAACTGCTTGAGCTGAAAGGTATCAAGTACTCGCTTAACAAATAAGGAAGGGACTGAACTATGGCAAAAGTAGATCTTATACAAGATAGTTGGGTCGACCTCGTCTTTGAAGGTAAAAACCAACAGTATGGTGCTTACGTGCTCCGCAAGGACACTGGTAAGCGTAATGTGAAGGCTCTCATCTGGGTGCTCATCGGCATTGCCATCATCTTCGCAATTGTATTTGTGAACGGTGTTGTGCAGAATGCCATCAAGCAGAACCAGTCGATCGACACCGATGTGGAGCTGTCGAAGATTGCCCAGAAGAAAGAAACCAAGGTGGAGCGCAAGGAGCCCATCAAGGTGGAGGTCGAGCAGAAGGTGGTCGAGAAGGTGAAGAGCTCAGTGAAGTTTACCGCTCCTGAGATCAAGAAGGACGACGAGGTGAAGCCCGAGGACGAAATCAAGTCGCAGGACGACCTCGCCAAGACCAACACCGCTATCGGTACCTTCGACGTGAAGGGTAATGATGAGGCTGAAGGCGTTGTGCTGAAGGCCAACGAGCAGGCCATCGACGAGAAGCCGAAGGAGGAAGAGACCAAGGTCTTCGACGTCGTGGAGCAGATGCCTGAGTTCCCCGGTGGACCGGCAGCTCTGATGAAGTGGCTGAGCGATAACATCAAGTATCCTGCTGTGGCCGAGGAGAACGGCATCCAGGGACGCGTAGTTTGTACTTTCGTGGTGGAGCGTGATGGCTCGGTGACCGACGTACAGGTGGCCCGCTCAATCGACCCCTCGCTCGATAAGGAGGCTATCCGCGTGCTGAAGAAGATGCCGAAGTGGATTCCCGGTAGGCAGAACGGTTCGGCTGTGCGTGTGAAGTACACCGTGCCTGTGACCTTCAAACTTCAGTAATCATCGACGCATGAAACGATTCTCATTCGATAAGTATATCGGATTAACGCTCTTTTTAGGCTTGTTCCTCGCATCTTGCGGGGACAAGCCTAAAAAGGATTTAGGTTATGACTACGAGGCGGCTGCAGGATTCTTCGCCGCCGACGAGAGTTTCCACCCCATTCTCGATGAGGAACTCGAAATCTTCATCAAGGTGTTCAACCGCAATCTGCCCCACAAGGACACGCTCCAGGCACGCTATATGAGCGAGCAGGAGGCCATGGAGATGCTCCTGAAGAACGAGACGTGGCTGGCTTTCACCTCGCGCCGTTTCACAGAAAACGAGCGCAAGAGTCTGGAGCAGCGCTCGTTCATGCCCCGCGAGATGCCCATTGCCTACGACGGCTTGGCCATCATCGTCAACAAGCAGAATCCCGATTCCTGCATCTCCCTGAAGGACTTTGCCCGCATACTCCGTGGTCAGGCCACGAAGTGGAGCGAGGTCTACCCCAAGTCAAAGCTGGGCGACATCGACGTGGTCTTCGACAACCCCATGTCCAGCACCGTGCGCTATTGCGTCGACTCCCTTCTGGGTGGCGACCTGATCAACAGCGAGAACATCGGTGCCGTGCTGAAGAGTGCCGAGGTGGTCGACTACGTGGAGCGCACGCCCAATGCCATCGGCATCATCGGCTCCAACTGGCTCAACGACAAGCGCGACTCCACCAATGTCACCTTCAAGCGCGACATACGGGTGATGTACGTGTCGCGGCTCGACACTGCCGACGTGCACAACAGCTGTCAGCCCTACCAGTACTATCTCTACACGGGCCGCTACCCGTTGGTGCGCACCATCTACGCCCTCATCAACGAGCCCCGCACCGGAGCCCCCACGCGCTTTGCCAACTTCTGTCGTCTGCCCCAGGGGCAGCAGATCATCCTCAGGGCAGCCTTGCTCCCTGTGATAGGCAATCTGAACGTGCGAGAAGTTAATGTTGTTAAATAATCTTTGACTTTTAACCCGAAAATTCATCCAATATTCAAAATACATGTTTAACCCTTAAAAAGAGAAGAGAGAATTATGAAAGCAATCAAATATGTATTCCTTGGAGCCCTGATGCTCAGCGTCAGCGCCCCCGCAGCCGCTCAGGAAGAGAAGGCTGCCATCGATCAGGCCGCACAGATCATCAAGAGCAATGCTCCCGATGCTGCCAAGCAGGTGCAGGCCATCTACAAGAAGAACAAGAAGAATGGTGAGGTGATCGTAGGTATCGGTCGCGCCTTCTTCGAGGCCCGCGACACGGCCAACGCCCGCGTCTATGCCGAGTATGGCACGAAGCTGAAGTACAGCCCTGCCTACGTGCTCTTAGGCGATCTCGCTGCACTGGCCGACGACGGTGGTGCCGCTGCCAAGTACTACGACCAGGCCATCTACTTCGATGAGACCAATGCCGAGGCCTATCGCAAGTATGCCATCATCTACAGCCGCATCAGTTTCCAGTCGTCCATCGACAAGCTCGAGCAGCTGCGCAGCAAAGTGCCCGGCTATCCCGTCGACCTGCCCATTGCCCGTCTCTACGACAATGCCGGTAAGATTGACGAGGCCATCCGCCACTACGAGAAGGTCGACCGCTCGCAGATGGAGGCTGGCGACCTGGGTAAGTTCGCCCTGAAGTACTATCTGAACAAGGACTACGACAAGAGTATGTCGGTGGTTGCCGATGGTCTGAAGAAGTTCCCCCGCAGCTCGTCGCTGAACCGCGTGGGCCTGATGAACACCATTGCACAGGAGAAGTTCGACGATGCCCTGAACTATGCCGACCGCCTGTTCAACAAGAGCGACTCGGCCGATCTGAAGGACTTCGACTATAACAACTACGCCAAGGCCTATATCGGCAAGGGCAACTTCGACGAGGCCATCGGTCTCTATCGTAAGGCCATGGAAGTGAGCCAGGCCGACAAGGATGCCGTGAACAACCTCTACAAGGAGATCTCCGATGCCTATATGAAGAAGGGCGACTTCGACGCTGCCGTGGCCGAGTATCGCAAGTATCTCGACGGTACCAGCAGCAAGACAGCCAGCGACTACAGCACCCTGGCCGAGATGTATTACAAGCATGCTGCCGACCTGCAGGGCGACGAGCAGATGGCCAGCATCAAGCAGGCCGACGACATCTACAAGGAGCTGCAGGAGCGCTTCGCCAACAATCAGGATGTGGTGGCCTATGTGCTGAACCGTCGTGGTACGCTCAACGTGATTATGGATCCCGATTCCAAGCAGGGACTGGCCAAGCCCGTCTTCGAACAGCTGATGCAGATGATGGAGGCCAAGGCCGACCGCAGCGATTCCGACAACAAGAAACTCATCACCTGCTATCGCTACATGCTGAGCTACGACCTGCTGGTGCAGGACAACAAGGCTGCCGCCAAGGAGTGGGCCCAGAAGATTCTGACCCTCGACCCCGAGAACGAGCAGGCCAAGGCTGTGATGGAACTCTAATTGTTAAACGAATTTAAACCATTCAAATTGATAGGCGCGGTCTTTCGCAAGGCCGCGCCTTTTCGACAAAAATATGCCAGAATCAAACTTCGTTGACTATGTCAAGATACTATGCCGCTCGGGCAAGGGCGGCCGGGGCTCCATGCATCTGCGCCACGTGAAGTACAACCCCAACGGCGGGCCCGATGGGGGCGACGGCGGCAAGGGCGGCAGCATCATCCTGCGCGGTAACCATAACTTCTGGACGCTGCTGCATCTGCGCTACGAGCGCCACATCTTTGCCGAGCATGGGGGCAACGGCGGCAAGGACAAGTGCCACGGCACCGACGGCAAGGATGTCTACATCGACGTGCCGCCGGGCACCGTTGTCTATAATGCCGAGACGGGCAAGTTCGTGTGCGATGTGGCCTACGACGGCCAGGAGGTGCTCCTCCTGAAGGGCGGTCGCGGCGGCCTGGGCAACTTCCAGTTCCGCACGGCTACCAATCAGGCCCCGCGCTACGCCCAGCCCGGCGAGCCCATGCAGGAGATGACCATCATCCTGGAGCTGAAGCTGCTGGCCGACGTAGGCCTGGTGGGTTTCCCCAATGCCGGCAAGTCGACGCTCGTCTCTGCCCTGAGCAATGCCAAGCCCAAGATTGCCAACTACCCCTTCACCACGATGGAGCCCTCGTTGGGCATCGTTGGCTATCGTGATAACAAGTCGTTTGTGATGGCCGATATTCCCGGCATCATCGAGGGAGCCAGCGAGGGTAGGGGACTGGGCCTGCGCTTCCTGCGCCACATAGAGCGCAACTCGCTGCTGCTCTTTATGGTGCCCGGCGATACCGACGACATCAAGCACGAATACGAGATCCTGCTCAACGAGCTGCGCCAGTTCAACCCCGAGATGCTGCAGAAGCATCGCGTGCTGGCCGTGACCAAGTGCGACCTGCTCGACGATGAGCTGATGGAGATGCTGAAGGAAACGCTTCCCGCCGATTTGCCCGTTGTCTTCATCTCAGCCGTCACGGGCTTCGGCCTTGAGGAGCTGAAGGATGTGCTCTGGCGCGAGCTGAATGCCGAGAGCAACAAGCTGCAGGCCATCACCCAGGACGACACGCTGGTGCACCGCGACAAGGATATGACCCGTTTTGCCGCCGAGCTGGTAGACGAGGGTGAGGACGAAGACATTGAGTACATAGACGAGGACGAGATAGAAGACATCGAGGAACTGGAAGACTTTGAGTATGAGTAACTTCGCCTATTATACCATCGACCGGCGCGTCACGGCCTTCAGCACCACCCGCCACGGCGGTTGTTCGCAAGGCAACTATGCCAGTATGAACGTGAACGCCTATTGCGGCGACCAGCCCGAGGCCGTTGCCCGCAACCGCGAGCAGCTATGCCGTGAACTGGGGCTGAGCGGTGTTGACCGCCTCATCATTCCCCATCAGGTGCACGGCGATTTCGTGATGAAGATAGACGAAGGCTTTCTTGCCCTGCCTGCCGCGTCGCAACAGGAACTGCTCGAAGGTGTCGACGCCCTGATTACCGACCAGCCCGACGTCTGCATCGGCGTCTCCACCGCCGACTGCACCCCCATCCTTATTTACGACCCCGTTCATCATTGCGCCGCTGCCGTTCATGCCGGATGGCGGGGCACCGCGAAGCGCACCGTGCAGGCAGCTGCCGATATGATGGCCGTCTTCTACAAGAGCCGCTATGCTGACCTCAAGGCCGTCATAGGCCCCTGCATCTCGCAGAAGAACTTCGAGGTGGGGCAGGAGGTCTATGATACCTTTCGCGACAGCGGCTTCCCTATGGAGCAGGTGGCTTGCCTGATGCCCGCAAGCCCGGCTCACTCCCAGGACGGCCCCGCCTTTCGCTGGCACATTGACCTGGTCAAGTGCAATGCGCTGCTCTTGGAGGAGATCGGACTGCTGCCCGAACACATCTGCGACGCTGACATTTGCACCTACGACCATGTCGACGAATACTTCTCTGCCCGTCGCCTGGGCATCAACTCCGGGCGCATCTTCACGGGCATCATCCTTCACTAAACACCTTTTTCTTATAGCCTATGTTCCGACGACTACTTGCCGCCTTTGTCCTTATTCTTGCATCCTTGCCCCTCTGGTCGCAGTCGTTCGACTATGCCACTGCCGACCCTTTTGCCGGAGGCAGCAGCTTCACCCTTTACCTCTCGCACATAGACCGCTGGCACTATCCCTTGCCGGGGGCCAAGGTCATCAGTCCTTACGGCGAGCGTGGCCGCCACCATACGGGAGTAGACCTGAAGACCTTTGCCCGCGACACCATCAGGGCCGCCTTCGATGGCATAGTGGTCAGTGCGCAGCCCATCACCGGCTATGGCAACTGCCTCATTGTGCGCCACCCCTACGGCTTCGAGACCCTCTATAGCCACAATGCCAAGAACCTCGTGGCCCAGGGCGACTATGTAGAGGCCGGACAGCCCATCGCCCTCGCCGGGCGCACGGGCCGCGCCACCACCGAGCACCTGCATTTCGAGCTGCGCGTGGCCGACCAGCGCCACGACCCCCAGTTGCTCTTCGACCACGACACCCATCAGCTCAGGGGCGGGCAGCTCGTCTTTTTCCGCAATGGAAGGGTCAATTACATCAAGTAGATACTCCATTGCGTGAAAAAAATAGCAAAGTTTGACTTAAATTCAAATAATTTGCGTAATTTTGCAACCGAAATAGTTAATTAACAATAACGTTTAATCTCTTATGCAAAAAAGATTTCTTATTCTGATGACATTGCTGTTGACGCTTTCGCTAACCGCAATGGCACAAATTACGACTTCGAGTATGGCTGGTAAAGTGACTGTCGGCGGCTCTGACGAGACTGCCATCGGCGCCACCGTGGTGGCTGTGCACGAGCCTTCGGGCACGCGCTACACCGCAGTGACCAATGCCAGCGGTCTCTTCAACATCCGGGGTATGCGCACCGGCGGCCCCTACGCCGTGACCGTGACCTACATCGGCTTCCAGCCCAAGACCGTCAGGGAGGTCACCCTGCAGCTGGCTGAGACCTACAACCTGGATGTCGACCTCGCCGAGAACTCCACCGAACTGACCGAGGTCGTCATCAGTGGCCGTGCCTCCAAGTTCGCTGCCGAGAAGACGGGTGCCACAACCAACATCACCAGTGCCCAGATTGTGAACCTGCCCACGGTCAACCGTACCATCACCGACGTGACGCGCCTGTCGCCTTACGGTGGCAATGGCATGAGCTTTGCCGGTGGCAATGGCAAGATGACCAACTTCACCGTCGACGGTGCCAACTTCAACAACAACTTCGGCCTGTCCGACAACCTGCCCGGTGGTGGCAACCCCATCTCTATCGATGCCATCGAGGAAATGCAGGTGGTCATCTCGCCCTTCGATGTGCGCCAGACCAACTTCATTGGCGGTGGTGTGAACGCCATCACCAAGTCGGGTACCAACATCTTCAAGGGTTCGGCCTACGTCTACCACAAGAACGAGAACATGCAGGGCGATGCCATTGAGCGCGAGCCCATTGCCAGCATGCGCGAGAAAGACCAGACCACTACCTACGGCTTCACGCTGGGTGGCCCCATCATCAAGAACAAGCTGTTCTTCTTCGTCAATGGCGAAATGGTGCAGTCGCCTTCGGTCATCAACCGCTGGCGCGGCTCCGACAGTGGTGCCTACGACGAGAAGAACTACATCTCGCGTACCTCGCTCCAGGACCTGGAGGCCGTCTCTACCTGGATGAGGAACACCTACGGCTACGAGACCGGTTCGTGGACTGACTATTCTCGCGACAAGGAGAACTACAAGATCCTGGCCCGACTGGACTGGAACATCACCGACCGTCACCACCTGTCGGCCCGCTACAACTACACCAAGAACCGCAACTACACGCCCCCCTCGGCAACGAGTAACGACGGCGTGGCCGTTCCCTTCGGTCGTACATCGCTCTATTCTATGGCCTTTGCCAACTCGATGTATGGCACCGACAACCTCGTCAACACCTTCTCGCTCGACCTGAACAGCCGCTTCACCGACAACCTGTCGAACGAGTTGATGGTCACCTACTCTAAGCTCGACGATACGCGCTTCTCCGACTCGTCAGAGTTCCCCTTCATGGATATTTTCGATGGTGCCGGCAGCAACTACATGACGCTGGGCTACGAGCTGTTTACCTTCCACAATGCCGTATATAATAATGTGTGGACGGCCAAGGACGACGTGACCTACTACCTGGGCAACCACACCATCACCGGCGGCGTGAACTACGAGTACCAGCGTGCTGAGAACCACTACCAGCGCAATGGCACGGGCTACTTCAGCTATGCCAGCATTGCCGACCTGATGAGTTTCGCCACGCCTACCTCGGTCAACCTGACCTATGGCTACAATGGCGAGGACGATCCCGCCAGCCAGGTTACCTACAACAAGCTGGGCATCTACCTGCAGGACGACTGGAAGGTGACCGACCGCTTCAAGCTGACCTACGGTCTGCGCGTCGACGGCCTGTTCTTCGACAACAACGACCTGAAGTTCAACAAGACCATCTACGACCTGGAGTACCCCAATGGCCGCATCAACACGGGCGAGTGGCCCTCCAACAGCTACACCTTCTCGCCGCGTCTGGGCTTCACCTGGGATGTCTTCGGCAATAAGAGGCTGAAGGTTCGCGGTGGCACCGGCCTGTTCTCCGGCCGCATTCCCCTGGTGTTCTTCACCAACCTGCCTCAGGGCTCTGGCATGTTCCAGAACAACCTGAAGATCAATAAGGCTGCCGACCTGGCCCTCTTTGGCGGTCAGCCGCTCAACAACTTCGTGGGCACCAACGGCCAGACCTACGACCTGACCAACCGCACCAGCCTGCGCCAGTTCATCGTCGACAACGGCCTGGGCGTTGAGAGCATCTCCGAGACCGAGGGCTCTAAGAGCATCGACACTGGCATCCAGAGCGACTTCAAGCTGCCGCAGGTGTGGAAGTCGTCGCTGGCCGTCGACTACCAGATTCCCGTTTCGTTCCCCTTCACCGTGACCGGCGAGTTCATCTTCAACAAGACCATCAACGGCGTCTACATCTCCGACTGGAGCGTTCGCGACCTGGGTGGCTACGCACGTCCCAACGGTGCCGACAACCGCGCCCTCTATCAAGACTACAAGTACATTGGTGCCGACGGCAAGCCGTTGCCCACGGCCTATGTGCTCTCGAACACCAGCAAGGGCTACGGCTGGACGGGTACCATCGAGCTGAACGCCAAGCCTGCCGAGTGGGTCGACCTCTATGCAGCCTACACCCACACCGTGCAGAAGGAAATCACCGGCATGCCCGGCTCCAACGCCAAGTCGGCCTTCATCTACATTCCTTCGGTCGAGGGTCCCAACAACCTGAAGGTTCACAACTCCAACTTCGTCACGCCCGACCGCTTCATCGTGTCGGCCAACCTGCACGACAAGTGCAACAACCACTATAGCCTCATCTACGAGTCGAGCCGTGGCAACTGGGCCTACTCCTACATCCTGGCCAACGATATGAACGGCGATGGCAATGCCTACGACCTCGTCTATGTTCCTACCGACGAGCAGGTGGCCAACCGCGAGTTCCGCTTCGTGAGCGACGACGACCGCGACCGCTTTATGGCCTTCGTCCACAACAACGACTATCTGGAAGACCGTCAGGGCAAGTATGCCGAGGCCTACAGTGCCTACAACCCCTGGGTCCATCGCATTGACTTCAGCTATAAGCACGACTTCAAGGTGTGTCTGGGCAACACCACCAACACCCTGCAGCTGAGCCTCGACGTGAAGAACGTGCTCAACTTCTTCAACTCGTCGTGGGGCGTGGCCAAGTATATGAATCCCGCCATCACCGGCACCAACTACGATGTCAAGATCCTGCGCTATGAGGGTGTCGACGCCGATGGCTATGCCACCTTCTCAACGCCCGACGGCATCAGCAGCAAGACCGACCTCTGGAAGCCCTACCACAGCACGGGCCAGTGCTGGTATGCCAGCGTGGGTGCCCGCTACATCTTCGAGGGAACCCGCAAGGGCGGCAAGGGCTGCGGATGCGACGACGAGGTGGCTCCCATCGTGACCAGCAATGCCGAGGTCGACCGTCTGAACCGCGAAATCAACAACCTGCGCTCTCAGCTGGCAGCTGCCAACAGCCGCAAGCCCGAGAAGGAAGTGGTCAAGGAGACCGTCGTTCAGGAGAAGGTGGTCAATGTGGCCAGCACCATTCCTTATCTCGTGAACTTCAGCATTGGCAGTGCCGACGTGGCCAACCGCGAGAAGGTGAACCTCGAGGCCATTGCCGCCATGATCAAGGCTGCCCCCGAGAAGAAGTTCTACGTTCGTGGCTATGCCGACAACCAGACCGGCAACGAGAAGCTGAACGACGAACTGTCGAAGAAGCGTTCCGAGAACGTGCGCGACATCCTGGTCAAGCAGTATGGCGTGTCGGCCAGCCAGCTCGTCACCGAGGCCAAGGGTGCCGTCGATGCCATGTACTACAACGATCCTCAGCTCAGCCGTTCGGTGGTCATCACCGAGGTCAAGTAAGAGGCTGTCCTGCACTTTTTAACTTATAACAAGGTAATCAAGAATAAAGAGAAAAAAAGATGAAACTGAAATATTTTTTCCCGTTATTGATGGCTGCACTGACTATGTTTGTGGCTTGTAGTGATGACGACAACGACGTGGCCGTGCTCGATGGCCTGCGCGTGTCGCAGTCTTACGTCTCGCTCAATACCGATGGCGGTTCCACCGACATCATCCTCACAGCTGCTGCCGACTGGTCGTTCGAGGCCGACAACATACCCGCATGGCTCACCGTCACCCCCGCATCGGGTGGTGCCGGCGAGACGAAGGTCACCTTCCAGGCCGATGCCACGCCCGATGGCCGCACCGCTGCCCTGCGCATCGTGAGCGGTGAGCTGGCACAGGAGGTCAACGTCATTCAAGGCACGTCGGAGGCCGCTCTGGCCACCTGTAAGGAAGTGATCGAAGGTAATGATGGCAAGACCTACAAGGTCAGGGGTACCATCGTTTCTATTCGCAACACCCACTATGGCAACATCGACATTGCCGACGAGACGGGCCAGATCTACCTCTATGGCACCAACGACAAGAGCGGCAAGGCTGGCAACGACCCCGTGGCAAGCTGGGGTCTCGAGGTGGGCGACGTGATCACCGTGGTGGGCCCGAAGACCACTTATAATGGTACCGTCGAGCTGGTCAACGTCGACGTGGTGGCCATCGAGAAGTCGCTCGTCAAGATTATTGCTCCCACCGAGCCTACCGCCCTGGGCGTTGCCGGTGGCGAGTTCCAGCTCAAGCTGGCCTACAAGGGCATTGGCGTGGTACCCGTTATTCCCGCCGACGCTTCGTGGCTGCACATGGCCGATATGGAGCTGATCAAGGGCACGGCTACTGCCGTCGAGCCCAACCCTGCCGATACGGCTGTGGTGACGTTCCTGGCCGATGCCAACGAGGGTGCCTCGCGCAAGACTACCATCGAGATCAAGTGCACCAATGGCTCTACCTCCTCCAACATCACCTACTCCGTTTCGCAGGAGGCCTTCGTGCTGCCTCACGGATTCCGTGCCGACGATCCCTTCACCGCTTCTGAGGCCGTGGCCTACGTCAGTGCTATGGCCAGTGGCGAGAAGACCATGGACGATGTCTACGTGAAGGGTAAGATTTCGAGCATCAAGTTCACCTACAGTGCCCAGTATGGCACCGCTACCTACAACATCTCCGACGACGGCCAGGAGGTCAACGTCTTCACCGTCTACGGCAGCTACTACCTCGATGGCAATCCCTGGGTCGAGGGCAACGAGCAGATCGAGGTGGGCGACGAGGTGCTGGTATGCGGCAAGGCCGTCAACTACAATGGCAACACGCCCGAGTTCTCTAACAAGGAGAACCACCTCGTGTCCATCAAGAAGGCAGGTGCTGTGGAAAAGGGTACGCTTGAGCATCCCTTCAATGTGGCTGAGGCCATTGCCTACATCGATGGCGGCGGTGCCGACGACGTTTATGTAGAGGGCATCGTGTCGAAAGTGGTCTATACCTTCGATGCCGACCACGGCACGGGCACCTTCTGGATTTCGGCCGATGGCGAGTATCACAGCGACTATGCGCTCGACTTCGAGGCTTATAGCGTGCTCTGGCTGGGCAACCGCAACTGGGCCGATGGCGATGGTCAGGTGGCTGTTGGCGACCGCGTGGTGCTTGCTGGCAAGCTGACCAAGTATAAGGACACCTACGAGACCTCTTCGAAGAAGGCCTACATCTACTCTATCAACGGCAAGACCGAGTAGCCAGTAGGGCAGTAAGTCTAAGGATCTTGGGATTCAATCCCCAAAATCCTTAGACTTACAGATTTAGACGGTATGCACAGGAAGACAACAAAAGATGAGGGACACCCCTTTCGGGATGTCCCTCTCATTTGGTTTATGAAGCTAATGTTTTAAGGATTAGCCGAGGCTGATGGCCTCCGACGGGCAGACACTTGCGCAGGTGCCGCACTCAGTGCAGGCATCAGCGTCGATCACGTACTTATCACCACCCTCAGAAATTGCCTCAACGGGGCACTCACCTGCACAGGTACCGCAAGAAATGCAGTCATCACCAATTACGTATGCCATAATCTTTTGTTGTTTTTAATTAGTTGTTGTTGTTAATACTCATTTTTGATGATGCAAAGGTAAAAACTTTTTCCGAATAATACCAACATTTTGGTACTTATTTTTGCAATTTATACGCTGTCGAAATAAATCGTAATATAATAACTGGCCGAAAATCACGTTATTATTTATAGCAGATGAGACGACTTTTTTCCATCATACTCCTCACCCTGGCCCTTGCCACCACGGCAACCGCCCAGATTCGCAAGCCGCAGAACAAACCCTACATCGACTTGCGCCCGCTGCACTTTGGCATACAGATAGGCCTGAACCTGCAGGACGTTGAGTTGCAGAACGTGGGGCCGCAGACCATCGTCATGCCCGACGGCACCGAGCAGGATGCCCACGTGCAGTGCGATGCCGACACCTGGAACCCCGGCTTCAGCGTGGGTGTGCTGGCCGACTGGCGTCTTGGCCAGCACTTCGCCCTGCGCCTCGCCCCCGCCATGCACTTCGGCAGCAAGCGCCTCGTGTTCCGCGACTTCAAGAATCTGAACGAGAGCGGCCGTCCCAGCGAGGTGACCCAGGACCTGAAGAACACCTACATCTCCCTGCCCGTCGACCTGAAGTTCTCGGCCCAGCGCTTCAACAACTACCGTCCCTACGTCATGGCGGGCCTCAACCCTATGATCAACCTGGCGGGCAAGGATCAGGAGTACGTACAGCTGAAGCGCTACGACACGATGGTCGAGGTGGGCCTGGGCTGCGACTTCTATCTGCCTTTCTTCAAGCTCATTCCCGAGCTGAAGTTCTGCTTCAGTCTCATCGATGCCCTCGACAAGGACCACTGGAACGAGCTCACCGACATCAACAAGCGCGCCTATGCCCAGAGCGTGTCCTCGGCCCAGAACAAGATGATCGTCCTCACCCTCTATTTCGAGTAGTACTCCATTGGCTTCACAACGGAGGCTCCGTTGTGACGTTACGGAGGCCTCATTGTTCAATAACGGAGGCCCCGTTGTTCAATAACGGAGGCTCCGTTGCCTTGTAATGGAGGCTCCGTTGTTGGGGGCCGAAGCCTCAAAAAGATTTTTGCTTTGCAACAATCTGATTTTCAATTGGTTGCAAATCTGTTGAAACATCTCCTACAAAATAATTTGGTCGTTTGGCCAATTATTTGTAATTTTGTCGCGTCAATATAGATAAAAGCAAACAATAATGATAAACATAGTATTAGAAATGAAAACAAAAGCATTTTTCGTAGCACTCGTGTGCTGCCTCGGCCTGAGCACCATGCAGGCCAATGCCCGTTCGTGGCGAGTGAACAACAACAGCCAGGCCAAGGCCGACTTTGCCGACCTGAACGCCGCCATGCAGAAGGTGAGCGATGGCGACATCATCTACTTGGACAAGGGTACGGTGATTAACAGTGTTCAAAGCATCAATAAGTCCGTGACCGTGATTGGCCCAGGAAATGCCAACAGCACGGTTTCTGACGATAAAGCATTTTTGAGCAGTGTGAGCATTCTGGCTGATGGGGTAAAAATAACTGGTTGTAGTTTGAACTCAATCACCATTGGAGGCCTGGATGCAGTTGTAGAGCGCTGCTATATTAGTGGTGACATCAATGGTGTGGGTTATGATAATGATTTTGCATCTATCCGTTCAAACTACATTCTTGGACGTATTATTGGCAATGGAAGTGAGGGAGCTGCAGGTTGGGAGATTGCCAACAATATCATAGCCTGTTTCGGCAGCTATACTGTTCAAAGTGCCATTTATAACCTTTCGGACGCAACTATCGATCATAATTTTATAGTCTATCGCTATAACACTTATAGAACTAACTATAACTCCTCTTCTACAGTTGCCTTGACAATATATGATTCTACGCTTTCGAACAATATTATTACTATAGGCTTTTCTTATACAGGGCATATTGTTAATTTCTTGGAAGGTTCAGACAACAATATTATTAACAATGTGTATGGTTACCAAAGTGGCTGTAGCAGTGTTTTGGGGGGATCATATAACATTTCAATCGGGAATACATATTACAATGTGGGTGAATCTGTTGAAGATTATCAAAGTTATGCTGATAGTAAAGCTAAAAACTATGCTTCAGATGGTGGCAACTGCGGTCCGTGGGATGGCGCTTTCCCCTTCAACAATAATTTCTACCCCCTTCACGTGCCCCGTTTCGAGAGCCTGACCGTTCCCTCGAAGCCCGACAGCGAGGGCAAGCTGAAGGTCTCGCTGAAGGTCGTGAACCAGAACCAGTAGTACTAACAGAGAAAAATTGTGAAGTATGAATCACACATTATTATATAAATATAAGAGCCTCCTGCTGCTCCTCGCCCTGCTATGCAGCATGGGGGCAAGGGGGGCCGATGGCGATACCTTTTCCTACACCTCATCGGGTGTCGCTATCGTCTATAAGGTAATCAGTGAGAGTCAGCGAACCTGTCAGGTAGGACGAGGAACAGGCCTGTGCATACCGTCAGGAACGGCAGGCTTGGTGAAAATTCCCGCCTATACCGACAAATACGAGGTAACGAGAATTGGACAATACGCATTCACTGGTGCGAAGATAACAGGTGTTGAGATTCCAAGCACCGTTACTTCCATCGAGTTCTTCGCTTTCGACAATTGTCCCAATATAAGCAGTATTGCATTGCCCAGTAGTGTGCGTACTTTGGGCGAAAGGGCTTTCCAGTATTGCACCAATCTGCAGTCGATGACCATTCCTGCCAGCGTTTCCAGCATCGGGGTGGGCGTTCTCAGGGGTTGTAGTAATCTGACTTCGATCACCGTGGATGCCAATAACACCAAATACGACTCGCGCAATGACTGCAATGCCATCATCGAGACGGCCACGAATACCCTTATTCAAGGTTGCACGAACACCGTTATACCCGAGGGCGTGACCAGCATTCGGGAGTGGGCTATGGCTATCAATGGCGCAACAGCCATCAGCATTCCCAGCAGTGTGACCACTATTGGCGAATATGCATTCTATAAGTGCGAAAAACTACAAGATTTGTATTGCTATGCCTTAACACCACCTACTGCACATTCAGATGCATTCTATAACTCTACCCAGGCCACGCTCCACGTGCCCGCCTCGGCCCTCTCGGCCTATCAGAGCACTGCGCCTTGGAGCAGCTTCGCCAATATCGTGGCGATAGAGGAGGAGCCGGTGCCAGCCGATGGCGACTGCTATGTGGAGTACTTCATTGGCAGCGACCCGGGCATGGGGCAGGGCACGAAGGTGCAGGCCGATGCTGAGGGCAATGTCGACTTCGAGCTGCCGATGGACGAGCTGAAGGAGGGCCTGAACCTGGTGGGCCTGCGCGCCGTGTGCAAGAACGAGGACGGCAGCTATACCTACGGTACCACCACGACGAAGTATGTCTATAAGTACCGCGCTCAGAACGGCGAGGTGGCGGGAGCCGAGTGGTTCCTAAACAGCGATCCTGGCGTGGGCAGTGCCAACCGCGTGCTGGCCGATGCCAGTGGCAACGTGAACTTCGACCTGCCTGTCAGCGAGATGCGCGAGGGACTGAACGTGCTGGGCCTGCGTGCCATCGGGCGCGACGGTCAGCAGGAGACCTTCGGCAGCACGCAGTGGCAGTTTGTCTACCGCACTGCCGCTGCGGCACAGGTGCCCGTAGACCTGGTGGAGTACTTCTGGGACGAGGATCCCGGTCAGGGACAGGGCACGAGAGTGACCATCACCCCGCAGGCCGAGGTGACGCTGACCGATCTGGAAGTCAGCATCGAGGGCCTCACCCCCGGCGTTCATACGCTCTACCTGCGTGCTCGTGCCAGTGAGGCATGGAGCCAACTGCAGCAGCAGGAGGTGACGATCGAGGAGAACACTCCCGACCCGATCGACGAGCAGGTGGTGAACCCCAACGACCTGGTGCAGCTGAAGAACCTCTATGAGGCAACGGGTGGCGATGACTGGTACGTGCAATGGGATATTGATAACAACGGACGTTCGTTCGACGACTTCCCCGGCGTGACGTTCAACGAGGACGGCCGCGTGACGAAGATCGACCTGACGGAGAACAACCTCACGGGCAACCTCACCTATGCCCTGCCGCTCTACCTCCCCTATCTCACGGAGCTGAACCTGAGCCGTAACCAGCTGACGGGCGACCTGAACTATGAGTTCCTGATGGATGCCGATGACATGGAGCTGAAGCGTCTCGACGTGAGCTTTAACGGCCTCATCGAGGTGTCGAACCCGCTGCCCGCCACTATCACCTACCTGAACCTGGATCATCAGAACTATGTGTATGATGAGTGGGGCGATATGGTGTCGGATGAGATGATCCAAAATATTCTCTTTGGGCAGATGTTTGGCGGCGATCCTATGCTGGCCTACGTTAGCCAGAAGGAGCAGTTGGGCATTCCTACCATCTTCACCTACAACCACGCACGTCGCGACTATAGTCTCACGCCCACGCTGCAAATCTTCCAGATGGATGATATGTATAATGACTTGCCCGATATTTTCGGCCATCTGGCTTATAATGAGAGTAAGGAGGCTTACAACTACGTTCACACTTCGGCTGGCGACTATGATTTCGACCAGGACGAGCCGGTCATCCTGACCTGCGACCGTGGTTGCTATCCCTCCGTGCTGCGCTATGTGAAGGGCGACGCCGATATGAGCGGCATCACCGATGTGCTCGACGTGCAGCGCACGCTGAACTATGCCCTCATCACCGAGAAGGCTCGTAGCAAGAGCGGCGAGCAGTACAGCGACTTCAACCGCTCGGCTGCCAATACCTACGAAGATGATGTGATTAACGTGCAGGACATCGTGTGTACGGTGAACATCGTGCTGGAGTCTGACTGGCTGACTGAGAATAATGGCGAGTGGGATCCCGGTGATGCAGATGACTGGGTGCCTGAGATGGCCCGCCGCCGTGTCGCCGAGGGCTACGCCAGCTTCGTGGCCCAGCAGGGCAACATCGTGCTGAGCAATACCACCGACGTGGCTGCCATGGCCATAGAGCTGAAGGGCGTGAAGACCGACGAGGTGGCCCTGCTGCTGCCGCGCGGCCAGTGGCAGATGCGCAGTTGCAACGTGGTGGGCGGCTCGCGCTACGTCATCTTCTCGCCCACGGGCCAGACGCTGCCTGCCGGTACCACTGCACTGCTGCAGATGGTAGGCGACGGCGAGCCCACGGCTGCCCAGTGTGCTAATGCCGATGCCCAGTCGGTGCGCGTGCTGTTAGGCAGCGAGGTCACCGGCGTTGAAGGTGTTGCGATAGCATCGCAACAAGCCACACAGGTCTACGACCTGCAGGGCCGCAAGGTCGCTGGCAAGCAGCGCAAGGGCGTCTACATTGTCGATGGACAGAAGAAAGTTGTAAAGTAACCCTCACACTTATAAACAAAGATACAAGAACGTATGAACACACATTATTATAAATACGCACGCGCGATGCAGGGCAGCTTCTGGCTGCTCCTGCTGGCGCTGCTGATGAGTGCCGCCGGCCTGCAAGCCCAGAACCAGCTGAGCGTGCCCGCCGTGAGCGGACAGGCAGACAAGACGGTCTACGTGCCCGTCTACTTAGACAATGAAGACGAGATCGTATCGGCTCAGTTCGACGTGACGCTGCCCTTCGATATGCCCGAAGGGGCCTCGCTCATGCCCACCAACCGTGTCGACGGCCACTCGGTGAACAGCTATGCCCGTGGCAACCGCGTCTACCGTGTGGTGCTGATGTCGTTTGAGAACAAGCCCCTGAAGGGCAACAGCGGTCTGCTGTTGCGCATCCCGATGGTACCCAAGGACAATCTGAGTACCGACAATACCGATTATCCCCTGGTTGTGAGCAACATTGTGCTCACCGATGCCAAGGGCAACAACCTGGCCAGTAAGGCCACCGTTGAGACGGTGTTCACCATCGACCGTGGCGTGCTGCCCGACATCACCGTGAGCTCGGTAGAGCCCATCACGCGTCAGGCTAACCCTGGCGACCAGGTGAGCATCAGCTACACCGTGGCCAACATTGGCGACGGCCCCACCAAGGCCGGATGGACCGAGAAGTTCTATCTGGAGTCGGCCCGGACGGGCAACCGCATCTTCCTGGGCAGTCAGGCCCACAGTCAGACGCTTGCTGCCGAGAGCAGCTACAGCGGCACGGCCACCTTCCAGCTGGCCCAGCTGCCTCACGCCGATGGCGCACAGGTGGTGGTGCTGGAGCTGATTCCTGCCGAGGGCATGGGCGAACTGCTGTCGGCCCAGGGCAACAACGAAGGACGCTCGCAGAACGTGCTCAACCTGGGTAAGCAGCTGTCGTTCTACTACAACAAGACCACGCTCAATGAGCACGTCTACCGCTATAGTTCCTACTACACTTACTACGACTACATCACGCTCAGCCTGCAGCGTTCGGGCGACTGGACGCTGGCCGAGCCGCTGGCCGTGACCTGCGATGTCGATGGTCTGCTGATGCTCGACGGCACCACGCTCTATAGCTCCCAGCCCACCATCGTCCGCATACCTGCGGGCCAGGCCAGCATCACTATGCGCCTGCGTGCCGTCAACGACCAGATACGTCGCACCGACAAGGCCACAATCACCATCACGCCTCAGAATGCCAGCAGCGGCTACGAGACGAAGACGCTGACCATCAGCCGTGTCGATGACGACCTCGACCCGCTCACGCTTACCTCTTCTGTGCAGAGCATCACCGAGGGCCAGCTGCTCACGCTCACCGCCAAGCGGGGCGGCGAACTGGCCGAGGATGTCGACATCAGCGTTGGTTGCAGTCAGCCGGGCCGCTTCAGCGGTGCGCCCTACGTCATACATATTGGCAAGGGGCAGACCACCGGCAGCCTGACCATCCAGTCGGTTGACGACAATGTTCCCCAGATGGACGTGACGGCCACTTTCACCGCCCGCGCCACGGGATGCCAGACGGCTTCGGTCTCGGTGCCGCTCTATGACAACGACCGCCCGGAGATCACGCTTGCCGTGGCTCCCACCACCGTGTGCGAGAATGCCGGTTCGCAGGCCGCCGTGGCCACTATCAGCCGCGACCGTGGCTTCGACCAGACGGTCACCATCTGGCTGTCGAGCAGCAATCAGAACAATGCCTTCTTCTCGCAGCAGCAGGTGCAGATTCCCGCTGGCGAGAAGCAAGTGCAGGTGCCCGTTGGCGTGGCCGACAATACGGCTGTCGACGGCACGCGCAGCTATACTCTCACGGCTGCCCTCTATGTGGCTGCCAGTCAGCAGGTAGCCTCTTCTACCGACCGCGCCAGCAGCTCGGCCCGCCTCACCGTGACCGACGATGAAGAGCCCTACCTCTCCATTTCGCCCGTGCAGGTGGCCCGCAGCGAAGGCTCGTCGGTGACGTTCACCCTCGTGCGCCACGTGGTGTCGGCTTCGCAGTCGCAGACGGTGCTGCTCAGTGCCTCGCTGCCCGACGATGTGTCGATGCCCACCAGCGTAACGTTTGGCTCGGGCCAGACGAGCACCTCGTTCACCGTAAGCATCAAGCGCAACCAGACCGAGGACGACGACCGTTCGCTGACCATTGAGGCTCAGGCCGACGGGCTGAACGGCACCCAGGCCGTGCTCAACATTACCGACCGCACGCTGCCCGATGCCGTCTGCACCACGGTGGGAACCACCACCAGTCCCCTCTACTCGGGCATGGAGGCCACCCTCACGGCCACCATTACCAACACGGGTACCGCCCAGTTGCCTGCTGGCATGCAGATTGACTTCTACCTGGCCGACAACTCCGTGCTGGGCCGCTACACGCACAGCACCCACATCGTTTCGGTGCCCACCACCGAGGCCATCGAGATCGACGAGACCAAGACCTTCACCTACACGGTGACGCTGCCCCAGCTTACGGGTGTCTACTACTTGTATGCCCGTGTGAACGGCGACGGTGCCATCAGCGAGTTCAGCACTCAGAACAACGTGAGCCAGCAGTTCTTCCGCATGAACATTGAGGCCCCCTTCGCCTTGCAGGAGCTCGATACCGACAAGGACAACTATCTGCCCAACGACGAGATTCGCGTGACGGGTCGCGTCAGTTCGCTGCTGCCCAACGGACTGGAAGGCCAGCAGGTGAGCATTGCCCTCTCCGGCAACGGACAAGGCACCACCCGGCAGACGGTGGCCATCAACGAGTATGACGGAACCTTTGAGGCCTACCTGCGCATCAGCTCGTCGGCCACGGGCATGCTCACCGTGAGCGCCCGTGCCATCGGCCAGACCGATGCTGCCCTCTCGAAGCAGGTCAACGTCTACACCATTTACCTCTCGGCCGACGTGAGCAGCCGCACCATCAGCGGTGCCAATACCGTGACCGGAAAGCTGCGCCTGCGCAACAATTCGGGCCGTTCCGTGTCGGGCATTGCCATCAGTCAGCCCACCACGCTGCCTGCCGGTTGCGCCCTGTCGTTCAGCTACAACGGCCAGACGCTGCCCGGCACGCTGCCTGGTTCGCTGGCAGCAGGCAGCTACCTTGAAATAGACTATCAGCTCGCCATCGACGAGTCGATGACCGCTGGCACCCACACCATTGGCTTCGTGGCCGAGACTGCCGAGGGCGCCCGCTCTACCACGCGCCTCTCGCTGACCTACCGCGAGCCTACGCCCGTCATCGAGGTCGATCCTATCAGCGATTTGCAGTTCGTCGACGGCCGACTCACCACCACGCTGCTCGTGGGCAGCACCCGCGACCTGTGGGTGAAGATTGCCAACAAGGGCAACAAGGCCACTGGCCAGATAGAGATTGGCACCTCGGGCGGCGACTGGCTGTCGAGCCTCACGGCCAGCCCCATGCCTTCGGTCGAAGGCGGTAAGACGGGCTGGATCCACCTGCTGCTCACCCATCGTCCTGGCATGCACAGCGGCCAGGTGCTCGATGGTCAGCTCAGCATCACCCCTCAGGAGGGCAAGGGCCACGTGCTGCCCATCCGCGTAACGGTGGTTGGTACCGAGTGGTCGAAGCTCGACATCGCTGCCAACGATGTCTACACCCTGGCCAATCAGGACTATAGCCACGTGAGCGGTGCGCAGATTACCATCAGCAATGCCGCTACGGGTCAGCAAGTGATGACCGGCACCATTGGCAACGACGGCCACTGGCAGACCGACCACATAGCCCAGGGCACCTACACCGTGACGCTGGAAGCCCCGCGCCATAAGACCCAGAGCCGCACGCTGGTGATGGGCCCCGACGAGGAGCGCCAGATGACCTTCCTGCTGCCCTACCAGGCAGTCATCGTAGACTATGTGGTGACGCAGAGCCTGGACGATGCCAGCTATACCGCCGTTAACAATCTGGACGTAGACCGCGATGCCCCGCAGGCCATCGTGCTGGCCGAGCTGCCAGAGGAAGGCTTCGACTGCGGCCACGAGGATATCGACGTGCGCCTGACCAATGTGGGCATCTACGAGGCCACCAACGTAAGGCTGCACCTGCCCACCATCGAGGGTGCCACGCTCTCGCTCGAGAACGATGCTCCCCTCACCCTTGCTGCCAATGGCGGCACTGCCGTGGTGCGCATTCACTATGAGGGTGGCGACGAGCCGCAGCGCCGTCGCATCATCGGCAAGCTGCGCCTGCACTATGGCTTCACCATCGACGGCCAGGACCTGAGTGAGGACGATACCTACCAGGCTCTGATGGGCTGCTTCGAGGAGGGCCGCATCCTTCCGCCTCCCATTATCGACGACGATGACATTGGCGACGATGATGGTGGCGACGACGGCGACGATGATGGCGATGACGATGATTTCTATCCCGGGACTAAGAACGATCCTGAGCCCCAGGGACCCAAGCCCACGGTGGCCCTGCCCACGAAGAACAGCAGCTTCTGGCTTCAGTTCGACGACGTGAGCGACGTAGTGACCGGCGAGCCCTTCACGGCCACGCTGACCGTGAAGAACGGCCAGGAGGGCAACTTCCACTACATTAGCTTTGCCTCGATGGTGAGCGACGATGGCGACGATGTGGCCGCCGACTACAGCGACCGCTTCACCCTTGAGCGTGGCGAGCTGACCGGCTTCACCGAGGAGGCTACCGGCACGCTGTCGCTCAACGGCAACACCACCGGCACCATGCGCCTCACGTTCACCCCCCTGCCCGAGGCTGCAGCCGATGGCAGTCACGTCTACTACGTGGGTGGCCTGCTCGTCTATAGCAATGCCGCCGACGGCATCATGCACACCGCTACGCTGCCCCAGGTCAAGATTACCGTGAACGGTCGTGGCGAGCTGGTGGTCACCCCCATTGTGCAGCGCTACTTCCCCGGTGAGGGCGGTACGGCCCAGATGGCTACCCTCGTGCAGAACACGGCCCTGCTCGATGTCGACGAGGTGAGCCTCACCTCGCGCCAGCCCGTGGTGCGCGACCTTACCACCTTCGAGCCTATCAGCTACACTACCGAGGCCCAGTCGCTCAGCGAGGTGGCCTCCGGCGACTTCAGCAGCCACGCCCTTCAGAGCATCAAGGCAGGCCAGGGCATCACCTCGCGCTGGCTCTACAAGAGCGAGCAGGGTGGCCGTGTCGACGCCTTCGACCGTTTGTCGCAGACGTTGCAGGCCAAGGCTGCCAACCGCACGAAGATCACCGTGAACGACGTGGTCGAGCTGTTCCGCACGGTGAAGAATATGAACACCACCGAGCTCGCCGGTAGCGAGGAAGACGACCTCACCGAGGCCGAGCTGCTGGCCCAGGCCGACGTGATGCTCATTGTTGAGAACGACCGCGAGGTGGCCCGTCCCGACCGCGTGCTCTATAGCGACGGCAGCGATGGCGGTGCTATTGCCGACGTGAGCCAGAACGCCACCATCACTGGCGGCGGCCAGGAATATACGCTTACCGTGACGAGCGAGAATGCCAGCTGGGTATATGGCCGCCTGCACGACCCCACCAACGGCAAGATGCTCCTCACCCAGGTGGTGCGCCAGAGCGACGGCAAGCTCATGAGCCAGGCCAACTTCTGGCAGACCAGCCGCACGCTGCAGAGCGACCTTACCTATATCGAGGAGAACCAGCTGCACTTTGCCGACCAGGTTGGCGAGGAGGGCGAGACCTACACCCTGCACTACGAGCAGCGCCCCGGCAGCGATGTTGAGCCTCTGAGCATCCGCCTCTTTACGGCCAGTGGCCAGGAGGTGGAGAGCGGCGCCACCGTCACCGAGCGCGTGGTCAAGGCCCAGATCGACTTCACGGGCGCCATTTACCAGAGCCTGAAGAAGAACGCCCTGCAGCTCACGGTCCGCGATGCCGCCTGGAACAGCATGGACCAGATGACCATTACCGGCACGGGAACGAACAAGGACGTGTGGGAGCTTGACCTCTCGGCTCTCGACGAGGTGCCCGGCCCGCACAGCCTGACGCTCCTGGTGAGTAAGGTGCGCATTGCTGCCCGCGACTATATGAAGGGCGACGACCTCCAGGTGTCGTGGACCGAGCAGCTCGACGGCACGGCCTACATAGACCTGGCCGTGGCTCCGCAGGAAGACTTTGGCTCGATAGACCAGGAGAGTGGCGAGTACAGCTACGGCCCCCACACCTTCACGGCCACGCCCGCCGAGGGCTACCAGTTCGACTACTGGAGCATCGACGGCCAGAAGCAGGCCGACAGTCAGCCCGAGCTCACCTACGAGGTATGGGGCCCCGCATCGCTGCGGGCCCACTTCTCGGCCCGTCGCTGCCTCATCACCGTCGAGGTGAACAACGAGGAGTGGGGCGAGCTGAGCCGTGGCACGCTGGGCACGGTGCCCTACGACTGGGGCGAGGAGCTTGTGCTCAATGCCCGTGCCAAGCAAGGCTACGAGTTCGAGTGCTGGCTGCTCGACGGCGAGAAGATAGCCGATGCCCAGTGGTCAATGACCGTGCGCGTGACCGACGATGCCACCTACACCGCCGTGTTCCGCAAGAAGCTCGTTCCCGGCGACCTGGTCACCGACCAGCAGGGCTGGATCTACCAGCTTAACGACGACATGGCTTCGGTGACGCTCATCGACGCCACCCAGGTCAGTCCGCTGCCTTCGGGCCATGTGGTGGTGCCTGCCGCCACGGTGCTGCGCGAGCGCGAATATCCCGTGACGGGCGTTGGTGGCGACAAGAACGATCCTGCCACCTACGGAGCCTTCGACCACTGTGCCGATATGACCACCCTGACGCTCGAGAGCCAGCAGGCCCTTTCGCTCGAAGACCGCGCCTTCCAGGGCTGCTCGTCTTTGACCAATATCTACGTGGGCTACGTCACGATGAAGGACTATGAGGAAGACCCGTCGCTCAGTGCCGACGTAGAGCCCCTGCTCACGCCGTTCATCGAGCCTGCCAAGGAGCTCACCACCTTTGCCTGTGCCGTGGGCATCGATTTCACCCGTACCGAGGGCATCAAGGCCTACGCCGTTACCCGCTACAACCACGCCGAGCGCTATGTGGCTATGGACGAGGTAGGCGAGGCTCCCGCTGCCGAGGGCCTGGTGCTGCGCAGCGAGGGTGGCGGCAAGCGCTACCTGTTGCAGCGTTCGGCCACCACGATTGCCCCGCAGGTCAATATGCTGGTGGGTGCCGTCGAGGCTACCGACCTGACCAGGACCAGTGGCGACTACACCAACTTCCTGCTCTCGAATGGCGTGTTCGGCAAGTCTGATAATGGCCGCCTGCCCGCAGGCAAGGCCTATCTGCCCGTGCCCACCAGTCTGCTTGGCGACGATCCTTCCGGCGTGCGCAGCATCAGTATGCGCTTCGACGACGATGCTTCGGCCATCAAGAGCGTTGGCACCGCCGATGCCCAGGCCGATGGCTGGTACCTGCTCGATGGTCGCAGGCTGAACACCCGCCCCGTGCGCAAGGGTGTCTACCTGCAAGGAGGAAAGAAAGTAACTATGAAGTAATGAACCCCTCAAAAACATGACGATCGTATGAAAAAGATATATTTGAAACCCGTTCTCACCGAGATAGTGCTTGCTTCCCAACCCCTGATGAGTGCCTCCGAACATGTGGAAGTAGACCCTGATAAATACATCAAGCCCGAAGATGCCGATGCACGCGAAAACCGTCGTCGCAGCATCTGGGACGATGACGAAAACGAGATGGAATGACACAGACAGCCGAAATAGCCAGACGACTGGCCGACTTGCGCGAGCTGATGCAGCGCGAGCACCTGGGGGCCTTCATCTTCCCCAGCACCGATGCTCACCAGAGCGAATATGTGGCCGACCACTGGAAGGGCCGCGAGTGGATAAGCGGATTCAACGGCTCGGCCGGCACAGCGGTGGTCACCCTCACGGGTGCCGCCCTGTGGACCGACAGCCGCTACTTCCTGGCGGCCGAGGAGCAGCTGCGGGGCACCGGCTTCCAGCTCATGAAGCTGAAGCTGGAGGGCACGCCCACCATCAGCGAGTGGATAGGGGCAGAGCTGCGCCATGCCGATACCACCGAGGTGGGCATCGACGGCATGGTGAGCTCGGCCGACTATGTGGAAGAGCTCATACAGGACCTACGCAAGCAGGGCGGCCTGACGCTGCGCACCAACCTGGACCCGCTGCGCCAGTTGTGGCGCGACCGCCCCGACATTCCGCTGAACCCTGTTGAGATTCAGCCCTTAGAGTATGCGGGCGAGCCTTTCGCCGAGAAGCTGCAGCGCATTCGCCGTGCGCTGCGCGAGCAGCATGCCGATGGCATGCTCATGTCGGCCCTCGACGATATTGCCTGGACGCTGAACCTGCGTGGGCAGGACGTTCACTGCACGCCCGTCTTCGTGGCCTACCTGCTCATCTCCACCACCAGCGTCACCCTCTTCATTAATCGGGCCAAGCTCACTGCCGAGGTGCAGGCCTACCTGCGCGACAATGGGGTGCAGGTAGACGACTATGCCAACGTGCAGCGCGGGCTGAAGGACTACTTCGAGCAGACCATCCTGATGGATCCGCAGGAGACCAGCTACACGCTGATGAAGGCCTCGCCCCGCGACATCATCCGCCAGCCGTCGCCCGTGCCCGCTATGAAGATTGTGAAGAACGAGACCGAGATAGGCGGTTATCGCCGCGCTATGTTTCGCGACGGCCTGGCAATGGTGAAGTTCCTCCGCTGGTTGGAGGAGGATGCGATGGAATCGCATCCCACAGGCCACCCCGCAGAGCGCCCCACCGAGCTTTCCATCGACCGCAAGCTCACCGCCCTGCGGGCCGAGCAGCCCCTGTTCCGCGACCTGTCGTTCGACACCATTGCGGGCTACGAGGAGCACGGGGCCATCGTGCACTACGAGGCCACGCCCGAGACCGACGTCCCCCTGCAACCCAAGGGACTGCTGCTGCTCGATAGCGGCGCGCAGTACCAGGACGGCACCACCGACATCACCCGCACCATTGCCCTGGGCCCGCTCACCGACGAGCAGTGCCACGTCTACACGCTGGTGCTGAAGGGACACATCGCCCTGGCCCGCGCCATCTTCCCCGAGCGCACCACGGGCACCCAGCTCGATGTGCTGGCCCGCCAGTTTATGTGGCGCGAGGGCATGAACTACCTGCACGGAACGGGTCACGGCGTGGGGTCGTACCTGAGCGTGCACGAGGGGCCTCACCAGTTCCGTATGGAGTGGAAGCCCCAGCCCCTACTGCCGGGCATGACCATCACCAACGAGCCGGGCATCTATCTGGCCGGTCGTTTCGGTGTGCGCATTGAGAACACCATGCTCATCGTGCCTGCCATGGAGACCGAGTTTGGCCGCTACTTGCGGTTGGAGCCGCTTACGCTCTGTCCCATCGACAAGCGGCCCATCGACCTCGCCATGCTCACGCCCGACGAGCGCCAGTGGCTCAACGACTACCACCGCACCGTCTTCGACCGCCTGTCGCCCCTGCTCGACGAGGCCGACCGCGAGTGGCTGCGGCAGGCCACCGATCCCATTTGATGCCGAGCCTCCAGGGCCGTCAGAATTTGGCCGTTACACAACGGAGCCTTCGTTACACTTCAACGAAGGCTCCGTTCTTGCTTAACGGAGGCTCCGTTGTAAAAGAACGAAGCCTCCGTTGATCGTCAACCGAGCCTCCGTTGTTTTCCTACTGTCTGGGGGCAGTATTCCTGACGGAATCCTGTTCGGAAAGAAATTATTAGAAATTACCAGAAATTATATTCAGAAATAATATGTGCGAGCGGGAAAATGCATTTCTTATGCGAAAGCGGGAAAATGTATTTCTGGATAATTTCTGATTAATTTCTGAGAATTTCTTTCCGACAAAATTTTCGCCAGAAAATTTTCTCACAGTAAATTGTTTTGGGAGGAATCAGACCTCCTCTAAGGCGTAGTACTGGTAGTCGCGCTCTATGCGGCGCAGGAAGTCGTAGTCGTGGGGCTCCTGCTTCTTGACGCCGAGCAACTGCTGAACCTTCTGGGATAGCTGACCTATGCGCTCGTCGTGGAACGACTGCAGCGTGCGGCTGATGGTGTTGGCCTGCTCCAGCGACAGCTCGGCGGCAGCGGCATAGCGCGGACGGTAGTCGGCACTGAACTGCTCGAACTCGTCGAGGCTTACCTTCATTCGCGAGTAGGTGTTCAGCTTCACCACCACCGTGCCCGCCACCAGGTCGCCTATGCGCTGGTGGTTGCGCGTAAGGGCAATGACGAGCAGCCCCATATAGGCCATCATGGGCCCGTCGACAATGATGAAGAGCCAGCGCAGCAGGTAGGCCGAGAGCGTGGGCGTGGCACCGTCGCGCATCACCACCCGCAGGCCCCGCACCCACTTGCCGAACGACTGCCCGTGGTTCAGCACCTCGCACAGCAGCGGGTAGAGAAAGATGGGGGCCAGGAGAATAAACAGCACCCGCTGCGACAGGCCGTTCGCCTCTTCGTCGATAAAGAAGAGCAATACCAGATAGGCCAGCTGCACAAACCAGTCGATGAGCTGGGCCACCATTCGGTCGCCCGGACTGGCCGTGGGCAGCTCTATGCGCACGTACTGACCCGTTAGGATACCTGTTTCTGCCATTTGTTGAAGAGTTTTCGCGAAAAACGTTGCAAATATAAGATATTTTTATTACTTTTGCTCCACTTTTTGTGTAAAAATAATGAAAGAGGCAGCATTTATCAGGCAGAACATCGAGAAATGGCGGCAGGCAGAGCAGCTGGCCGCCGATACGGGCGCGGCCAGTCCCGACGAGCTGGCCGATGCCTACATCGACGTGACCAGCGACCTGAGCTTTGCCCAGACCCACTACCGCCAGTCGCGCATCACGCACTACCTGAACGCCCTGGCCTCGGCCCTGCACGGCGGCATCTACCGCTACAAGCGCGAGCGGTGGAGCCGCCTGATTACGTTCTGGACGCGCGAGGTGCCCGACACCATGTGGCAGTCGCGCGGCGTGCTGCTGGCCTCCTTCCTCATTTTCCTCGTCTCGGCCTTCATAGGCATGGTGTCGCAACTGCTCGATGCCGACTTTGCCCGCTTCGTGCTGGGCGACCGCTACGTCGAGATGACGCTCGAGAACATACACCGGGGCGAGCCTATGGCCGTCTATAAAAGCGGGGACAGCAGCCTGATGTTCATTGCCATTGCATCGAACAACATCTACGTGTCGTTCCTGGCCTTCGTGCTGGGGGGGCTGACCAGCCTGGGCACGGGCTGGGTGCTCTTCCAGAACGGACTGATGCTGGGCTCCTTCCAGACCTTCTTCTGGCAGCACGGGGTGCTGGGCCCGTCGGTGCTGGCCATCTGGCTGCACGGCACGCTCGAGATCTCGGCCATCATCGTGGCCGGGGAGGCGGGCCTGGCCTTGGGCAACAGCATCCTGTTTCCCGGCACCTACTCGCGCCTGCGGTCGCTGCGCATGGGGGCCAGGCGGGGGCTGCGCATCGTCATCGGGGCGGTGCCCATCTTCGTGGTGGCGGCCTTCATCGAGAGCTACCTGACGCGCAACGTGGAGTGGAGCGACAGGGTGCGCCTGGGCATCATCCTGCTCTCGGCCACGTTTATCGTCTACTATTACATCTGTTTACCTTATCATAGAAATCATGGAACAAGAAACACGGAGGATAGCGCTCTACAAGACGCGCACCTTCTCTGAGAAAATTGGTGACACGTTCGACTTCCTGCGCGAGAACTGGCGGCAGCTGGCCGTGTGGCTCACCTACCTGATGCTGCCACTGAGCCTGGTCTCGGCGGTCAGCATGAACACAATGATGGGCACCTACCTGTCGGTCTTCTCGAGTGCGGGCAGCGGCGAGCTGAGCACTGCCGACGCGCTCAGCACCTCGCTGTCGTATCTGGCAGTCATGGTGCTCAGCTTCCTGGCCGTGGCTATGGGCCTCTCGCTCACCTACGGGGCCATGCGCCTCTACGAGCAGCGGCCCCAGCGGCTGCAGGGGCTCACGCTGTCAGACCTGCGCCCCTACATCACGCAGGGTGTGGGCCGCATGTTCGTGCTCACGCTGCTGGCCTCCATACTGCTGGTAATGCTCGTGGTGGTGCTCGTCTTTTTTGGCGTTGGCTTTGCCATGGCCGCCCCGCGTGTGGGCATCTTCATGCTCGTGCTGCTCTATGCGGCCATACCGGTGGTGATGGTACCGCTCACGCTGACGGCTCCCGTCTATCTGTTTGAAGACGACATCAACCCCTTCCAGGCCTACCTCAAGGCCTGGCGGCTGGGCTGGGCCACGTGGGGCGGGGTGGCGGCAGTGCTCATTGTGCTGGGCGTGCTGGTCTACCTGATAATCGGTGTGTGCAGCATTCCGCTCTATGGCACCTGGATCTACCGCATCCTCACGCTCTCAAGGGGCGAGGAGATGGTGCAGCCGGGCATGCTGGCCTCTATGGGGCTGTACCTGCTGTCGGTGGTGGTGGGCTATATTGGCCACATGCTCAGCGTCATCGTCTACGTGGGCCTGGCCTATCAGTATGGCCATGCCTGCGACAAGATCGACGGGGCCGGCATCGACAGGGAGATAGAAGACTTCGAACAGCTTTGATACTATAGAGAAAGATGGCGACCGAGACACTCCAGCTCGACTCGTTGCAGCTGGCCCGCTGGCGGGCCGACAACGATTATGACTACGACCGCGAACTGGCGGGCGGCGGACAGAGCATTATGGAGTGGCTGTCGGAGAAGGTCAGCCGCTGGCTGAACCGGCTGTTCGACCAGACCTTCGACAGCAATGCCGTTTACTACGCGCTGGTGGCGCTGGGTGCCGCAGCCGTGCTGCTGGTGCTGTGGCTGGTGTGGAAGCACCACCCCGGCCTGTTCAAGCGCAGCGGCAGCCACCAGCAGGCCCCGCTCACGGCCACCGATGAAGATACCATCTATGGCATTGACTTCGAGGCCGAGCTGCAGCGGGCACTGGCACGGGCCGACTATCGGCAGGCCGTGCGCTACGTGTACCTGCAGACGCTGGCCTGGCTGAGCGAGCAGAAGCGCATAGACTGGCAACCGCAGAAGACGCCCACGCAGTATGTGCGCGAGGTGGGCGACGGCCCCTTCCGCGAGCTGAGCCGGCACTTCGTGCGGGTGCGCTACGGCAACTTCGATGCCACCGAGGCACTGGTGCGCCAGCTACAGGCGCTGCAGGCCGAGGTGCAGGGGCAGCAGAAAGGAGGTGAGGCCTCATGAGCAGGCGCTTCCTCGTCTTCATTGCCGTGCTGGCCGTGGTTATGTTTGCCATTCAGTACCGCATGCCACACCGCTTCTCGTGGCAGCCCACCTATTCGCACACCGACCGCCAGCCCTTCGGCTGCTATGTGCTGGACAGCGTGCTTGCTACGTCAATGCCGCAGGGCTACACCGTGACCTCGAAGACGCTCTGGCAGCTTAGTCAGGACAGCACCGAGAACCGCAACTACCTGGTGGTGTGGCAGACTGGGGGAGAGGGCTATGTCAGGCAGATGCTGCAGATGGCCGCCCGTGGCGACCGCTTCCTCGTGGCCTGTGACCGCTGGAACAGCCACCTGTACGACACGCTGGGAGTGGAGGTGTGGTCGTTGTATCATTCGTCCTCGCTGCGCAATTTGGCACAGGAGCGCGACGAGCGGGATACCATACGCTGGATGCCGACAGGGCAGACCTACACGCTGCACCGCAGCTTCATACACTATGATATGGCACCCTCCGACTCGCTGCCATGCGAGGTGATGGCAGTGTGTAAGTGGGAGGTTGAGAAACCCCCGAGGAGGGTGGCCGTACGCTTCCCCGTGGGGCAGGGCGAGATTATCCTGGTAGCCATGCCGCTGCTCTTCACCAACTATGGCGTGCTGAACCGCGAGTGCGAGCCTCTGCTGGCCCTGCTGCTCAATGAGGGGAAGGAGAGGCCGCTGGTACGACTGGACCCGCATGCTGCCGATGCCACCTACAGCAACCAGGAGTCGCCCTTCTACGTGTGGCTGAAGCGGCCACCGTTGCGGTGGGCCATCTACCTCACGCTGCTGTCGGTGCTGCTCTTCATCGTGTTCACCGCCCGGCGGCGGCAGCGCGTCATCCCGGTCATAGCGCCTCCCACCAATAATAATATGGAGTTCGTGCGCCTCATAGGCACCCTCTACTACCAGCAGGGCAGCCACCGCGACCTGTTGCAGAAGAAACTCGCCTACACCATAGCCGAGGTGCGGCGGCAGACGGGCATCGACCTGCAGAACGACGACGACGGCCCCGAGCGCCTCTCGGCCCAGACGGGACAGCCCGTGGAAGAGATCTACCAGACGCTTGCCCGGGTGCGCCAGGCCTGCCAGCAGGGGCAGACCATGAGCAACGAGCAGCTGCACCAGTACATTGACCAGTTGAACAAACTACTATAACCCCCCAAAAACCATGCAAGAAGAAAGAACCGACCTCACCCAGTTTTCAGAGCAGATAGAGCAGCTGCGCCAGCAGATTGCCACCGTCATCGTAGGCCAGCAGGAGACCGTCGACCTGCTGCTCACGGCCATCCTGGCCGGGGGCCACGTGCTCATAGAGGGCGTGCCCGGCGTGGCCAAGACGCTGCTGGCCCGCCTGCTGTCGGGGCTCATCGATGCCCGCTTCAGTCGCGTGCAGTTCACCCCCGACCTCATGCCCAGCGACGTGCTGGGCACCAACGTGTTCAACATGCAGACCTCGCAGTTCGACTTCCACCCCGGCCCCGTGTTTGCCGACATAGTGCTGGTCGACGAGATCAACCGTGCCCCGGCCAAGACGCAGGCCGCCCTCTTCGAGGTGATGGAAGAACGTCAGGTCACCATCGACGGCACCACCCACAGAATGCCGCAGCTATACACCATCCTGGCCACGCAGAACCCCGTGGAGCAGGAGGGCACCTACAAGCTGCCCGAGGCGCAGACCGACCGCTTCATGATGAAGCTGGTGATGGGCTATCCCACCATCGACGAGGAGGTGACCATCTTGCAGCGCCACCACCAGAACCAGCGGCTCACGCAGCTCGAGGGACTGCAGCCCGTCATCAGTCAGGGGCAGCTGCTCGCCCTGCGGCAGACGCTCCAGCAAGTGTTTGTCGATGAGGCCCTGCTGCGCTACATAGCAGGCATCGTGGCCCAGACGCGCCAGAGCCGCTCGGTGTTCCTGGGAGCCTCGCCCCGTGCCTCGGTGGCCCTGCTGCAGTGCTCCAAGGCCTACGCCCTGCTGCAAGGCCGCGACTTCGTGATTCCCGACGATGTGCGTGCCGTAGCTCCCAGCGTGCTGCAGCACCGCCTCATCCTCACCGCCGAGGCCGAGATGGAGGGTCTCACCCCCCAGAAGGCCATCGCCCGCCTTATCGATAAGGTAGAGGTTCCCAAGTAGTCCCAATCAGTCCACCCCGTCCCAATCAGTCCCAATCAGTCCCACCCCGTCCCAATCAGTCCCAGTTAGTCCCCCCCGTCCCAGTTAGTCCCAATCAGTCCCACCCCGTCCCAAAAATCCCCCAAAGCCCCCCCCAACCCCAGCAAGATGTTCCTCCGTCCCCGCTTCTACCTCCTAATAGCCCCCGTCATCCTGACCCTCGCCGCCGGAGCCGCCGTGCCGGTGCTCTTCACCGTGGGCCAGGTGCTGCTGGCCGTGCTGGTGCTGCTGGTGCTCGCCGAGGCCGCCCTGCTGTGGCAGAAGCGGGCCATCACCGCCGAGCGCACGCTGCCCGACCGCTTCTCGAATGGCGACCCCAACGATGTGCGCATCAGCGTGGAGAGCGGCTACCGCTTCGCCATCCGTTGCGAGATGGTCGACGAGATACCCTTCATCTTCCAGCGCCGCGACGTTAGCTTCCGGTTCACGGTGGCACCCGTGGGCACCAAGACCCTGCGCTATCAGCTCACCCCCACGCGCCGTGGCGTCTATGGCTTTGGCCGTGTGCGGGTGTTCGTGAGCACCAGGATAGGACTGCTGCAGCGCCGCTACACGCTCTGCCAGCCACAGGATGTGAAGGTGTACCCCAGCTACCTGATGCTGCGGCAGTACGAGCTGCTGGCCCACAGCCAGCACCTCACCGAGATGGGCATCAAGCGCATTCGCCGTGTGGGCAACAACACCGACTTCGAGCAGATCAAGGACTATGTGACGGGCGACGACTACCGCACCATCAACTGGCGGGCCACCGCCCGCCGCCACCAGCTCATGGTCAACGTCTACCAGCAGGAGCGCTCGCAACAGGTGTTCTGCGTCATCGACAAGGGGCGCATGATGCAGCAGGCCTTCGGCGGCATGACGCTCTTCGACTATGCCATCAACGCCTCGCTGGTGCTCAGCTATGTGGCCATACACAAGGAAGACCGCGCCGGACTGGCCACCTTCAGCGACCGCTTCGAGACCTTCGTGCCCGCCTCGCGCCAGCCGGGACAGATGCAGGTGCTGCAAGAGGCCCTCTACGCCGAGCAGACCCAGTTTGGCGAGACCGACTTCTCGGCCCTCATCGCGGGACTGGCCCAGCATGCCAACCGTCGCTCGCTGCTGGTGCTCTTCACCTCGTTTATGTCGATGCCCGCCCTGCGCCGCCAGCTGAGCTTCCTGCGCCAGCTGTCGCTGAGGCACCGGCTGCTCGTGGTGTTCTTCGAAGACGAGGAGCAGCGGCAGTTCATCGCTACCCCCGCCACTACTACCGAGGACTACTATCAGCATGTGGTGGCCGAGAAGTATGCCCACGAGCAGCGGCTCATCGTCAGCACGCTGCGCCAGTACGGCATTCTCTCCTTGCTCACCACGCCCCGCCAGTTGTCGGTCAGCGTGATTAACAGGTATCTGGAAATCAAGGCCGAAAGCTGACGCCACCCTGCATACTCACAACGAGGGCGCATCCGTAAGAAGATGCGCCCTCGCTGTGGGTGTTGGGGTAGGGGCAAGGGTTATTTCACGATGACCTTCTTGCCCTTGACCACGTGCAGCTTGCCAGGCTCGTCGGTCTTGTAGATGCGGCGGCCTTGCAGGTCGTAGTGGGGGGCGTCGGGATCGCTCAGTGCGGCACGCACGGCCTCGATCAGGTCGAGATCGCTCCACAGAACGCCAATCTCGTCGGGCTGTCCACTGCTGATGGTGTACTGGCAGTAGGCCTTCCCCTTGGGGATGACCAGGCCCTTGGCTGCCTTGTAGAAGTAGGTCGAGGTGCTGCCCTGCTCGCGGAACGAGCGGCTCTCGGCACTCTCTTGCAGCACGTAGACGTTGTCGGTGGTCACGGTGTAGGGCTTCGAGCCGGTACCCGTGAGCAGGTTGTCGCTGATGGTGGCGGCACTGGTGGCCTCGTTCATATCGATGCGGCGGGCATCGCTGGTGCCCACGAGGATGAGGCCCTCGCCGGCTTTCACCGTGCCCCAGGCGTATGCCTTGAGCACAAAGTGCTGCTGGTCGAACTGCGAGATGTACCACACCTGTACTGGCAGGTTGCTCACCTCAACGTCGACGGTGGGCGAGAAGGTGCAGATGCCGTCGTCGGGCAGCTCTACCGTGGCACCGGGCAGCAGTGCGAAGTTCTTCGTCTGCTGGCCTTCAGTGAACCACACCTGCGAGTTGGGGCTCCAGATGAAGCCGTCGGCCTGGCAGCTGATGTCGTAGGTCAGGCTCTTGTCCTCAACCTGCAGGGCGTAGCGGCCATATGCATCGGTAGTGGCGGTGTAGACCAGCTGGTCTTTCGACAGCGTGATGGTGGCTCCCTCGATGGGCGTGTCGTCGATGGCATTGGTCACACGACCGGCCAGCGTGCCTTCGGGCAGCTCGCGGAACACGGCCTGTATGGTGGCGCTCTTCGTCACCGTCCAGGTGAAGGTGGGCGCGGCTGTAGACTGCTTCTTGCCGTCGAGTGCCCAGTAGTCGAACTCGTAGCCCGTCTTTGGCGTGGCTGTCAGCGTGAGCGTCGTGCCGTAGGCGTAGTGGCCTGTGCCGCCGCCCTCGATGGTGCCGCCCTCAATCTCGCCCGTGGTGATGGTCACGTCGTAGTACTTCGGCGTGAACACGGCGGTGAGCTCGCTGCTGCCCTGCGGGGTGTAGCTGAACGATGGCTGCTCGCTGATGGTCATGCCGTTCTCAGTCCACTTCGAGAAGTCGTAGCCTTCCTTGGCGGTGGCCGTCAGCGTGACAGGCTTGTCGTAGTCGAACATTCCCGAGGCGGGCGAGAGGGTACCGGCATTGGCAGGCTGCGACTTCAGCACCAGACTGATCTTGCCACCGGCATACTGCACCCACGTGGCCTGCTTGCCTACCGAGCCTTCGAAGCCCTCGTGGTCGGTGATGGTGGCCGTCTGAACGGTGAGCACGTAGTAGCCATCGGCATTGCTCAGCGCACTTATGTTCAGCCTGAAGGTCGTGTCGCTCTGCCTGGTGATGGTGATCTTGCTGGCATCGAGCTGCTGTCCCTGGCAGGCCAGGGCGATGTCTTCAGAGGTGAAGGTCTCGGCCTTAATGGCCTTGTTGAAGGTCACGGTCACGGTCTTGAGCGGTTCGGTCTGCAAGGTACCGGCCTGGGGCACGCCCTCGAACTCGGCAACTGCCAGTTCTACGGCAGGCTTCGGAGCGAAGGTGAGCACGTAGGTATCGCCGGCAATCGGCATATTGGCCACGAAGTGCAGGCGGTTGTCCTTCACGGGCTCCTGGCCGTCGGGTATGGTCCAGGCGGTCTGCCACACGTTGTCGAGCGGCATCTCCTGATTGTCGCTCAGGCGTACAATCTTCGTCAGCTTCTGTCGGCCCACGGTGGGATCGAGCACCGAGCCATAGCTCCAGCCAGCATCGCTGGGCATCATCACGAGGCGGTACTCGGTGTCGCTGGTCTTGGTCACCGAGGCATTGCCAATGATGTTGACGGCATCCTGCGTTGCATCGGTGAAGTAGATGGCATCGGGCTGGTCCTCGCTGTCGGTCACGTCGTTCACCAGGAAGGCGCGGCCTGCTGCGGTGCCAGCAGGGGTGAAGCCATGTACCAGTTCGTGGATGGTCACCTGGTCGAGCAGCGACAGGTTCTCGTTGCCATAGCTGGTCACGTGGGTGGCCTGGATGTCGTAGTCAATGAAGTGGCCAAGCAGCGTGCTTTGCAGCCACCACTGGGCGTAGGCCTGCGTGTGGGCGGCAATGGTGCCGAATTCGGTGGGAATGCTCTGGCCCAGGGCCAGCGTCTTCTCCTGTCCGTTCAACTGCGACGACAGGAACTCGAAGTCGATGAGCAGGCCTTTCTGGTTCTCGATAATCTCGGGCTGGTTGGTCACCATGCGCACGTTGGTGGCATCGCCATAGCCCTTGTTGTTGATGATGAGGGCAAACTCAGAGGGCACCATCGGCTCTACCTCCTCGGTCAGGGCATTGTCGCCCAGAATGTCGCGCTCCATAAAGTAGGTCATATCCAGCTCGGGCGAGGGCTTCACGGTGAGCGTCACGGGGTAGAGCTCGCGTGTCACCTCCAGGTCTGTGTACGGGTCGATGTACGACAGCGTGCCGCCAAACGAGTAGTCGATCGGTGTCTCGGGGGCTGCATACTTCGACGGGATGAAGAGGATGGTGGCTGTGCCCGTGCTGTCGGTGCCCAGGTGCCAGCCGCTGTCCATTGCCAGGTCGCCCTCGAAGCCCATAAGGCTCTCGGTGTGCATCTCGAATTCGCGCAGCGTGGCTACTTCGCCAGTGGCCAGGTTGGTTACGTTCAACTTCATCTTGACATTCTCCATAGGCGTGCCCTGATTGCCGTTGTACACGGTGAGCGTGCCACGGAAGGCCTGGCGTGTCATGGTCATAGTCTGGTTGATCTGTAGCGTGATGGTCGAGCAGACAGAGTTGCTGCCCTTTTGCACTTCTTGGTAGAACTTGGTGCCTTCGGTCTGCCACATATCCTCGGCCGACACGTAGCCAATATCGTGGGCTTCCTGTTCGGCTTCCTCTATCCAGCCCAGCATCTTCAGCAGCTCCTCAGAGTGGATGCGGTTCTCATGGTCGGTGCCGGTGGCCAGGAAGTCGTTGGTGTTGTCCAGTCGCTCCACGAAGCGGGCCAGCATCCCGTCGGTGACGTTCTCGGGCTGATAGGGCTTCAGCGATTCCACGGTGCAGTGGGTCTCCTGCTTGACCACGGCCTGCAGTAAGGCGTACATCTCGGTCATTGACGTGTTGTAGAGCCAGAGCGTGTCGCCAAATAATTCACTTTGATACCCCAGGTAGCCCGCCTGCATCTTCAGGGCAACGCCAGCCGCCTGACTGAAGCGGGTAACGTAGGCTGGCTCGCCGGCTGCGATCATCTGTGCCCGCATCTTGCGTGACCTGGAACTGTTGACAGTCCTGTATGCAGCCGTGATGCCCAGTTTCTTGTCGGCATCCTCCAGCATCTTGTACATACAGCCATAGTTGGCAGTAAGCAGACAGTTCAGTGCATTGATGCCCATGCCAATGCCTTCCAGAAGGGCTGTTGCAGGCAAGCCAACGCCCGTTACGGCAATAACTACGCCAGCTGCTTCGAGTCCGCAGCCAATGCCCGTGGTAACCGTGGTGACGTAGTCCATGGTACTGGCAGTGCCCGATGCAATCTTCGTGGTGCCCGATGCCAGTCCGTATGCGCATCCCATACCGCCGGGGGCAAAGGAAACGGCACAGTCGAAGGCCCATTTCAGCATGTCGAGCCCGCACTCGCGGCAGTCACGGTCAACGTTGGTGCGGTTGTTGTTGCTCTCCTGTCCGTAGACGGTGTACCAGGCACCGCCGTTGGGCCAGCCGGGCCCGGTGCCAAAGCCGCTGTTGCCACCGCCGGTAGCATTGCTCTTGCAGACCTTGAACTGCACGCTCTTCTTCGTTTCCACTAAGTTGCCGTCGTTGCCGCACTCGTATTCGGTGACCACACGGGGCTCCATGTGGCAGCCATCCTCGCTGCTGCCGGCCCTGAACATACCACGGCTGGCCGCCTCTTCGTCAGACAGTCGTGTCACCTTCACGGGAATCACGATGCTTTGCTGCGGGGCAATCTCGCGCCCGTTGCACTCTACAAGCGGTTCCCACGAATAGCCACCATAGGTGTCGGGCACGGAGAACACCGTGTTCTTGCCAGTGATCAGACCCTTGTTGGTGATGATCACGTTGAACACAAGACTCTCGCCCACGCCCAGCGACTCGGCATCAATCTTGTCGGGGGCTATCATCTCGATAACGGGCACCGGCACGTTGGTCTCGTAGGTCACTGTGGTCACGATGTCGTATTCGTCTTCAACCTCGGTTTCTACCACGTCCCAGCTGATGCTGATGGCCTGATAGTTCAGGGTCACCACCTTGGTCGTGGTGGTGCCGGGATCAACGAGTATGCTGTTTTGGTAGGAGCTGTGCTTGTCGGCCGAGACGCTCAGCTTGTAGTAGCCTTCGGGCAGGTTCTCAATGGTGAAGAGACCGTTGGCGTCGCTGATGCCCTGAGCCACCAGTGCGTCGGTGTAGGGATTGCGCAGCACGATCTGGGCGCCAGCCAGATGCGGAGCCTCCTCGGTGTAGTAGGTGTACTCGTCGGTCACATCGACGACGAGCGTACCCGTGGCTTCAGAAACAGGCGTAATGCTGAAGTTGATGTAGGTGCCGTTGCCGTTCTCGCAGTTGATGCCGATGCGCCCCGTCACGGGCACGTTCAGCTGCATGTCGGCAGTAGGCGTGAACCGCAGCACCACGGTGGCCGTGTCGTTCTGGTTCAGGCCGGGCATCGTGCTTCCGGTGAGGGCACTCATCCAGTTGGGCAGTGCCAGCGAGATGCGGCCCGTGTTGCCCTTGCCGTTGTTGGTCACGATGAAGCTATAGTCGCGGCCAGTGCTCTTCAGCATCGTGGTGTTCAGCTGCTGCGAGGCCACCACCAGGTTGCCCGTGGCCACGCGGGCATAATAGTAAATGGTGATGTCGAGCTGTGCGCCCTCCTTCGAGGTGACGCGCACCACCAGCGGATCCCACTGGTTGCCCTCGGTGGGCACGCTGCCACTGATGCGGTAGGTGAGCGTGGTGCTCTGGTTGCCTGCCAGCGTGCTGGCCAGGTCGAACTCCATCTTCACGTCGTCGGGGCCCGACAGCTTCTCGGCTTTCAGGCCTGAGAGTGCCAGCGAGCCGGGGTTCAGCAGCTCGATGAAGCCCTGACGGGTCTCGCCTATCAGCACGTCCTCGGTGATGTAGCCCGACGAGGCACGGCGCAGGCCGTAGACGTCGAAGGTGGCCTGTTCCTCGGTGATCTTGTCACCGGGGAAGCAGGCTCCTACCACGAAGTGACCCGACTGCAATCCATAGGGCACCCATTCCAGCATGAAGCTGCCATCGGTGTCGGTGGTCACTTCCTCGGTCTGGCGCGCACCGTCATTGATGAAGTACACCTCGGCCTTGGTCGAGGCGGTGCGGTCGCCAGCCAGTTTACCAGTAATGATAATCTTTTCTCCCTGTGCATAAACCTTCTTGTTGGTCTTCACGGTGGCGGTGAAGGGCGATGTGCCCACCACCTTCGCCTCGACCGAGGTGTTGTTGGTGTAGACCAGCTCGCTTACGTCGCGGCTCTCGTTCACCACGGCGTAGAAGGTCTGCTGGCCCACCTCGTCGGGCAGCACTACGCGGCGCACCACGTCGAGCTTCCCGCCCACGGCGATGGCCTGCTCAGTGCGCACGGTGCCGATAGCCTCGTTCTGGCCGCGACGGTAGAACTTCACCGACGTGCCCACGGGCAGCGGGGCGGCACCCTCATTGGCCACGGTGGCCGTCAGGGTGATGGTGCTGCCGATCACGGCCTCGGCCACCGAGCTGCTGAACGCGCTGATGCGGGCATCGGGCAGCGTCTGGTCGGTGATGAGCAGGTAGCAGGTGCCCGACGCGTAGCCATCGGCCTCGACGGTGAAGACCACCGTGCGCGAGTCGCCGCTCACGCTGTTCTGCTTCGACTCCACCTCCACGTCGACCGTCTGCTGTCCGGCAGGAATCACGGCGGTCTTCGGGTAGTTCAGCTGGCTATCGTAGTCGCTGCTCAGGCGCACGCTGAGTGCCTGGCTGGTATCGGTGGTGTTGCGCTTGATGGTCAGCTTGGTCTTGCCGCCCTCCTTCACGGTGCTGGCCTGCGTGGTGATGCCTAAGGACAGACCGTCGTTGTCGAGCACCACGAGCTGTGCCGTGACGGAACCGGCCTGTTCGCCCGAGGCTGAGCAGCTGCACGACGACACCCAGACACCGGCGCTTACGTGATAGGTGCGGTCGCCCTCCTTCACCACGTTGTCTACAGGTCCCAGGTTGAAGTAGACCTCCTCCACGCCACGGGCCATCTCGACCGAGCGGTTGCTGTAGTACAGGCCGCCCTCAGCATCGTCGCTGATACGCACGGTAATCTTGCTGTTGGTGTTGCCCGTGCGGCGCAGCACGGCGGCCACGGCCGTGGGGCCGGCATCCTCGCTCACCTTGTTGGGCGTGAGCGTCAGCGTGAGCAGGGGCATGTCGTTGTCTTGCAGAATGACGATGGCCTCGCCCTTGGTGAACTTCTGGGCCGAAACGGTGAACCTATTGGCCTGCTCCAGGTTGGGCACCTCGTTGTCGATGGCCGTCACATCGACCGTGACCTGCTTCTGCCCGGCGGGTATGGTGGCCTGCGCGGGATAGTTGAAGCGCTTCGAGTCTTCGCTCGCGATCGATACCACGGTGGGCCCGGCCTGGGTGCGCTCAGTCGAGATGGTGAGCTGGAAGGTCTCGCCCTCAGTGACCACCGATTTCGAAGCCTTGACGCTCAGTGTGGGGAACTCGTTGTCCTCGATGATCAGGCGGGCCGTGGCGGCCTCGTAGCTGTCGCCCGACACCGAGATGGTGACCACCGAGTCGTTGTCGAGCACATCGTTGTCTTTCACTGAGAAGTAGAACACCGTGCCCGACTGGTCGGCGGGTATGGTCACCGTCTGGGCAATGTCGAGCCGCGAGCCATTGCCGGTGCTCACGGCAAAGGTGCGCGATGTGTTCCAGCGACCACTGCGCGACAGCTTGGCGGCGATGCGCTCGCCCGACCCCTCGCTGATGCGGGTGCGCGACAGTTCCAGCATGAGCTTCTTGCTCACGGTCAGGTTCTTCGTGCTCTGTGCGGTGTTGTTGTCGCGCAGCGACGGGTGCTCGCCCGTCTTCTCGCCCGGCACCACCGTCACCTGCACCTTGGCCACGCCGTCCAGTCCCAGCAGGGCGGGCAGCTCTATCTCGGCCTGGCGGCTCACCTGTCCGTTGGCAGCCAGCTTCTGGTCGTAGTAGGTCGTGCTGATGAGCTTGGTCAGGTTGCCGGCTACGGTCACCAGCGATATTTGCTCGCTCCATCCATCGTCGGTCGAAGCCTGGCCGGTGTTCTTCACCGTCCACGTTACGTTGAGCTTGCCGCCCGGCTCGGCGGTAGACTGCTGGAAAGCCACGTCGCTGGGCACCAGGTCGGGGCGCGGAATCACCTCGATGGTCACCAGGCCGTTCTTCTGGTCTGTCGCCACGTTTTGCTTCTGGCGGTCGCTCAGCACCACGCTGTTGCTCAGCAGGTAGATGGGGTAGGAGGCCCCGTTGGCTGCCTCGCCCGACAGCGGCAGCTGCAGGGTGAGCAGCGTGCCCTGGTTGTCGAGTATGAGCGCGTTCTGGTCGCTATACACGATGAAGCGGTATTTGTGGTAGGTCGACACGCCGCCGTGGGTCGATGCGTCGCGCCACTCGGTGCCCAGCTTCTGGCTGGCCACGGTGTGGTAGGGTGCGCGGTTGGCGGCCAGCTGGGCTGCCACCTGTACGCCCGACTCGTTGGTTGCCAGCTCGAAGGGCACGGATATGTCGAACTGCACGCCCGCAATGTCGCTCTGGTTCTCCAGGATGATGGGCAGAGCCACGGTCTTTCCGGCAGGATACTTCACGCTGTCGACGCGCAGCACGTTGGCTGCGCTCAGGGCGCAGCTCACCAAGCAGAAGAGTGCTGCCAAAAGGTTGAATCTCAAGTGTTTCATATCGTTGTTCCAGTTTTTTTATTTCTTAACCTTGTATTGCTTACCATTCACGCGTACTACGTAGATGCCCTGCGGCAGCTGCTCCCAGTTGGTGTCGAGGCGGCGCCCGCTCAGGTCGAAGACCTCCTGGACAGCGTTTTGCGATTCTGTCGCAACAAACGGCAGGGTAGTGGTCGCGCCGTCGATGGTCACGCCCAGGTGGCGGGCCTCGCTGTCGCTCAGCACGGCGGCGGTGATGGCGGCACCGGCGGGCATGCGGCTCAGCAGCTGGTACTCGCCCGGCTGCAGCGTGCTGCCAGAGGCCGAGTAGACCACGATCCTCACGCCATCATCGGCAGGACGCATAGACACCGAGAAGCGGCTGCGCAGCTCGTCGCTGGCCTGCAGCTGGCCTACGGTGGCTCCCGTCACGGTGAGCTGCAGTGCGGCCACGGCATCGGCGTTCAGCAGGGTGCCGTCGGCGGTGATCAGGTTCTGCGTGTCGGGGCTCACCTTATTTATTATACGCGCGCGAGAGCTGGCGGGAGCGGCGTAGCCCAGGATGTAGTCTACCGTGCCCACCACGTCGGCCACGTTGATGCGGTCGTCGCCATTGGCATCGGCAGCGGTGTGGTTGAACATCTGGCCGCTGGCCTTGCGGTCGTTCAGTGCGTAGTAGATGACGCTCTGCAGGTCGGTCACGTCGACCGTCTGGTCGGCGTTCACGTCGCCGTCCTGCCAGTTCAGTCGCAGCAGCACGGTGCGCCAGCCCGACTCCAGGTCGCTGTAGGCCACAATCTGATTCTTCTGTGCGCGCAGGCAGTTGTCGCTGTTGGTGCCCAGGTTCAGCTGTCCGTCGTAGGTGCCGAACTCCCAGTCGTAGGTCCAGTAGGTAGTGTGGAAGACGCGGGCCAGCGACGTGGCCTTATGGCCGAAGTCCTGGTCGCTGTGGCGATAGGTGAAGAGCGAGGGAGCGTTCAGCGCGAACGGCTCGCCCACGGTGACGTTCTGCACCAGTCGCTCGTCGACGTCCTGTGCTATCAGGTTCGTGTGCCAGTCTACGAACTGCATCTCCAGGTTCAGGGTGCCGAGCTTGGTCTTGTCGATGGCCTGCGAAATGTCGGTCAGGCGGTTGTAGCTCACGTTCAGCGAGGTCAGGTTGGGCATACGCTTCGTCAGCTCACAGAGGTCGCCCGTCAGGGCGTTGCCCTGTAGGTTCAGCGTGCTGATTGGGGCTCTGACCTCAGTGGGGAAGCCGCTGAGCACCGTGGCCAGGTTGCCACTGATGTGGTTGTGGCTCAGGTTCAGCGTGGTCAGGTCCTTCAGTCGGAACAGGTCGGCGGGCAGCTCGCCCGTCAGGCCGCGGTCGCTCAGGTCTATGCTGGTGATGACGTAGGTGGTCGTGTTGCCCACCTGTGCGGTGGTCACGCCGGCCCACTTGCCAGCCGTGTGGCGGTTGTTCTCCATGTTCCAGGGCTGTGTCCACGAGCCGCCGTCCAGCTTCTCGTAGAGTGCCTGCATCACGGCGAAGTCCTGCTCGCGCAGCTCGTCGCCGGTGTAGAAGCCGCGAATCTCCTTGAAGTCTTTCCACACATTGGCCTGCTGATAAAGTGCGATGGCATCCTCGGGCACCTCGAGCACGCAGTTCTGGCGGAAGCCGAAGTAGTAGGCATTTGCGCTGGGCGGCGTGCCGGCATAGAGGCGCAGCAGCTCGAGCGAGTCGCAGCGGTAGAAGGCGGTGAAGTCAGAGAACGCGGAGTAGTCCAGGTTGCGGCCCATATAGGCCGTCTTCAGCCGGTAGTTGTAGGCCAGGGCGTAGGAACCGAAGTCGGCCGTGGCGAAGCCGTCGGGCAGGCGGAACGAGCGCAGCTGCGTGCTGGCGAAGGCATAGCTGCCTATGTGGTTCAGGTTCTCGGGCAGCTCGATGCTCTCCAGACCGCTCAGGTCGAAGGCGTTATACTCAATCCTCGTCACCGTCTCGGGCAGGTCTATCTGCTTCAGGGCCGTGGCCTTGTAGAAGGTGTAATGATGGATGGTCTCTATCTGTGCGGGCAGCATCACCGTGCTCAGGTTGGGCGTCTCGCGTAAGGCTCCGGCACCGATGGTGGTGGCAGCTCCCGCGAAGACGATGCCGTCGAGGCCGCTGCCGGCGAAGGCATTGTCGTCGACCGCCGTCACGGTGGCGGGCACGGTGAAGGTACCGCGCATGGCCGTGGTGCCCTGGAAGGCACGGCCGCCGATGTGGGTCAGGGCGGCGGGCAGCTTTTCTATCTGCAGGGCTGAGCAGCCGCTGAAGGCGTCGTACTCAATGTCGGTGATCTGGTCGTTCAGGTCGATGGAGGCCAGCGACGTGCAGTTGATGAAGGCGTTGTGGCCCACGCGGCGTATTCCGTTGTGCATGACGACCTGCTTCAGGTTCGGGCAGTCTACCACGAAGTCGTAGGGCACGTAGTCCATGCCCGTGGGCACGTTGATGCGCTGCAGGGTGGGGTTGGCGCGGAAGGTGCTGTAGCCCATGTCGGTGATTGAGTTGGGCAGGGTGACCTGGGGTAGCGCCGTGCCGTAGAAGGCATAGGTGTCGATATAGGTGAGCTGGTTCTGGCCCTCGAGGTTCACCTGGCTCAGCTTCTTGCAGCCGTTGAAGGCAGCGTAGCCGATGCGGGTGGTTCCCTCGGCCAGGGTGACGCGCTCCAACGAGACGCACTGGCCAAGGATGTCGTTGGGCACCTGCTTGATGTTCTGCGGGAAGGTGAACTGGCGCAGCGAGTCGCAGTGGTAGAAGGCGCCGTTGCCCAGCGACGTCAGGCTCTGGGGCAGCGCGGCCTGCTCAATGGTGTAGCAATTCTGGAAGGCATCTTGGCCAACGGACTCCAGCCCGTTGTTGAACGTGACGCTGGGCAGCACATAGTTGTTGAAGAAGGCCCGGTAGCCAATGCTCCTCAGCGAGGCGGGGAACGTCGCGGGCGTGCGGCGCTTGTAGTTGTTGTAGAAGGCGTAGTCGCCGATGGTTTGCAGCTGCGACGGCGTGTTCACGTCTTGCAGCTCATAGTCTTCGCTGAAGGCCGAGTTGCCGATGTAGCTGATGCTGTTGGGCAGCGATACCGTGGTCAGCTTCTCGCAGTGCCAGAAGGTATAGTCCTCTATGCGCTGAACGCCCGACGGGACTGTGGCCTGCAGAATGCCGGCATAGTGGAAGGCGTGGTGACCAATCTCATTCACCGTCGACGGGATGTCGACGTATTCGAGCCTCTGGGTCGGAATGCGGTCCTGCGCCAGGGCATACTCGCCAATCTTGGTGGTGCCGCTGGGCAGGGTCAGTCGTCGCAGTGTGGGCATGTTGTAGAACATGGCGTAGCCCACCACGTTGTTCTCCGTGGGCCACGGGCCGTAGTAGGTCTCGATGGTGGCGGTGCCGTTCTGGCTGACGTTCCACTGGTGGTAGGCATCGCCGCCGCTCACGATGCGGGCGTTCCTCAGGTTCAGCTCCTCTATCAGGGGGAACTGCGCGTGCAGGTAGTCAATGTCGGTGCCGTTGAGCGGGCCTGTGACGGTGAGCTTCAGCGCATACTGTGCCTGGTCTTCAGGCACCTTCGACTGCAGCTGTCCGCCGGCGGTGGTGGTCACGGCATAGTCGGTGGTGGCGCCGATGGCCATAATGCGGTAGTTCTTCGTATAGTCGGTGGTGCGATAGACTTCCACCAGGTCGGGGTGTACGTAGAGCACCACGTTGTCGGGCATCCACAGTTCGCTGGTGAAAGGATAGTTCACGCCGGGCAGCGTGATCTTCTCTAACTTATCGCAATAGCCGAACATAGAACTTGTGGTCAGGGTGGTGAGCCCCGTGCCGAAGGTCAGCTCGCGCAGTGCGCGGCAGAGGTAGAACGCCGCTGCACCCACGGTGGTCACGGCATCGGGAATGGTCAGCTGCTCCAGGTTCCGGCAGTTATAGAAGCACTGGTAGGGAATCTCCGTGACGCGCGAACCGGCTGCAAAGGTGAACGACTTGAGGTGGTCGATGCTGTAGAAAGCGTAGTTGCCCAGCGTAGCGACGCCGGCGGGCAGCGTGATGGTGGCCAGGCTGTCGCACTCGCTGAAGCCACCTTCGGCTATCTCCAGCCCGTTCACGTCGTTGCTGATGTTCAGCTGCTTCAGCGTGAGGTTGTTGCGGAAGGCGTAGGTGCCTATGCGCTTCACGCCCGCGCCGATATTGAGCGTGGTGAGCTTCTTGCGGTCACGATAGAAATCGTTGGGCACCGAGGCTGCGAGGAAGGTCATGGTCTCAATGTTGTCGGTGTAGCCCAGGATGTTGCTGCCGAAGGTCTCGACGGCTGCCGGTATGGTGATCGTGCGCAGCGAGGGACAGCTGTATAGGGCATAGCTGCCTATCGAGGTGAGCTTGGTGCAGGCCTCAAGGTTGATGCTCT
>JAFVEE010000067.1 GCA_017478085.1 Prevotella sp. | reverse complement strand
TCTTCGCCCCGGTGGTCACGATCTGGTCGCCCACGTTCAGGCCGCTGGTGATGATGAAGTCCTTGCCGTTGCCCGTGTCGTAGGTCGTTACGTCGACAGCGGTGGCCGTGCTGTCGGCCTGTACCTTATAGACCAGCGACTTGTCCTGCAGGCGCACCACGGCGTTCTGCGGAATGACCATCACGTCTTTCTCGGCAAACGACATGACCACCGTGCCCTGGATGCCGGAGTGCAGCACACCCTCGGGGTTGGGGAACGACACCTTGGCGGTGAGCGACCCCGTTGCCGCATTGACCACACCCGTCAGGCTGACGACACGGCCCTTGTGGGGATACTCCGTGCCGCTCTTCATGACAAACGTGGCCTCGGGCAGGGTGTCGATGAACTTCTTCATATCATTGGCGTTCACGCCTTCCTGCACCATAGCCTCGACGATGGCCTCCGTGACCGAGAACTCGGCATACATCGTTGTATTGCCGCTCAGCATGGTCAGCTCACTCATCGGCGACACCAGGTCGCCATTGCGCACGGCAATCTCGCCGATGACGCCCGACACGGGGGCCGTGATGGTGCAGAACCCGAGGTTCACCTTCGCACGGTTCACCGAGGCACGCGCCTGGGCCACGGCGGCCTGCGCCTGCTTGTAGGCGTTCTCAGAGTTGCTGAGCATGTAGCTGCTCACTATTTTCTTATCGAACAGGTTCTTGTTCGACTCGTACTCCAGCTTGGCAGAGTTCTCCTGGGCCTGGGCGGCCTGCAGGTTGGCCTGGGCGGCCTCCAGCTCCAGCTGGGCGTTGCGCGAGTCGATGACGAAGAGCGTCTGCCCCTTCTTCACCTGCTGACCCTCGGCGACGCAGATTTGCATCAGCTGTCCGCTCACCTGCGGTGTCACCGTCACGTCGTTCTGGCCTTTCATCCTGGCACTGAACTTGTAGGGCAGCTCAATGTCTGATTTCTCCACGGTCATCGTCTCAAACGACGACTCTGTCGGTGTGGGCATGTCGATGTTGCACGCCACCAGCCCGGTTAGCATACCAAGCATCAAAGTACTTTTAATAGCTTTCATCTTCATTGTTTTTTATTTTTATTTAGTAATGATTGTTCAATCCTCGGTTTCGGTGACGAAGCAGGCCACGAGGCCATAGGTGATGGTGGGACGAATCCAGATTTCGGTGAGCATATAGTCGGTGTACTCGTTGATGGGCTCCAAGTAGATGTCGAGGTTGTAGAGCGCGGCAATGAGCATATCGACGACGCAGATGGCCCAGAGGTTGCCCTTCGAGTAGCTCTTCCAGTCCTTGCGGGCATAGAAGAACGTGAGCATGCAGAGCAGCAGCACCGACAGCGTGAGGCACACCAGGTGCAGGCCATAGTAGGCCAGCGGAGGCGCGAAGAGGATGTCGCGCAGCAGCACCGTTATGCCCACCGAGATGGAACACCAGTAGTTGAACTGCTGGGTGTTGATGCGCGGGGAGTCGAAGAAGTACATCCAGATCATCGCCAGACAGGCAATGTAGAACAGGTTGAGCACGAGTTCGGGCCAGGCCTCGCCCAGACCGAAATGGAAAATGGCGTAGATCATGACGCCCACCGACAGCGTGCCGCCGACGGCGGTAATCACAATGTCGAAAATCTTGGCATTTTTCTTGAATCTTGTTTTCATCTTACGTTTTTTATTTTAATTCGCATATTTCGTTTTCCTCACTGTTCAGCTCCTGCAACGTCTCCACCCGCCAGAGCAGGAAGGCGATGATGAAGAAGGTGTTCACCTGCGTGAGATACTCCGCGAAAAGGGCACCCCCGTTCGTGGAATAGGCAATGTGGACGAACAGGATGAAAGCCAGTAGCAGCAGGCTCTGCCACACCTCCTTGCGCTCCAGGTCGGCATAGTTGTCGAGGAGCCACCGCCCGTATTGCCTGACGGCGCGGACATAGTATATCAGGAAGACCACGGCCAGGGCAAGCGTATAGCACTTCACTACTGGCTCGAAGGCATCGCTGCGGGTAGCGATGCACACAACAGCCGCCACGGCTATGGGTGCAAACAGGGGGATGAGCGGCCAGAGCGGGCGACGGCGGTCCTGCAGCATGCGTATCAGCACGCACATCATCAGCGGGAACAACGTCAGCCGGTCGAGCGTGATGGCCACGATGTTGCGCACCAGACGGTCGTCGGCCAGGAACTCTTGCCCCAGCACCGCCCACCACACATGGCTCGCGAACACCGCTGCCATGAAAGCCGCTGCCCAGCGCCGCAGCGTGCGGCTCGACCTCACATCGTCGGCAACGACATTGTCGTGCCGGCAGAGCAGATACACACATGCCATCAGGGCGAGCCATGCCGCCGTGCCATAGAGCATGATGAAAAACGTGTCATGCAGTCCTTGAAATTCGTACATAATGATAGTGCTTTGTCATTATAACGTGTCGACAAAGTTAACCATTTTTTTCAAATTTTCATAGCCCGAAATGGCTGTTACAAAAGAAATTGTAGATTTTGAAACAACTTTTGTAAATTTTGAAAGTCGCCCCCGATTTTTTTGTAGATTTTGAAAGTTGCGCATCGATTTTTTTAAAGCCGCGCAACCTCCAAAATCCGCCCTTTGCAAGACCCCACGGGGCTCTTACTTCGTTTCCTGCATCCACGCTGTCACGCTCTGCCCCATGCGCTGCTTGAAGGCCAGGCTGAAGGTGCTGTAGCTACCGTAGCCGCTGTCGCTGGCCAGCTGCTGCAAGGTGAAGGTGCGCTGGGCGGCAACAGCCTCCTGGTAGAGACTGACGAAGTGGTTGATGCGAAGCCCGTTGATGTAGGCATTGTAGTTCATGCCCTGGCTTGAGAAATACTGGCTGAGGTAGGTGCGGTTGAAACCGATGGTGGCCGAAAGCTGGGCAAGCGTCAGGTCGTGCTGCAGATAGAGCCCCGTGTCCACGCACCGCTCGGTCAGCAGTTGCCCTATGCTGGCCAGAACCTCGTCGCCGACCCCATTCTTGCCCTGCAGGCCAGCAGCACCGGAGTGCCCGCCGTCGCGCTGCCCCGTAGCCTTTCGCTCAGGGCGGGGGGCGTGAGCGCCGCTGCCATCAGGTTCATGGGCACAGCTATTGTCTCCTCTTTCCCCGGGAATGGCGTCTGGGTCGAGGGTGGGCAACGTCTCCACCCGCCACAGCAACAGGCCGAAGAGCACGAAGTCGGCGATGCGGAGGAGAAACATAGACGGGCCGTCGGTAGTGAACCCATAGATAGCCAGCAGCAGCAAGAACAAGATGAGCAGCGCGTGGCTCTGCCATACCTCCTTATGCTCCAGGTCGGCGTAGTTGTCGCGCAGCCACTGGCCATATTGCCTGATGGCCACCACCATATATATAATAAAGACCACGTAGAGCAGCAGCGTGTAGAGAATAATGGGGGGCACGAAGTTGGTGCCGGGCCAGACTATCTGCAGCCCTCCAAGCACCACGATGGGTGCCATGGCGGCGACGAAGGGCCATACGGGTCGCCTGCGGTCCTGGAGCATAGAGAGCAGGGTGCCGTAGACGGTGGTCAGCATCATAAAGCAGTCGAGCACGACGAGCTCCACAAAGCCCCAGGAACGGGTGAAGCCGGAAAAGGTGTATAAAAGGAACCACCACAGATGGCCCACGGCTGCCACGGCAAAGAATGCCGCCGCCCAGCGGCGCAGCCGCAACGGCGGTGTGATGTTGGCCGCGAAAGCGTTGCCCCTGCGCAGCAGTATGTAGAGGAACAGGATGGCAGCCACCACTGCTGCTCCACCGTAGAGCATGAAGAACAGTATGGTCCGTGGTGATATTTGTTCGAGCGTATCCATCTTCTATGATTGAAAAATCGCCTTAGTAACAGTTTAGCACTTTTTTGGCTGCAAAGGTACAACTTTTTTGCGATATGCGACGATTTTTGGTTTATTTAACGCTCCGTTGTTGCCAACTATTGCGATAACTTTGTAATTTTGCAGCGTAATAGCTATTATAACATATTGACTATGAAGAAAATGAAGATGCAGGGCATGCTGCTTGCCATGACAGCAGGAGCCGTGATGATGGGGGCATGCTCGCGAGAGACCGACCTCTACGACCCAAACCATGACGCCGTGGACTACCAGCAAGGCTGGCAGAACAAGTTTGGCGAAATAGACGAAGAGCAGACCTGGAATATGGCCACGGGGGTCAGGGCCTACATCAACCTGCGTGGGGAGTACACCGTGCGCATTTTTACCGAGAACCCCGTGAGCGGACATGCCCAGCTGCTGGGCAAGACGCAGGTGCACGGGCAGCCCACCACGCTGCTGCTCGACATGCTGCCCGATGCCACCAGCGTGTTTGTGCTGGCGCAGAATGCCGACGAGAAGCCCGTGAACGGCTATCTGCCCATCACGGACGGCCAGGTGATCATCGGCCAGGCGCAGGCCAATGCCCGCGCCACGCGCGCCGCCTCGGCCGAGAGCTGCCCCACCACCATAGGCCAGGCCGTGGTGCGCACGATGCAGAACCCCAGCCGAAAGGAGAATGGTACGGGCGAATGGACGAACTACGACTTCACCGAGACGCTCTACACGCTGAACAACGTGACGATGAACACCGACATTGAGCCGTGGAAGGCCAGCGACTTCCGCGCCATCTTCGGCCAGAACGGCCCCTTCCAGGAGTGGCAGGACAACCTGTCGAAATACAGCGGTGAGTTCTCGGGCGACGTGCAGTATGTGATGCAGGACGACGGCCCCGTGACCATGACGCTGAACTACACCGTGACCAGCGGCACCGACCTCTTTGGCTACTACTACTGGCGCGACGGCGAGGATCCGGCCCAGGCACGCAAGTTCCTGGTTACCGACAAGGCCCCGGCAAACTACATCAAGATAAGCTACAACGGCACGGACTATCAGGACCTGGCCGGAAACGTAGACTACCTGAGCTGGAACAATGACAATATCTGGACGCGCGGAACGGCCTTCCGACTGGTCTACTTCGATGCTCAGGACCGTGCTTCCTACAACTTCCCCAAGGGCACGCACATTGCCTTCTTCATCGACCATAACGGCTACTATGACTTCATCTTCAACTCGATGTCGCAGTACAACGACTGGACGCGCGCCTACTATGACGCTGCCTACCACGACCGGGCCGTGACCTACAACTTCCGCGGCACCACCATCCTGGGCTTTGAGGACTGGACTGACTTCGACGAGAACGACGTGGTGTTCTTTGCCACGGGCAACTTCAAGAAGCCCATCGACGTGGAAACGGGCGAGGAGCCCGAAGGCGACGACGACATCGACAACATCGTGGAGCCGCAGTCGTGGATCATTGCCTGCGAGGACCTGGGTTCTACCGAAGACTACGACTTCAACGACATTGTGTTCTCGGTGAGCCACGTGGCCGGACAGACCACGGCCTACATCACTCCGCTGGCCGCCGGTGGTATCTATCCCGCCAATATCGTCTATGGCAGCACCGACCTGGGCGAGGTTCACCAGCTCATCGTGCCCACTATTCAGCCCAGCAGCGAGGGCACATACTCCCTCATCAACACGATTACCGACAAGGGAAAGCCCGGACAGACTATTCCCCTGACCGTGAGCGAGGATTTCACCGTGACCTGTGATAAGGCCGGCCGCGGCAATATGGGCAACTTCGCCATTCGCGTGATGCTGCCCGACAGCCGTAGCCTCGTTCGTGCCTTGACCATCGGAGCGCCCTCAACGGGCACTACGCCGCAAATGATTCTGGTACCGGGCAACTGGTGCTGGCCGCTGGAGCGCCGCCACATAGAGACGGCCTATCCCGACTTTAAGTACTGGAGCATGAAGTACAGCCGCTACACCGACTGGTATAACAACGTGGTGCTCGAGGAAGTGGCAAAATAATCCGTTTTCTTTAGGCACGGAAAAACGCGGATAAACACTGTTTTTGTTCTATGACTAAAAACCCGTGTTTATCCGCGTTTTTCCGTGCCTAATGACTTCTAATGACCTAATGGTTGCTAAGTGTAAGTGATGCGCAGTGAGGGCGCATCACTTTTTGATTCTCACAATGTTGAGCGAGTAGGCGGGCACGTCGAGCAGGATGCGGTCGCAGTCGGGCGAGAGCTGCTGCTCGCGGGGGCTGATGTTGGTGGGGTTGGGCAGCGAGTTTTCGTCCATTCCATCGTTGGCAGCCAGGCGAATGACGCGGGCCGAGGCCGGGGTGAAGTTCTTCAGGTTCAGCCAGGCGGTGGTGCCGTCCTCGCTGGTGTTCACCACCTTCACGATCATCTCGCCGGCCTCGTCGTCGATGGTGGCCGAAGAGAAGACACCCTTCGTCTCGTCGTGCTTCAGCACCGTGTCGAACACCAGGTCCTTGTCGAGCCAGGCCTTCACGCTGTCGCCATCCACCTGCAGGGTGATGTCGTACCAGCGGCCAGTCTCCACGTGGCCACGGCGCATGGCGGTCTGCAGCTTGCCGCCGCTGCCCACCTGCTCAATGGCGTGCTGCGTGTTGCCCCAGCCACCGAAGTTCAGCCAGCAGTAGTTCTTCTCGTTCACGTAGTTGAAGATGATGAGGAAACCCTCGGCGCCATCGTCCTTGCGGGCACGGAACTTCAGCTTGTAGTGGTCGCTGTCGATGGTCTTGTTCTGCAGGCAGATGGTGGCTTCCTTGTGGCCCGTCTGGCGCACAATGCCGTCGGCCTCCTGCCAGTCGCCATAGACCTTCTCTACGCTCTGCTTCGTCTCAAACGAGGCCTGCGTGCCCCAGGTGCCGAATCCGGCGCGGCTCTGCTTCGGCGTGAGCGGCTTCAGCTTCCGGCCCTGATAGGGGTTCGTCTGCTCCACGCGCACCACCTGCTTGCCCACGTTCTGCGGCATGAGCATCTGCACGTAGTAGGAAGGTGTGCCCATGACCTGGTGGCTGTTGAAGCGAATCATGTCAGGACGCCACTTGGCATCGTTCTCATTGACGAAGATGGGGGCGTAGGAGTTCAGCGGCACGATGTCGCTGTTATTCTCCATACCCATCATATAGACGGCTTCGCCCAGGGCGGCATTCTGGTTGCCCAGGTCGCCGAAGCCGTTGGTCACGGCATACTCGCCCACGTAGATCTTCGGGGCAGGCTTGCCATTGGGCAGCGTGCGGGGATAAGCGTCGTACTTATGGAAGGCATCGGTGAACCAGCCTGGAGTGCGGTAGTAGTGCTCGTCGAGCAGTTCCACGTCGAGCGTGCTGCCCCACTTCGGGTCGTCATCGCCCCAGGCCACGAGGTTGCCAATGAGCTTGATGTCAGGGTACTTGGTATGGACGGCCTGGCGGAACTTGTCGTAGCGCTCGTAGTAGTGGTCGCTCTGCTGGGTGGGGTCAGGCTGGTTGTTCTCGTTGCCAATCTCCAGGTACTCAATGTTGAAGGGCTCGGGGTGACCGTTCTTGGCGCGCAGGGCACCATACTTCGAGGTCACCGGGCCGTTGGCATACTCCAGGGCAGCCAGCGTCTCGTCGATCCAGGGCTGCAGGCTGTCAATGGGTGTCATGCCGCCATGCCACAGACCCACGTTGACCACGTAGAGGGGCTTGGCACCCAGGTCTTCGGCCAGCTGCAGGTATTCGTGGAAGCCAATGCCGTCGGTGGTGCGGTAGCCCCAGTTCACGTTCCAGTGGCCCTCGCGCTCCTCGATGGGGCCGATGGTACGCTCCCAGCGGAAGGCGTTCTCAGGACTCTCCTGACCCTCCACGAAGCAGCCGCCAGGGAAGCGCATGAACTTCGGGTGCATCTGGTAGAGCATCGAGGCCAGGTCGGGGCGCATGCCGTTCTCGCGGTTCTTGAAGGTGGGCGGGAAGAGGCTCACCACGTCGAGCTGAAGGGTTCCCTTGCCGTCGAACACCAGGGCGAACTGCGCCTTCGGGTTGTTCTGGTCGGCAGTCAGCTCGGCAGTGTACTTGGTCCAGGCAGATCCCTCGGTTCCCGAGGCCGTTACGGTCGTTTCGGCGTAGGTATCCTCGCCCTTGAACAGGCGGGCCTTGATGCTGCCCTTGTACTTGCCCTTTGCCCAGAACGACAGGCGGTAGTTGCGGCCCTGCACGGCGTTGATGCCCCAGAAGCCCTCGTTGATGAGCTTCACGGGCCGCTCGGCCGTGGCATCGATGGTCAGCTCCAGGGCGTTGTGCTGCACGCCGTTCAGCAGGGGCGTCTTCTTCGTGGGCTGGATGAGGCGGGCCTTCAGCTGCAAGGGCAGCGAGGCCCAGGTGCTCCAGCCCTGCATGTCGGCGGGTGCGCCGTAGTAGGGGCCGTCCTCGAACGAGCGGTTGCGAATGAGCTCGGCATACAGACCGCCGTCGGCAGCGTGGTTAATGTCCTCGAAGAAGATGCCGTAGTGCGTGGGGCTGATCTTCGGTCCTCGGTTCTGAGCGTCGATGTCGATGCTCACCTGTGCCTGTGCTGCCAGAGTCGAGGCCAGCAGCAGGCTTGCTGATAGTAGTTTCTTCATTGTTTGTATATAGTTTTAAAAAAGTTCTACCACGCTGAGTGAATAGGGGGGCAGGGTGATGTGGTCGCCCAGTTGCAGGGTGATGCAGTTGACCTTCTGGTCCTCGGGCTTGCCGCTGAAGCCTTCGCCACGGGCACCGCTCAGGCTGAGGCCCTCTACGCTGAGGCTGATGGCAGCAGGCAGGGCGTTCACCAGCTTCACGTAGGTCTTGCCCGTCTTGCTGTCGCGCACCACGCTGGCACCCAGACGATACAGCAGGTCAGCGTTCGGCGATTCTATCGTAGAAGCCACGTAGCGGTCGCCGCCGTAGTTGCTGAAGAGCCGCTGCACCTCGTAGGCTGGGGTGGGGCGCACGCTGGTGTTCGAGAAGTAGATCATATCGGGGTTCCAGTTGGAGTGGCCGTCCTTGCAGAGCATGGGGGCATACGAGGTCATCTCGACCACGTCGCCGTTGCGCTCAATATCGGTGAGGTAGAGGGCTTCGGCCAGTGCCGTCTCCACGTTGGGGCGCTTCACCTTGGTAGAGGCGGCCCACTCGCCCAGATAGACCTTCGTGCCGTTGCGGTCGTAGCGGTCGTAGTAGTCGCGGTGGTGCAGGAACCAGCCCGTAGACTCATAGTAGTGCTCGTCGACCATATACTGCAGGTCGGGATGCTTCTTGGTAAAGTCCCAGCCCTCTATGTAGTCGGCACTGGGCGTATGGAACGGGCCGACGGTGCCGCATATCTTGATATTGGGATACTTCTCGCGGATGGCGCGGCAAATCATCTCGTAGCGCTCCTCGAACACCGTCGAGATGATGTCCTCGTTGCCGATGCCTATATATTTAAGGTTGAACGGGGCGGGGTGACCGGCATCGGCACGCATTTTGGCCCAGCGCGAGGTGGCGGGGTCGCCATTGGCCCAGTCGATGAGATCAAGCAGCTCCTGAATATACGCAGGCATATCGGCCATCGGTATGCCGCCCTGCTGCCCGCCCAGACCATCGGCGTTGTTGGCCGAGTTCTGGCAGGGCACGCCAGCCGCCAGCACGGGCAGCGGCTCGGCCCCGATGTCCTCGCAGAACTGGAAGTACTCGTAGAAGCCCAGCCCGCGCGTCTGGTGGTAGTGCCAGATGTTGAAGTCGGGCTTGCGGTCTTGCAGGTCGCCGATGGTGTGCTGCCAGTGGTAGATGTTGCCCAGCCCCTGACCGTGGCTCATACAGCCGCCGGGGAAGCGCACGAACTTGGGCTTCAGTCGGGCGATGGTCTCGGCCAGGTCCTTGCGCAGACCGTTCTTGCGGCCCATAAACGTTTCCTGCGGGAAGAGGCTGACCAGATCGATGCAAGCCTCGTCCTTGCCCTGCGGCAACAGCAGCAGGCGGGCACGGGCATCAGTAGCCTTGGCGGTGAGCACCGCCTCGTAGCGCTGCCACTCGTCGCCCTTGGCCTTCACCTTGGCCTGGCCGATGGCCTTGCCCTCAGCCGAAAGCAGCTGCACGGTGAAGTTCTTCGTACCCTTCACGAAGAGCGAAAAGTCGTATTTTTTGCCCATTTCAACGGCTATTCCGTCCCAGCCCTCGTTCCAGAGCGAATCGCTGGTCACCACGGCATAGTGCGGGTTGTTCTGGCTGAGCGGGTCTACCTGCACGATGCGCAGTTCGCCGTTCGAGTGCCACGCCGTCTGGGTGTTCCAGCCCTGATGGTCCCTGGGCGTGTATTCAAAGTCGCGGTTCTGCACCAGTTCGGCGTAGAGGCCCCCGTCGGCGGCATAGCTGATGTCCTCGAAGAAGATGCCGATGAGCTTGTCGCTGATGGGCTTCTGCTGTGCGAGATCGACCTTCAGCGTGGCAGAAATGGGCGATTTCATCGAGGCAAAGCGGTCCTGGTCGTCGTGCATGCGCTCGCCGCTGAGGCGGCCATCGGCCTGTTGCTGCTGGAAGTGCTGCTGCAGTGCCGCGATGAAGTCGCGGCCCACGGTGAACTGGTTGCCCTCGTAGAGCTGCTGGCCTATGGTGGCCGTGTCGCGCAGCCAGGCCTCGTCGGCTATCTGGCTGGGCTGGTCGGCGGTGAAATGGCGGAAATCGGCCGAGCCAGACACCCATCGCTTGCCCTTGGGCGACTGGAAGTAGACGTCGAACGTGCCGTCCTCGTTCTCGAAGACCACGGGCTTCTGGCAGGGCCTGACCGTCATGATGGGGTAGTCCTGCGGCCGCCAGGTGATGAGGTCGCGGCTATAGGCCACGGCCAGCACCGGCGAGCGGTCGTTCACCTGGAACACCAGTCGCCACGAGCCGTCGCGGGCCTGCGTCACCGAGGGGTGGTGCATCTTTTTCTCAGCCCCCCACGTGCCGTAGTCGCTCGAGCACAGCTGGCCCAGGTGCTGCCATGGCTGGGCGCCAGCCTCGCGGAAGGCTGCATGCAGGCCCGCCCCGCTATTGGGCGAATAGATGAAGATACTGGGTGGCTGGGTCTCGTCGTCTGCAGCCATGGCCACCGTAGCCGTGAGGCACAGGGCTGCCGAAAGGAGTCGTGATCGTAGTGTCATTGTTATGGGCAATTAGTTTTGGTTTGAGCGCAAAATTACACAATAATACACTGAAAACCGAATTTTTTCGCGGAAATGTAAGTTAATGAAAATAAAAAAGGCTGAAAAACCGGGAAAACTTCGTAATTTTGCTATGATGACAAACGACAAGCAGACACAAAACATGGTCGATGGCTACCGCCGCTACCTGAAGCTGCAGCGGGCCGCCTCGCCCCACACCCTCGATGCCTACCTGCGCGACGTGCAGAAGCTGCTCGACTTCCTGCAGGGCGAGGGCATCGGTCCCGCTGAGGCCGAGCTGAGCCACCTGCAGACCTTTGCCGCCGGACTTCACGACATAGGCATAGGCCCCCGCTCGCAGTGCCGCATCCTGAGCGGCGTGCGCTCCTTCTACCGCTATCTGGCGATGGAGGGCTACGTGGAGCAGGACCCCACCGAGCTGCTGGAGAGCCCCGTCATAGGCGAGCACCTGCCCGAGTACCTGACCACGCAGGAGGTAGACCAGCTGAAGGACAGCATAGACCTGTCGAAACCCGAGGGCCACCGCAACCGCGCTATCATCGAGGTGCTCTTCTCCTGCGGTCTGCGCGTCAGCGAACTGGTCACGCTGCGCCTTTCCAACCTATACATCGACGAGCAGTTCGTGCGCGTCACGGGCAAAGGCTCCAAGGAGCGGCTGGTGCCCATCTCGGCCACGGCCCTGCGCGAGCTGAACTTCTGGTTCATGGACCGGCAGGAGCTGAAGATCAAGCCGGGCGAAGAGGACTATGTGTTCCTGAACCGCCGTGGCCACCACCTCACGCGCACTATGATCCTCATCATGCTGAAGCGGCAGGCCGATGAGGCTGGCCTGCAGAAGACCATCTCGCCCCACACGCTGCGCCACTCCTTTGCCACGGCCCTGCTCGAGGGCGGTGCCGACCTGCGCGTCATCCAGGCCCTGCTGGGCCACGAGTCTATCGGCACCACCGAGATCTATACCCACATCTCGCAGCAGTCGCTGCGCCAGGCCGTGCTCGAGCATCATCCCCGGAATATGCGGTGAGCTGCGCAGGCATCGCCTCAAAAAACCACAAAAAACCAGCGAAACATACTGAAACCATATTATTTTTTAGTAACTTTGCAGGCGCAACCACAACAACGTAGTATGGAAGAAGACATTGACATCAGGCAGGAACGACCGCTGGCACAGGGCGAAAAAGACTTCGAGAACGCCCTGAGACCCCTGTCGTTCAGCGACTTCAGCGGACAGAAGAAGGTGGTGGAGAACCTCGAAGTGTTTGTCGAGGCCGCCAAATACCGTGGCGAACCGCTCGACCACACCCTGCTGCACGGCCCCCCGGGACTGGGCAAGACCACCTTATCTAATATTATAGCCAACGAGCTGGGCGTGGGCTTCAAGATAACCAGCGGCCCGGTGCTCGACAAGCCAGGCGACCTGGCGGGCATACTGACCTCGCTGGAACCGCGCGACGTGCTCTTCATCGACGAGATACACCGCCTGTCGCCCGTGGTCGAGGAGTACCTCTACTCGGCCATGGAAGACTACCGCATAGACATCATGATCGACAAAGGCCCCTCGGCCCGCAGCATCCAGATAGACCTGAACCCCTTCACCCTGGTGGGGGCCACTACCCGCAGCGGCCTGCTCACGGCCCCGCTGCGCGCCCGCTTCGGCATCAATATGCACCTGGAGTACTACCAGCCCGAGACGCTCGCCACGATCATAGAGCGCTCGTCGTCGATCCTGGGCGTGCCCATCACCGAAGACGCGGCCCTGGTCATAGCCCGTCGCTCGCGCGGTACGCCCCGTATAGCCAATGCCCTGCTGCGCCGCGTGCGCGACTTTGCGCAGGTGAAGGGCACCGGTGCCATCGACACGAAGATCACCGAGGTGGCGCTCACGGCGCTGAACATCGACCAGTACGGCCTGGACGAGATTGACAACAAGATCCTGCTCACCATCATCGACAAGTTCCGTGGCGGCCCGGTGGGCATCTCGACCATCGCCACCGCCATTGGCGAGGACTCGGGCACGGTCGAGGAGGTCTACGAGCCCTTCCTCATTATGGAAGGCTTCATTAAGCGCACGCCCCGTGGCCGCATGGTCACCGAGCTGGCCTACCGCCACTTTGGCCGCAATCCCTATAGCGGAAATATTATGGAGCCCACGCTGTTCGAGTAGCAGCGCCCCGTGGCCCCCTTTTCAACCGAGGCTCCGTTGTGTCGCAACGGGGCCTCGGTTGCGTCATAACGGAGCCTCCGTTGTTTTCTTATCAAGCCTCCGTTACTATGTTTTGGCACGGAAGAACGCAGATAAACACGGGCTTTTAGTCATAGAACAATAAGAAAAACAGTGTTCTTCCGTGTTTTTCCGTGCCTAAAGACCAATCTGGGTAAAATGTTCTGACGGAATGCTGCCACTGCCCGAATTGTTCAGCACAAGGATTTGTGCAACATTCTTCTACGCCCTGATTTGTACTCACGGCGCAAAGGGAAATCAAAACCAATTTATAATCAATAAGTTGCGTGTACAATAAAAGATTTAGGGAAATTGAGGGGTGAGGTTAACTTTTAGGAAATTTTAAGACAACTTTTTTCTACTTTTTCTTATTTTTGCAGGCAAAATATAAAAACCACTTTTGCGCGCTGATGACCATAGACCGTACTATAGCCAGCCTCTTCGTCGTTGCAGCAGTTGTTGCAATGGTGGCCTGTGGCGGTCGCTCTGCCAGCAAGCCCGCTTTCACCGACAAGGAACGCAGCCAGGTGGAGGCCAGGGTGGAAGCCATAGCCAACGCCGACTCGCTGCAAGTGCTGCTGCACCAGTACGAGGCCCAGTCCGACGTGCTGGGCCAGATTGTGGCGCAGCGCCGCCTTGGCAGGCTGTGCCGCAACAACTGCCAGTTCCAGCAGGCCAACGCCTACCACCAGCAGGCCCTGCAGCTGGCCAGGCAAGTGGCCGACACGCTCGAGATGGTGCAGGCGCTGAACGAGCTGGGAACCGACAACCGGCGCGAGGGCAAGCTGGAGCAGGCCGCAAACTACCACCTGCAGGCCTACATCCTGTCGCAGACGCAGAGCCAGACCGAATGCCAGTCCATGCAGAAGTGCAGGGTGAAGGCGCTGAACGGCCTGGGCAACATCTACCTGACTATGGGCGAGCTGCAACTGGCCGACAGCACGCTGCGCCTGGCACTTGCCGGCGAGCGGGCACTGGGCAGCCAGCTGGGGCAGGCCATCAACCTGTCGAACCTGGGCAACATCCTTGAGCAGCAGGGACAGATAGACTCGGCCTGGCACTACTACCACCAGTCGCTGCGCCAGAACCAAGAGTGCGGCTCGGTGCTGGGCGAGGCCCTTTGCCACAACCACTTCGGTCGGCTCTTCGAGCTGCAGCACCAGCCCGACATGGCCTTGCAGGAGTATGAGACGGCCCGGCAGATGATGGAGGGTCTGAACGATGACTGGCACCGGCTGGACATGGTGCTGAGCATTGCCCACATCTACATAGTGAAGGGCGAGACGGCCCGTGCCGCCCAGCTGCTGGAAGAGTGCCTGCAGTCGGCCCGGCAGATGGGGTCGCTGGAGCATCGCATCGCCGCCCACAAGCTGTTCTACGAGCTGTACCAGCACACGGGCAACGCCCGGCTGGCCCTGGACAACTATGTGGAGGCCAACGAGCTGGAGGACAGTCTGAAGGGCGCGTCGCAGCTCATGCAGATACAGAACGCCCGCGTGGGCTACCACCGGCAGCTGCTGGCCGACCAGCAACTGAAGGCCGACGCCCATCTGGCCCAGGTGCGCCATGAGCGCAACATCACCCACATCATGCTGGGCGGCGTGCTGCTGCTCTCGCTGATAGGGCTGGGCGTGCTGTGGTACGTGCTGCACACGCGCACCGCCAAGCAGCGCCTGCTGCGCAAGGTGAGTATGGCCCGCGAGCAGTTCTTCACCAACGTGACCCACGAGTTCCGCACGCCGCTCACCGTGATCCTGGGGCTGGGCCACCAGCTGGAAGAGGCCAGTGCGACCGACGTGGACAGCGTGCACTCGGCGGCGAAGATGATCGTGCGCCAGGGCGATGCGCTGCTCAGGCTCATCAACCAGCTGCTCGACGTGTCGCGGGTGCGCTCGGCCGTAGGCGAGCCTAAGTGGCAGCGGGGCAATGTGGTGGCCTTCGTAGAGATGGCCCTCGAGGGCTATCAGAACTATGCCGCCAGCAAGTACATTGAGCTGTCGTTCAGCCACTCGCTCACGTCCATCGAGATGGACTTCGCCCCCGACTACGTGCAGAAGATCGTGCAGAACCTGGTGGGTAATGCCATCAAGTTCACCCCGAGCTACGGCAAGGTGAACGTAACGTTGGAACCTACCAGCACGGGCCGCGTGAAGCTGCAGGTGTTCGACACCGGCAAGGGCATACCCCAGGAAGACCTGCCCCACCTGTTCGAAGCCTTCTACCGGGTAGAGCCGCAGGGCAGCGAGGTGGGCTCGGGCATAGGCCTGTCGCTGGTGAAGCTCATGGTCGAGGCCATGCACGGCACCGTGAGCGTGGAGAGCATCGTGGGCCAGGGCAGCACCTTCACCGTGATGCTGCCCAAGCGCCAGCCCGGTGCGCTGTCGCTCATGGTGAGCGATGAGCATGAAGGGCAGAACAGGCAGAACGTGGCCATCAAGCTGAACGGGCGCGAGGAGCAGATTGCCCCGGCCGACGACGGTGGCGGCGACGTCGCGCCCCGCATCCTTATCGTAGAAGACAATCAGGACATTGCCCACTACATTGGGCTGAACCTGCCCCACTGCCAGCCGCTCTATGCCCGCAATGGCCAGGAAGCCCTGCAGCTGGCCCAGGCCACCGTGCCCGACCTGGTGATAACCGACGTGATGATGCCCGGCGAGATGGACGGTCTGCAGCTGTGCCGCTGCATTCGCGAGAGCGACCTGCTGAGCCACGTGCCCATCATCATCGTCACGGCCAAGACCACCGAGGACGACCGCCTGCGGGGCATCGAGGCCGGAGCCGATGCCTACATTGCGAAGCCCTTCAAGCAGGAGGAACTGCTGCTCAGGGTGAACAAACTGCTGGAGCGCCAGCGAAAGTTGCGACAGAAGTTTATGGAACTGCACCTCGACGAGCAGGAGCGCGGACAGGGCCTTTCGGCCTTCGACCGCCAGTTTATGAACAAGCTGATAGACAGCCTCTACGCCCTGATGGCCCAGGGCAGCGTCGACGTAGAGTCGCTGGCCAGCCGCATGGCCATGAGCCGCTCGCAGCTGAACCGTCGTGTGCTGGCCATCACGGGCCAGAACACCTCTTCTTATATGATGCGCGTGCGCCTGGCCTACGCCAAGCGCCTGCTCAAGGCCGACGTGCTGATGCCCGTGGGCGACGTGGCCCTGAAGTGCGGCTTCGACGATGTGGCCTACTTCAGCCGCGTGTTCAAACAAGCCTTCGACCTTACGCCATCACAATACCGCAGACAGAATTAACTAAACCAAACAAGTACAGAGAACTATGCACATTGGACTGAGAATCAAGGAAGTAATGGAGCAGAAGCACCGCTCCGTGGTATGGCTGGCCCGCCAGATAGAGTGCGAGCGCACCAACATCTACAATGTCTTTGCACGCGAAGATGTGAACACCAAACTGCTGCGTCAGCTATGCGTCATCTTGGAGCACGACTTCTTCAAGGAGTTGTCGAAGGATGTTTTTGCCAAGAAATGAGCTGTTAATCGAAAATTTTTTCGTAACTTTGCCCCATGAATCAGAAAACAGGAGTATTCGTGGGGTCATTCGACCCGTTTACCATCGGCCACGACAGCATTGTGCGCCGCGCCCTGCCACTCTTCGACCGGCTGGTCATTGGGGTGGTGGGCGACAACGTGCAGAAGCCTTATATGCGCCCCGCCGAAGAGCGCATGCAGGCCATCAGCCGCCTGTATGCCGGCGAGCCTGCCATCGAGGTGAAGCCCTATCACGGGCTGGCCGTAGACTTTGCCCGGGCCGAAAACGCCCGTTTCATCGTGAAGGGCGTGCGCTCGGCCAAGGATTTTGAGTACGAGCGCGAGCAGGCCGACGTGAACCGCCTCATCAGCCAGGGGCAGGTAGAGACGCTGCTGCTCTATGCCGAACCGCAATTTTCATCGATTTCATCGACCATGGTGCGCGAACTGCAGCACTTCGGGGTCGACGTTTCCCAGTTTCTTCCTTCTCCCCTCTAACCACTCCCCTCAAATTATGATTACCTATAGTACTGAAAACGTAAAGATGCCGCCCCTGCGCAAGCGCGACACGTCGGCCTGGATACGCCGCGTGGCCGCCACCTACGGAAAGAAGGTGGGCGAGGTGGGCTACCTGTTCTGCGACGACGAGCACATCCTGCAAGTGAACCGCGAGTACTTGCAGCACGACTACTACACCGACATCATCACCTTCGACTACTGCGAGGGCGACGTGCTCAATGGCGACCTGGTCATCTCGCTCGACACTGTGCGCTCGAACGCCGAGCTGTTCCACAAGAGCTACGACGAGGAGCTGCACCGCGTGGTGATTCACGGCATTCTGCACCTGTGCGGACAGAACGACAAGGGCCCCGGCGAGCGCGAGCAGATGGAAGCCGCCGAAAACAGGGCGCTGGCCTTGCTGAGCGCGGCGCCCGAAGCGAAATAGGCCGTATCGCATTCATTCTAACTGAATAAACACAAAACTGTAACGAAATTATGTCAGTAGAAATTAGGAAAGTGGTCACCAAGCGCGACCTGAAGAACTTCATCGAACTGCACTACGAGCTCTACAAGGGCAACCAGTTCGACGCTCCCAACCTGTACATCGACGAGAAGAACACGCTGAGCCGCGACAAGAACTCGGCCTTCAAATTCTGCGAGGCTGAGTACTATATGGCCTATAAGGACGGCAAGCTGGTGGGCCGCGTGGCGGCCATCATCAACCACCGCTACAACGAGCAGTGGCAGCGGCCCTGCGTGCGCTTCGGATGGCTCGACCTCATCGACGATGCTGAGGTGCTGCGCGCACTGCTCACCGCCGTCGAGGACTATGGCCGGCAGAAGGGCATGAAGGAGATCATAGGTCCGCTGGGCTTCACCGATATGGACCAGGAGGGCATGCTGACCCGTGGATTCGACCAGTTGGGCACTATGGCCACCGGCTATAACCACCCCTACTACCCCGTGCTGATGGAGCAGATGGAGGGCTACGAGAAGGACAACGACTACGTGGAGTACAAGCTGTACGTGCCCAAGGAGGGCATGCCCGAGAAGTTCTCGAAGATTGCGCAGATGGTGGAGAAGCGCTACAACCTGCACTGCCCCAAGCTGAAGCGCAGCCAGGTGTTCGGCCCCGAGCAGTACGGGCAGAAAGTGCTCGACGTGGTGAACCGCACCTTCGGCCATCTGTATGGCTACTCGGTGATGTCGCAGGAGCAGATCGACGAGTACGTGCACCAGTACTTCAAGTTCTTCTCGATGGACATGCTCTGCGTGATTGAAGACTGGAACACGCCCGACCACGACGTCATAGGCGTGGGCATCACCATACCCTCGCTCACCAAGGCGCTGCAGAAGTGTCGCAAGGGCCGCCTGCTGCCCTTCGGCTGGTGGTATCTGCTGAAGGCGCTGTGGCTGAAGAAGACCGACGTGGTGGACTGTCTGCTGATAGGCATCCTGCCCGAATATCGCAAGAAGGGGGCCAACGCCCTGCTCTTCTACAACCTCATCCCCGTGTACCAGAAGTACGGCTTCCTGTGGGGCGAGACCCACGTGGAGATGGAAACCAACGACAAGGTGCAGAGCCAGTGGGCCTACCTGGACCACGAGCAGCACAAGCGCCGCCGCTGCTACAAGAAGGCGCTGTAGTTTTTCCTGCTATTGAATAAGGCCAAAGCAACATGATGAATACCGACCAGCAACCCCGCCAGCTGCCGCTGGGCATCGCCGACTTCGAGCGCATCTGCCGGCAGCACTACTACTATGTCGACAAGACAATGTACATACCCAAGCTGGAGTTTGCCAGCAGCTACCTGTTCTTCGTCCGGCCCCGCCGGTTCGGCAAGAGCCTGATGCTCAGCATGCTCCGCGCCTACTACGACATCAACCTGGCCGACAAATTCCAGGACTACTTCGGTCACCTCTGGATAGGACAGCACCCCACGCCCCTGCACAACAGCTACGCCGTGCTCTACCTGGACTTCTCGCAGGTGACGGGAGGGATAGAAGAGTTGCGCGACAGCTTCGACTCCTATTGCGGCATAAGAGTGAATAGTTTCGCACAACGATATGAGCATCTGTTCTACCCTGGGTTTGCCGCTGATGTGAAGGGCGAGAACTGGGCAACGAAGAAGCTGAACTTCATTGGTTCTATGGCGCAAGACTATGGCGTTCCCCTCTATCTCATTATCGACGAGTACGACAACTTCACCAACACGGTGCTCAACCAGCATGGCGAGGATGTCTACACCAGCCTGACCCACGGCGAGGGCTTCTACCGCGACATCTTCAAGATCTTCAAGCCCAACTTCGAGCGCGTGCTGATGCTGGGCGTCAGCCCCGTGACGATGGACGACCTCACCTCGGGCTACAACATCGCCACCAACATCACTGCCTCTCCTGAGTTTAACCAGATGCTCGGCCTCAGTGAGGACGACGTGCGCGAGATGTTCCTGTACTACCAGGGCCTCGGCTGGCTCCGGGGCGACGTGGAGGCGATGATCAGCGAGATGAAGCCGTGGTACGACGGCTATTGCTTTGCAGAGGATTGCCTGACGACGGAGAGCAAGATGTTCAACACCGATATGGTGCTCTACTACCTGGGTACGCAAATAAGGGAGGGCCACTCGCCCAAGGATATGCTGAACCCCAACGCCCGCACCGACTACCAGAAGATGAAGAAGCTCATCCAGCTGGACAAGCTGGAGACGCGCCGCAAGAGCATCATCTACCAGATAGCCGAGGAGGGCTCCATCATGAGCAACCTGGTACACTACTTCCCCGCCAGCGAGATGATCAAGCAGGAGAACTTCATCAGCCTGCTCTACTACTACGGCATGCTCACCATCGTGGGGAACGACGGCAACAAGCTGCGCCTGGGCATACCGAACAACAACGTGCGCAAGCAGTACTACGGCTACCTGATGGAGGAGTACGACCGCATATACTGCACAGACCGCTTCGCCATAGACAGTGCCTACGACGGCGCCGCCCTGCACGGCCAGTGGCAGCCGCTGATGCAGGCCATCGCCGACGAGTATGAGAAGACCTGCGCCGTGCGCTCGCTCATCGAGGGTGAGCGCAACATTCAGGGCTTCTTCACCGCTTACCTGAACCTGAGCACCTACTACCTCATAGCGCCCGAGGTGGAGCTGAGCCACGGCTACTGCGATTTCTTCCTGATGCCCGACCACCTGCGCTACCCGATGGTGGCCCACGCCTATATCGTGGAGCTGAAGTACCTGAAGCAGGGCGACGGCGAGGCCGTCCGCAGCGAGCAGTGGGCGCAGGCCCACGACCAGCTGCGCCGCTATGCCCAGGACGAGAAGGTGCGCCTGCTCTGCGACGGTAGCCAGCTGCACCTCGTCGTCATGCAGTTCCGGGGCGACCATCTGGAGCGGATGGAGGAGGTGAAAAATAATGAATGAGAAGGGCAGAAAGAAAAAAGTGCCGTCTTTTCGCCTGTTTTTGCGAAAAAAGTCGTAACTTTGCGCTGACTTTTGACCAAAGGAAAGGAAAAGATGGCAGAGGACAACTACATCACGGGGCAGGCCCAGCAGCCTGTAGACTATAACGACGACAACATTAGAACCCTGACCGGCACGGAGCACATCAGGCTGAGGCCGGGCATGTACATTGGCCGACTGGGCGACGGACAGCTGGCTGAAGACGGCATCTATGTGCTGCTGAAGGAGGTGATCGACAACTCGATCGACGAGTTCAAGATGAAAGCCGGCGACCGCATCGAGGTGAATGTAGACGAGAACCTGCGCGTGTCGGTGAGAGACTATGGCCGTGGCATTCCCCAGGGTAAGATGATCGAGGCGGTATCGGTGCTGAACACTGGCGGTAAGTATGATTCGAAGGCTTTCAAGAAATCAATTGGACTGAACGGCGTGGGTGTGAAGGCCGTGAACGCCCTGAGCCGCCATTTCGAGGTGGCCAGCTATCGCGACGGCAAGGTGCGCCGCGCCACCTTCGAGCAGGGCAAACTCGTCAGCGACACCACCGAGGACACGCAGGACGAGAACGGCACGTACATCTATTTCGAGCCCGACGACACGCTGTTCCTGCATTACCAGTTCCACGATGACATCGTGGAGACGATGCTGCGCAACTACACCTACCTGAACACAGGGCTGGCCATTATGTACAACGGCCGCCGCATCCTGAGCCGTCACGGTCTGCAGGACCTGTTGAAGGACCGCATGACGAGCGATGCCCTCTATCCCATTATTCACCTGCAGGGCGATGACATCGAGATAGCCTTTACCCATGCCAACCAGTATGGCGAGGAGTACTACTCGTTCGTGAACGGACAGCACACCACGCAGGGCGGTACGCACCAGAGTGCCTTCAAGGAGCACATCGCCAAGACCATCAAGGAGTTCTTTCAGAAGAACTTCGAGTATGGCGACATTCGCACCGGCCTGGTGGCCGCCATCGCGCTGAACGTAGAGGAGCCAATGTTCGAGAGCCAGACGAAAATCAAGCTGGGCTCGCTCACAATGGCCCCTATCCCAACTGATCCCAATTCATCCCAGCCCGTCCCCACCATCAATAAGTACGTAGGCGACTTCATCAAGACCGAGGTCGACAACTACCTGCACAAGAACCCCGACGTGGCCGAGGTGATGCTACAGAAAATTCAGGAGAGCGAGAAGGAGCGCAAGGCGATGGCTGGCGTGACGAAGCTGGCCCGCGAGCGCGCCAAGAAGGCCAACCTGCACAACCGCAAGCTGCGCGACTGCCGCATACACTTCAGCGACGCGAAGGACGAGCGCAAGGAGGAGTCGTGCATCTTCATCACCGAGGGCGACTCGGCCAGCGGCAGCATCACCAAGAGCCGCGACGTGAACACGCAGGCCGTCTTCTCATTAAGGGGAAAGCCCCTCAACACCTTCGGACTGACCAAGAAGGTGGTCTACGAGAACGAGGAGTTCAACCTGCTGCAGGCCGCGCTCGACATTGAGGACGGCCTTGACACGCTAAGATATAATAAGGTGATCGTGGCCACCGATGCCGATGTCGATGGCATGCACATCCGCCTCCTCATCATCACCTTCTTCCTGCAGTTCTTCCCAGAGCTGATCCGCAAGGGCCACGTCTACGTGCTGCAGACCCCGCTGTTCCGCGTGCGCAACCGCCGCACCAAGATTAAGCGCAAGGAGGTGCTGGCCACCGAGGATGCGAAGGGCGGCAATGCAAAAAAGAGCGATTTCATCGTGCGCTACTGCTATAGCGACGAAGAGCGCCTGAAGGCTATCAGCGACCTGGGACCTGATCCTGAGATTACCCGCTTCAAGGGTCTGGGCGAGATCAGCCCCGAGGAGTTTGCCGGCTTCATAGGCCCCGACATTCGCTTAGAGCAGGTCACCCTGCACAAGACCGACCAGGTGCAGAAGCTCCTGGAATACTACATGGGCAAGAACACCATGGAGCGCCAGAACTTCATCATCGACAACCTGGTCATTGAGGAAGACCGACCAGAAGAAGACCAATATGAATAATAGAAAATTCCTGATGGCAGCCCTCTTGCTGGTGGCTGCCATCGCAGCAAGTGCACAAGGCAGGCTCGGTGAAGACGCACCCCTGCGCAAGCTGTCCATCGCCGAGATGGCCGTGACCAACCTCTACGTGGACAGCGTGGACGAGAAGAAACTGGTGGAGGATGCCATCCGGGGCATGCTGGAAAAGCTGGATCCCCACTCCTCGTATAGCACCCCGAAAGAAGTGAAGAAGATGAACGAGCCGCTGCAAGGCTCGTTCGAGGGCATTGGCGTGCAGTTCAATATGATGGAAGACACGCTCGTGGTCATCCAGACCATCACCAAAGGCCCGTCGGAGAAGGTGGGCATCCTGGCGGGCGACCGCATCGTGGGCGTGAACGACACGGCCATTGCGGGCGTGAAGATGAGCCGCGAGGACATTATGGCCAGGCTGCGCGGCCCCAAGGGCACCATCGCACGTCTGAAGGTGGTGCGGCTGGGCATTCGCGACACGCTGTTCTTCGACGTAGAGCGCGACAAGATTCCCGTCAAGTCGGTCGATGCCACCTATATGATTCAGCCCGGCGTGGGCTACCTGCGCTTCGGCAACTTCGGTGCCACCACCTACGACGAGGTGATGGCGGGCCTCGAAACGCTGCGCCAGCAGGGTATGACCCAGCTGGTGCTGGACCTTCAGGAGAACGGTGGCGGCTACTTGCAGGCGGCTGCCGACATTGCGGCTGAGTTCTTGCAGGAGGGCGACCTGATCGTCTACACCGATGGGCGCCGCGTGCCTCGCCGTGAGTACAGGGCAGAGCGCGACGGCTTCTATAAAGATCTGCGCGTGGTGGTGCTGGTCGACGAGTACACGGCCTCGGCCGCCGAGATCGTCACCGGAGCCATTCAGGACAACGACCGCGGCCTCGTGGTGGGCCGTCGTACCTTCGGCAAGGGTCTGGTGCAGCGTCCCATCGAGCTGCCCGACGGCTCGATGATCCGACTGACCATCGCCCATTACTACACGCCCTCGGGCCGCTGTATTCAGAAGCCCTACGAGAAGGGCAAGCAGAAAGACTATGCCATGGATGTGGCCAACCGCCTGAAGCGCGGTGAGCTCACGTCGAAAGACTCCATACACTTTGCCGACTCGCTGAAGTTCTACACCCAGAAGGAGCACCGCGTGGTCTACGGCGGTGGCGGCATCATGCCCGACGAGTTCGTGCCCTTGGACACCACCCGCTACACCAAGTTCCACCGTGAGCTGGCCGCTAAGAGCGTCATCATTCAGCAGAACCTGCGCTTCATCGACAAGCACCGCAAGCAGCTGAAGAAGCAGTACCCCAAGTTCCAGCAGTTCAAGGAGCAGTTCCAGGTGCCACAGGAGCTGATCGATGCCATTATGGCGGAGGCCGACAAGCAGAACATCAAGCCTAAGGACGAGGATGAGCGCAAGCAGACGCTTCCCATGCTCAGCCTGCAGCTGAAGGCTCTCATTGCTCGCGACCTTTGGGATATGAGCGAGTATTTCAGCATCATCAACGAAGAGAGTGCCGTGGTGAAGCGTGGCCTCGAGGTGTTGCAGGGAGAGTAGGCTATTGCACGCAATGGAGAAGCTGTTGCACTATGTGTGGAAGCACAAGATGTGGCCGGCGGGCGAGATGATGACGACCGACGGGCGCGTGGTGGAGGTGATAGACACAGGCCTCTACAACCGGCGCGACCAGGGGCCCGACTTCTTCAATGCGAAGGTGCGCATAGGCGGAACGCTCTGGGTGGGCAATGTGGAGCTGCACCTCAGGTCGAGCGACTGGTACCTGCACCACCACGACCGCGACGCGGCCTACAACAACGTGGTGCTGCACGTGGTTAGCGAGGCCGATGCCGACGTGCTCACGGAGGATGGCCACTACCTGCCACAGCTGCTGCTGCAAGTGCCGCAACAGGTGCGCGAGAACTACGAGGCCCTGCTCAGCACCGACCACTACCCGCCCTGCTATCAGGTCATTCCCTCGTTGCCGCAGCTGATGAAACATGCCTGGCTGGCCGCCCTGCAGACGGAGCGGCTGGAGCAGAAGACGCAGGCCATAGCCCAGCGGGCTGAGCGGCTGAACGGGTCGTGGGAGGATGCCTACTTCGTGACGCTGGCCCGCAACTACGGGTTCGGCATCAATGGCGAGGCCTTCGAGCAGTGGGCACAGGGCGTGCCCCTCGGTGCGGTGGGCAAGCATCGCGACGACCTGTTCCAGATAGAGGCCATCTTTATGGGGCAGGCGGGGCTGCTGCAGATAGAGGCGGTGCCCGAGCGTTACCAGGCCGACGCGCTGAACGAGGGCTATTTCGCCAAGCTGCGTAATGAGTATCAGTATCTGGCCCATAAATTCTCGATGGAACCGATGAATTTCAGCATCTGGCGGTTCCTCCGGCTGCGCCCGCAGAACTTCCCGCACATACGCATCGCCCAGCTGGCCAACCTGTACTACGAGCGGCGGGCGGGACTGAGCATGCTCCTGGAGTGCAAGACCGTGGAGCAGCTGCGCGAACTGCTACAGACGCACGTGACGCCCTACTGGGAGACACACTACACGTTTGGGGCTGAGAGTGCACGAAACAGCAAGAAACTGTCGGTTTCATCGCTCAATCTGCTCATCATCAACACGGCCATCCCGATGCTCTTCGCCGTAGGTCGCCACCGCCAGAAGGAGGAACTGTGCGACCGCGCCTTCGACCTCTTAGAGCAGCTGAAGGCCGAGCAGAACCACATCATCCGCATGTGGGCCGAGTGCGGGTTGGAAGCCCGTTCGGCCGGCGATTCGCAGGCGCTCATTCAGCTGAAAAAGGAATATTGCGACCGCAAGGACTGCCTGCGCTGCCGGTTTGGATATGAATACCTCAAGAAAAAATGAAATACATCTTTGAAACGCGCATGGAAGTGCGCGACTACGAATGCGACATCGAGGGCATCGTGAACAACGCGCAGTACATTCACTACTGCGAGCACACGCGCCACCTGTTTCTGAAAGAGTGCGGACTGAGCTTCGCCGAGATGCACCAGAAAGGCGTCGATGCCGTGGTGGCCCGAATGCAACTGCAATACAAGGTGCCACTGAGACCCGACGACGAGTTCTTCTCGCGACTGAACCTGACGAAGGAGGGCATCAAGTACGTGTTCCATCAGGACATCTACCGCGCCAGCGACGAGCAGCTTTGCTTCCGCGGCAAGATAGAGCTGGTGTGCTTAGTGAACGGCAGGCTGGGCGTGAGCGAAGACTACGACCGGGCATTTGAGAAATATATAGAACGGGCATGAACGAGCAGAACCTTCTCTACACGATGGCCCTGACGCGCATGACGGGCTTCAACTTCCAGACGGCATTGCGGCTCTACCAGGAACTGGGAGGCGGACAGGCCGTCTATGAGCACCGCAGCGACCTGCGCGACGTGCTGCCTGAGTGCTCGGAGCGGCTGGTGCAGTCGCTGCAAGACTGGAGCATACCCCTGCTGAAGGCCGAGCAGGAGCTGGGCTTCATCACCAGGCACAATATCAGGCCGCTGTTGCTGGGCAGCGATGACTATCCACAACGGTTGGCCGAGTGTCCCGATGCTCCTATCCTCCTCTATTATATGGGGTCAGCCGACCTGAACCAGCAGCGCGTCATCAACATCGTGGGCACGCGCCACGCCACGCAGTATGGCCAGGATCTGGTGCGCCGCTTTGTGGGCGACCTGCGCGAGCTGTGTCCGCAAGTGCTCATCGTGAGCGGACTGGCCTACGGCATCGACATCAGTGCCCACCGCAACGCCCTGGAGCGGGGCTTCGAGACGGTGGGCGTGCTGGCCCACGGGCTCGATGAGCTGTACCCGCCCCGCCATCGCGAAACGGCGAAGCAGATGCTGCGACAGGGTGGACTGCTCACGGAGTATATGAGCGAGACGCGGGCCGACAAGCTGAACTTCGTGAAGCGAAACCGCATCGTGGCAGGTCTATGCGATGCTACTCTGCTCGTAGAAAGTGCGGCTCGGGGCGGTGGACTCATCACCTGTGGCATTGCGCAGGACTATAACCGTCAGGTCATGGCTTTCCCAGGGGCTGTGGGTGCTCCCTATAGCGAGGGCTGCAATAACCTGATTCGCGACAACGGGGCGCAGCTTATCTCTGGTGCCGAGGACTTCGTGAACGCGATGGGCTGGCAGACCGACCGACAGCTGCAGCAAGCCAAAGCCGATGGTATAGAGCGCAGTCTTTTCCCTGACCTCTCGCCAGAGGAGCAAGCCATCGTAAGGATACTCGATAGAATGGGCGATTTGCAGCAAAACCAGCTTTCGGTGAAAACCAATATCCCCATAGGCCAGCTCACGGCCCTGCTCTTCCAGTTGGAGATGAAGGGCGTGGTTCGCCCCTTGGCCGGTGGCAACTATCACCTGCTGAAATAAAATTTCCGACACTTTCCTTGGTCGTTTCAAATAAAACCCTTACCTTTGCATTACGAAAAAATCGTAACGAAATTTTCGTAACGAAAAACCTGTAACGGAAATTCCGTCACGGAAATTCCGTGATGAAACAATGACTACAAACGATATTATGGCTGAAACAAAGAAAAAACTTGAAAATCCCTTTGTACACGAAGGATATGAGGGGCCAGACTACTTTTGCGACCGGACGGAAGAGACCGAAAAGGCCATCTCTTATTTAGAGAATGGAGTAAACATTACGCTTGTTTCCCCCCGCAAAATAGGGAAAACAGGGCTCATTAAGCATATATTTCACCACATTTCAGCCAAGAACAAGGAGACAATATGCCTTTACATCGACATCTTCTCTACCAAGAACCAACACGAATTTGTGCAGTTGTTAGGGCAGGCCGTGGTGCAAGAGGTCGTCAACAGCAGCAAGTCGGCTTTCCAGCGTGCACTGGAGCGCATCAGTTGGCTGAAGCCCACCATATCAGTCGACCCGCTAACCGGCACGCCCAACTTCAGTGTGAGCATAGAGCCCAGCCATTCAGAGATCAGCATCCAGAACATCTTCAAGTATCTGAACGACAGCAAGCACGAAGTGTTCATTGCCATCGACGAGTTTCAGACCATCGTCGATTATCCCGAGAAGGGCACTGAAGCTCTGCTGCGCTCCTACATACAGTTTCTCTCCAATGTCCACTTCATTTTCTCGGGTAGCAAGCAGCACCTGATGTACGAAATGTTTGGCTCGCCCAAACGTCCGTTCTACCAGAGCACCGCAATGATGTCACTTGCTCCGCTGCACGAGGAAATCTACTATACCTTTGCCGAAGACCTCTTGAGGGCACGCAATGGCCATATAGAGCAGTCGCTTTTCCACGATCTGTACCAACGGTTCGACGGTTGGACCTGGTATATGCAGTCAGTGCTCAACCGCCTATTCCTGCTTAGCCGCAACGTGACCGATGGGAGCCAGATCACGGAGGCACTGCTGAGCATACTGGCCGACAGGGGGGCACAATACGAGAGCTTCATCACACTGCTCAGCGACAACCAACTGAAGCTGCTCAAAGCCATTGCTAGCGAGGGGCGCGTGGAGCAGCCCACCAGCAACGAGTTCATCAAGAAGCACGACCTACCCGCCGCCAGCAGCGCCAAGAGTGCGCTTACCTTCCTGCTCGACCACGAGCTGGTCTACCGCGACGGCACGGCCTATATCGTCTACGACCGCTTTATGCAACTCTGGCTAAAGCGACTTTTTGGGTAAAAACACATCATGATGAAAATAGGACAGATAGACTTTGGCGAGCGGCCACTCTTCCTGGCACCGATGGAAGACGTGACCGACATAGGCTTCCGGCGGCTGTGCAAGCGGTTCGGGGCACAGATGGTTTATACCGAGTTTGTGAGTGCCGAGGCACTGGTGCGCGACGTGAAGACCACCGTGCGCAAGCTGCAGATCAGCGACGAGGAGCGGCCCGTGGGCATACAGATCTACGGGCGCGACATCGAGGCGATGGTCGAGGCGGCCCGCATCGTGGAGCAGGCCGGGCCCGACGTGATCGACCTGAACTTCGGCTGCCCCGTAAAGAAGGTGGCCGGCAAGGGCGCCGGTGCCGGTATGCTGCAGAACGTGCCGAAGATGCTGGAGATAACGCGCCGGGTGGTCGATTCCGTGCATACCCCCGTGACGGCAAAGACCCGGTTGGGCTGGAACCACGAGCAGCTCATCATCACCGAGCTGGCCGAACAGCTGCAAGACTGCGGCATACAGGCACTGACCATTCACGGCCGCACCCGCTCGCAGATGTACACCGGCGAGGCCGACTGGACGCTCATTGGCGAGGTGAAGCGCAACCCGCGCATACATATTCCTATTATAGGCAACGGCGACATCCACTCACGCGAGGAGGCCGACGCGGCCTTCGAGCGCTATGGCGTCGATGCCGTGATGATAGGCCGCGCCACCTTCGGCTGTCCGTGGCTGTTCAGCCGCGAGCAGCTCACCTTCGACCAGAAGCTCGACATCCTGGAGGAGCAGCTGCGCATCAACGTGGAGCTTATCGACGAGCCCCGTGGCATTCTGCACACCCGTCGCCACCTGGCCGCCACGCCCATCTTCAAGGGCATTCCCAACTTCCGGCCCACGCGCATCGCCATGCTGCGGGCCACTACCGTGAGCGAGCTGACCGACATTCTGGAGAGCACCCGCCAGCTGCTGGGAGGCGACAACACTACCAACGAACAAACCCCTGCTGTATGAAACGACTTTCTTTGCTTTTTTTGCTCATTTCATCGATATTCTGCCAGGCGCAGGAACTATGGCAACTGGGCCGTTACGACGAGCCCGATGGCGGCTTGCAAGGCCACGCCACGCAGATTCTGCAAGACCAGAGCGGTATGGTGTGGGTGGCCACATGGAACGGGCTGAACCGCTTCGACGGCTACGAGTTCAGGCAGTTCAAGTCCCAGCCAGGCGATGGCTGTTCGATGGCCACCGACCGTCTGCGCGACATCTGGCTGGCCAAGAATGGCGACCTGTTCTGCAAGACCGACAATGGTACCTATCGCTTCGACATCAAGACCTATCAGTTTCGCGACCTGACCACCGACGAGGAGCGTCAGGAGGCCGAACAGACGTTTCGCAAGGGAAGCAACAGAGGCCGCTTCAATGGCAATTTCATCGATTTCATCGACCCTCAGGGCCTGCAATGGCAGCTGCGCGATAACGCCCTCTACTGCATGAGCCGCATAGAGCGGCCAGCCCAGCCACTGCCCACTGAACTGCCCTCGATGGTGCGGGCACTGGCACGTGATGCGAAAGGGCGCATCTGGCTCACTACCAAGCAAGATGCCACCGTGCGCCTGCTCGGCCCTGACGGCCAGCCAATAGGCTATCTGGCAGCCAGCGGACGGATAACCACGAGTTACAGCCAGTTTGGCCAGCCCGTCTATTGCGTCACCCAGACCCGTCGGGGCGACATCTGGCTGGGCAGCAAGCCGGGCGGCCTGTTCCGCTTGCGCGAAGTAGGTGAGGGCGTTTTCCAGTTGAAACATATAGAGGGCCTGACCTGCCCCAACGTCTACGACATTGCCGAAGACGACCTGGGCCGCCTCTGGGTAGCCACGCTGGGCGATGGCCTGTCGGTGGTGGAACAGCCCGAAAGCGATGCCCCTGTGCTGACCAACCATTTGGCCGTGCTGCCCCAGGACATCGACCTGAAGGCACGCTTCGTTCATATCACGCCACAGGGCGTTCTTCTGGCCACCACCACCAGCGGACTGGTGACGGCCCAGGTTGAGAAAAATATCAAAAATATGCGGTTCCATCGACATACACGAGAGCCCAACCGCCCGCAGAGCCTGAGCTGCAACGCCACGATGGACATCGTGCAATTGGCTTCCGGCCAACTGTTCGTAAGCACCGAGACCGGCGGCATCTGCGAGATCGTGAGCGACGACCTCACTGCCGACACGCTCACCTTTCGCCACTACGGCACCGAGTGGGGGCTGCCCACCGATATGACGATCTCGATGGCCTTGGCCGATAGCCGGCTGCTCGTGACCAGCACCACCCAGCTCATGCTCATCGACACCTATCGTGGCAGCGTCGAGAGTTTTGGCCACCTTTTCTTCCATCATCCCTATTACTTCAGCGAGGCCCAGCCCCTGCTGCTGTCAGACGGTCGCTGGCTCATCGGCACGCTCGAGGGAGCCTTCTTCCTGCCCCAGAGCCTGATGCACAAGAGCAGCTACCGTCCGCCCTTGGTGCTGACGGGCATCTCCATACAGAATGGCACGCGCGACCTGGCCGTCGATGACCTGGACACACTGCGCCTGTCGCCCCGCGAGCGCAGCCTCACCATCCACTTCGCTGCCCTCGACTACACGGCTCCGCAGGCCATCAGCTACCAGTTCCAGTTGGGCGAAGACAGCACGCAGTGGAACAATATTGGCCACAACCACTCGGTGACGCTGCTCGACCTGAAGCCCGGCACCTACCGACTGGCTTTGCGCTCAACCAATGCCGATGGCCAGTGGACTCACAACACACGCACGCTGACCATCATTGCCGAGCCCACGTTCTGGGAGACCCCCTGGGCCGTGCTGCTCTTCGTCCTCATTGGTCTGGCCGCCTTGGCCGCCATCGTTTACACCTATTTATATATTAAGCGCATTGAGCGGCAGCGACAGGACACGCTGGAGAAGTACCTGGCCCTGCTGGAAGAGCTGTCGAGGCGCGAGGATAGCCCAAAAGCTGGAGCTGACCTCTCACCTCTGGAGAAAGCCCTTTCACCTCAAACACCCTCTTTTATGCAACCCCTCCTTGCCTTTGTCGAGGCCAACATTGGCAACAGCGATGCCGACGTGGGCCAGATGGCCGAGGCTTGCGCCGTGAGCCGTTCGGTGTTGCAGCGCAAGATGAAGCAGCTCATGGGTGTGTCGCCAGCCGACTTCCTGCGCGAGGCCCGCATGAAGCGAGCCACCCAGCTGCTCAGCCAGACCGACCTCACCGTGAGCGAGGTGGCCTACCGCTGTGGGTTCACCGATCCCAAGTACTTCAGTCGCACCTTTCGCCAGTCGCAGGGCGTGTCGCCCACTGAGTATAAGCAGCAAGTGGGGGCGGGCTGATGCCTTTTTACCCCTATATGCTGCAAAATCACACTTGTTTGACGTGATTTTCACCCGTTTCATCGCTTTTTTCTTCATACCTTTGCACCGTGAAAAATCTAACTAAAACAACAAAGGTATGAAGAAAACATTTTTTGCTTTGATGGCCTTGCTGGTGTCGCTGCTGTGCATCGGTACGGTTCAGGCCAAGAAGGTGCACACCATCGGCGACTCGACGATGGCACCTTACGACGAAAGCGCCACCGTGACGCGCGGATGGGGCATGTACTTCGGCCAGTTCCTGACCAATGGCTGGACCAGCATCAACTATGCCAAGGGCGGGCGCGACTCGCGCGGCGGCTACAACGAGCTGTGGCAGAACGCCAAGCCGAAGGTAGAGGCCGGCGACTACGTGCTCATTCAGTTTGCCCACAACGACGAGAAGATCAGCGGTATGGACCGCGACGAGGTCTACAATTATTATATAAGTAAGGGTATGACCACCGAGGCCGCAGCCCTCGACACGCGTGGCACCGTGCCCTCGACCACCTACAAGCAGTGGCTGGCCAAGACCGTCGACGAGGTGGTGGCCAAAGGTGCCACCCCCGTGCTCGTGGGTCCCGTGTGCCGTAGCTACTTTGGCAGCGATGGCAAGATCAGGCGCAACGGCCGCCACGACCTGGGCGACTCGTTCTCGGTGCTCACTGCCGATGGAATCAAGGAAAAACAAAGCGTTCCTGCCACCGATCACACGATGGACTACGTGTACCACATGGAGCAGCTGGCCAAGGAGAAAAACATCGATTTCATCGACCTGACAACGGCTACTGCCCAGCTCTACGAGAGCTATGGCGACACGAAGTGCCACGAGCAGCTGTTCGACGGACAGGGCTCTACCCACTTCAACACCACGGGTGCCCTTCTGGTGGCCCGTCTGTGCGCCCAGCTTATGAAGGAGAAGGGCATCCTTGCTGACAACATCGTGGTGCCCACCGACCTCTCGATTACTCCTGAGCAGGCCGACCTGGGCGAGGCCTACAAGGGCCAGACGCTCACCAAGGAACTCACGCTGAACGGCTTCGGCCTCTCGCCCGCCGACGGCACCATCGCTATCAGTGCCACCGACGGCATTGAACTCTCACTCGACAAGAAGAACTGGAAGCAGACCGTTTCCATCGACTACAAGAACGGTACGCTCGTTCAGAATTTCTATGCCCGCGTGGTGCTGACCAGTTCAGGCGCATTCAGCGGCAGCATTACCGCCACGCTGGGCGACAAGACCATCCAGGTGCCCCTCACGGCTACGGCCATCGAGCTAGGCGGCGGTGCTCCCTTCAAGGCTTTCTGGCCTCTGCTCGACAACGATCAGGCCACGACCGAAGGTTCAGTGACGGTGCTCGATGAGCAGTGGAGCCAGATGGTGGTGAAGAACTATGCCGCCCTGAAGGCCGGTGGCACCACCTGGCCCGAGGGCTTCACGGGCGATGCCGACCGCCATACGCAGCGCAACGTCATCGTAGGCGAGCAGTGGACCAAGGCCGAGGACGACGATCCCGGTCGCTACATCAGCTTCGGCGTGCAGGCTCCCGAGGGCCAGACGCTCAAGGTGAACAACATCTCGATGTACGTGGGCGGTGCCGGTGGTTCGGGCATGATGTGCCACATCTACTATAGCACCGACGGCTTCCAGACCCGCAGCACCATCTTTGCCCCCACCTCGATGGCCGGCAACACGATGTATGCCGTAGAGTCGCAGCCCGTCATCACGCTCGAAAGCGGACAGCAGCTCGAAGTGCGCGTATATCCCTGGTACAACAGCGATGCCACGGGCAAGACCATCTGTCTGGCCGACGTCACCATCAGCGGCGTGGCCGAGGGCGGTGGCGGCCTGGAGAACGAGCCTGTGACCATCAGCTTCCCTTTCAATGAGGGCACTGCTGGCCAGACGGCCACCTTCGGTCCCGACGAGAAGATGGGTGCCTACTTCAAGAACAGCTATGTGGAGGTGGGCAGCGGCCTGACGCTGAAAGACAAGGCCACCGTGGGCAGCGACGTGCAGACGCGCTTCCAGCCCTCGGTGAGCAATGAGGGCCAGGCCAACGAGGCCAATGCCATCAACTTCTACTTCATTCCCAAGAAGGGCATGATCTTCACCCCGACCCACGTCAGCTTCCACACCACGCGCTATGGCACCGACGGCGGTAAGGTCGATGCCTCGTGGGTGGCTACCGACGGTACCCTGACCAGCATCAAGACTGCCATCAGCCCGGCCCGCAACAACGCCTCGCCCAACGTGACCGAGATTTCGGAAGACGTGGTGGGTGCCAACGGCAGCGACGGCCTGTGCGGCTTGCGCCTGAACCTCTACTCCCTGGGCAACACCAAGCAGGTGGGCTTCTCGAACATCGTGATCGAGGGTACGCTCATTGGCAGCGTGCAGGAGGCCCGCCAGTACCGCCTCAGCGTGAACCTGGCCGACGAGAAGGCCGGTACGCTGACCGTAGTGCCCAACGCTACCATCTTTGACGAGGGCGACGAGGTGACGCTCACCGTCGACGAGAACTTCGGCTATCACTTCGCCTCCTGGACCGATGCCCAGGGCACGGTGGTATCGACCGAGAATCCCTATACCTTCAATATCGCTGCCGACACGCAGCTCACGGCCAACTTCCAGAAGAAGAACACCTACTCGCTGTCGGTAGCCCTGACCGAGGGTGCCCGCGACAACCTGGTGCAGATTCAGCCCGAGGGCACGATGATCGATGGCAAGCGTATGTATGAGGAGGGCCAGGACGTGAAGCTCACGGCCCTGAGCAACAAGATCCTGACCTTCGTGGGCTGGGAAGACCAGAGCACCGATGCCGAGCGCACCGTGCGTATGGATGCCGACAAGCAGCTCACGGCCCAGTTCTCGGCTGTCGACTATATCGTGGGCTGGGACTTCTACTACGACTCGCCCAACCAGGAGCGTGCCGCCGACTACAAGAGCGACAGCGAGAACGCCGGTCTGCTCTCACTGCACAACGCCCAGGGCGAGACCTCTGGCTGGCTCACCCGCGGCATCGGCAACGGTTCTGAGAATGGCCGCTGGGCCGCCCGCATCTGGCGCCTGCGCTCGCAGGGCCTCTACTTCGAGGCTTCGTTCTCGACCAAGGGCTACAAGAACATCAAGGTGACCAGCTCGCTGGGCTGCAGCTACAACACCTATCGCGAGAACAACCTGCAGTACTCTGTCGACGGCGTGAACTACACCACCGTGGCCACCTTCGACATCAATGCCCGTGGCTGGTTCGACAAGGAAGACGTGCAGCTGCCTGCCGATGCCGACGAACAGGAGCGCGTCTACGTGCGCTGGATGCCCAACCGCGACTCTGAGCTGGTGGGTGCCGAGACCGACTACGACGGCCTGGCCATCAGCGACGTGTTCATCACTGCCGACCAGGGTGCCCTGGCCGACGAGGTGGCTACGCTCGTCTCGAGCAATCCCGCCGCAGGGGCTACGGGCGTCAGCGCCAATGGCTCTATCATTCTGAACTTCGACAAGAAGATCAAGGCCGGCGAGGGCAAGGCCCGTCTGGGCGACGAGGAGCTGGAGCCCATCATCAGCGGCAAGAGCGCCATCTTCAAGTACAGCGGCCTGAAGTACAGCACCAGCTATACCTTCACCCTGCCCGAGGGCGTGCTGCAGAGCCGTAGCGGCAATGCTGTAGCTGCCACCACCATCAGCTTCACCACAATGGAGCGCAAGCAGCCCGAGGCCCGTCTCTACGATGCCATCGTGGCCCAGGATGGTTCGGGCGACTACACCACCGTGCAGGCTGCCATCGATGCCGCTCCCGCAGGCCGCGCCCTGCCCTGGCTCATCTTCATCAAGAACGGCCAGTACAAGGAGCACGTCGACATTCCGCAGACGAAGCCCTACCTGCACCTCATCGGTCAGACGCGCGACGGCGTGGTCATCAAGGACGACCGCCTGTCGGGTGGCGAAAATGCCGTTCACGTGAGCGTGGGTGCCACCGTGGTGGTCAATGCCAACAACACGTTCATCGAGAGCCTCACGATGGAGAACATCTACGGCCACGAGAAGCAGAATGGTCCCCAGGCCCTGGCCCTGAACACGGGCGGCGACCGCATCGCCATGAACCAGGTGCGCCTGCTCAGCTATCAGGACACGTGGATCACCACCTCGACCTCTAACAACCGCCACTTCATCAAGAACTCGCTCATCGAGGGTGCCGTCGACTTCATCTACAACAGCGGCAACGTCTATCTGGATGGCGATACGCTCGAAATCAACCGTCCCTCGGGTGGCTTCATCGTGGCTCCCAGCCATGCCGCCGACGTGAAGTGGGGCTATGTCTTTATGAACAACGTCATTCGTCCTTATCCCGGTATGCAGGTCACCGACGTGTGGCTGGGCCGCCCCTGGCACAATCAGCCCAAGACGGTGTTCATCAACACCCAGACCTTCGTCAACATTCCTGCCAAGGGATGGTATGAGACGATGGGCGGTCTGCCCGCACTCTGGGCCGACTACAACACCACCGACGCACAGGGCCAGCCCGTCGACCTGTCGCAGCGTCAGGACACCTATTATTATACTGACAGCAACGGCCAGAAGGTCTACGGCAAGGCCAAGAACTACCTGACCGACGAGGAGGCTGCCCAGTACACCATCAAGAACGTGATGGGTGGCGACGACAACTGGCAGCCCGACCTGATGTGCGAGGCCTGCGAGGCTCCTGTGGTCACGGCAGCCAATGGCAAGCTCTCGTGGCAGCCCGTGCCCTACGCCATCTGCTACGTGGTAACGAAAGATGGCCAGGTGGTAGGCTTCACCACCCAGTGCGAGTACACCGGCAGTACCGATGGTGTGATGCAGGTGCAGGCCGTCAACGAGTTCGGTGGTCTGAGCGCCTACGGCCAGCTCGATGCTGAGACGGGCATCCGCTCTACCTCGCTGTCCACCGGCACCGAGACCCGCTACGCCCTCGACGGCAAGCCCGCCAGCGCTGGCAGCCGTGGCCTGCAGCTGGTGCGCCACGCCGACGGCACGGTGACGAAGGTCATCCGGTAGGAAGGTTCATTCACCACAGAAACACGGAGGCACAGAGCGTAAAAAAACTCTGTGCCTCCGTCGTTATTATACTATCACGTTCTCCCCTTCTTCGTCTATCTTCGTTATGGCATATTTGCCGCCAGTGAATTTCATTTTGCAGAGGATGTCCTTGCCACCGTCTACCAGGCCCGCCACGCCAAGTACTTCTCGCTCCTCGCCGTCCGCCTGATCGTGGAGTATCTCGGGGAGCCGTAAGGCAGAGAAGCAAAAGTGCGTGTGTTCGTTAAAAAAGTACAAAATTCTGGCATATGACTGCCGCCCATTCTCTTTTTTCATGCAGAATTTGTAATTTTGCATCGTTATAACAAAGTATTATTGCATTATTAACAGTAAAAATATGGATACTAAGTGGAAAAACTTGGCGAATCCTCCTGTCGTGACGGCTATCTTCCAACTGAAGTTTGATAGTGACTCTATAAGGCTTGACGATTACCTCAAGTTTGACACCGTATTGAAAAGAGAATTCCCTAAACGGAGCGAGAATATAGAGTCAAGTTTGAGTTTAGCCCCATCAACGAGGATTCCATTAGGGAAGGCCCAAGTTAGCGGCGTTACTGATACACGCCGTACGGGCTATGTGTATTTCACAACAGACCAGAAAGAGAAACTTACCCTGGCAGAAACGGAAATCACCTATACTAAAGAAAGTCCGTATACTGGCTGGGACTCTTTCAAGGATTTTGTACTGAAAATATTACAGACACTGTCTACCGTATTAGAAGGCGTTACCATTCAGCGGACATCAATAAGATTTATTAATCAGTTCAATTTGAAAGAATTCGATGACCCGACGGAATATTTTAATACGCAGATTACCTCTTCCGCATCAGAAAACTCCATGCCATATCCACTACTGAAATATGGTTTCCGTATGACTTTTGACATAGCCGAAGGGATTTACTCCATTGTGAACCAAAATGCAGACCATCTGACAGACAAGTATATATACATCTTTGATATAGACGTACTTGACAGAAACAACATCTTGTTCGATGTAAACTCCATTGACGAAACACTGGAGAACTTAAGAGTGATAAAAAACAATATCTTCTTTGGAAACCTGACAAACAAAACTTTAGAGTTATGCAGTTAAGGAACATTAAGAACGGATGGAAGCCCGTCACACTGGCAGTCACGATGGTTGCTGGAGGAGGAGTGACTGGGGCACAGGCCGATACCGACCAGTATAGCCATATCAGCACAGTTATCAACAATCATATCACCTCGAATTATATTGCCGAGGTCAATGACCCGTCCGAAGTGTTTATGAACGACAAACTACGCTTTAACAATTTGCTTCAGTCTTGGCGTAAGAGCACCCGGTTTCTATCATCGACCGAGGACATAGTCAATCAGAAGGATTTCATGGCTATCGTAGCGATGGGCGAAAAGGCTGTGCCATTCATCGGAGCGGAAATTGAAGCCAGGGCATCAAACTTGGTATGGGCTTTGAACTTGATTTTCAACAGTAAGATAACAGATCGGAAGGAAACTACAATTACCGAAGTCTGTAAGTTATGGGTAAAGGAACTGAAGCGGCAAAACTGGATGTGATTGATGCTTTCCCCGGCTTGAGGTACGATGCAAACTTTGAGATAACCAGTCCTATAGATCCCAATTACAATTGTATCGCCTGGGCATACCAGATTAAGGGTAGGTGGATGTGGCCACCCAAGGGAATCCCTGCCAAGGTGTTGGATGCCGTCACCTACTGGCCCGATAACAATGTAAGTACAGAGGTTGAGAGGTTTGTCGATGCTTTCAGGCTGAAGGGATACGAAAAGTGTGAATCACCCGATTTCGAAGAAGGTTTTAGAAAGATTGCTCTGTACATTACCCCTGGGACCACCAAGTGTACCCACGCTGCTCGACAATTGTCTTCAGGTTTCTGGACAAGCAAGTTGGGAGAGGAATACGACATACAACATAGTACGCCACAATCAATTGAAGGGAGTATTTACGGCTGCGTGTATTGCTATATGAAGAAACCCTTTGAGTAGTTACAATATACAATTATGAAAAGTTATGGAATGGCTAATACGTCTTGCTGAATCTGCAATCCAAGCAAGTCCGAATTATGCTTTAGTTTGGGGTCTCTACAAAGGACTAAAGACAGTCTTGGCTCCGTTTAAGCCATTATACAATGTATGGATACAAGAAAAGGAAAAAGATTTGAAATTGAAGGAAGAGGCTCATCGAATTCAAAATAACAAACTTGCATTACTTCAATTTGCTGCGGACTTGGCTCAAAACGTCAAGGGAGATTTTCCAGAGGCAGTCTCAAATCATTGTAAGAATATTTTGGCTATTGCCCAGTTCACACAAAAATTCCTTGATGACAAGGAAGACTATACGAAAGAGGACATAGAAACAGAGTGGATAGAGCGTTTCTATAATGAGGCTCAATATGTTTCTGACGAAAAGATGCAAGAACTTTGGGGACGCCTGATGAAAGAGAAAATTTATAGGCCTTCTAAGGTCAACAAACGGCTTCTTTCCATTATTAAGGATATGGATGCATCAGAGTTGGATTATATTGGCAACAACATGAAATATTTTGTTTCTGGCTGTGTACCAGCAACACTTGCACAGAACATACCAGAATTTAATTCTGACATCTTGAGACTTGCAGCATTTGGGCTGGTATTACCTTTACAAGTCGAAAATTCTATTTCATTTGAGCAAGATCCACCAGACTGCACCTACACATTAGAGGCAAAAGGTTATACTTTCAGTTTTTCCCCGACAGGAGATATCAAAGTACTCTCATATGATTGTTATATGTTGACCCCAGAAGGAGAAGTATTATACAACCTTGTTCAAGATAAGATGGATGAGCAAACCGCAACTCAATATACAGATTTTTTCAATTCCATTTCAAGGAATAGTTTTAGGATAGAAGCCAAAAAGGTTTGATATGTATCATCATCTCAGAGTGATAGTAGAGTGCCAGCCTTATTAACTGGCACTTTTACGTTAGTCACTCCATCGGTTTTATCATCGACTCAATGAATTGGATTTCTTCGTCTGTCAGACCGTACTTCGCATAGAGGTCGGCATCAGTCCAGGGGCGGGTGAAGTCTTGGAGGGGAACAAAGCGATATACCGACGACAGAGCGTCTTGTGTAATTTTTGCAGCAGATACCAATGACCTGAAGAACTTCGTTTTCAAATAAGTTATAAAGTTCTCACATTCTTCAGAACTATTGAACTTTGCATAAACAAATGTTTGAGAACATACCATTCCTTTCGGTGCAAATTCTGGTTGGCCTAAAACAACATCAGAGGAATCACTGGAAGACCCTCGTGCTTTAGGAATAAACATTTTAGGAAAATCTATATCTTGAGCGTTCTTTTTTATATCTTTTCTACGCACATAGACTATTTTTCTCTTATTTCCTTCTAGATATAATAATGCAGTGTCAAATTCTTCTGATTTGTTTTTACTAATGTCAAATGGTGTTTTTTTGCTTTCAACTGGATTTGTTGGTATTCCGAATGGGGTATCTGCTGAAATTATACCACTAACCATTCCTACTAAATCTCTTTTGGCTTGCACGCAAACTTTAGTAACCAGTTTTGATAAGAATGGATGTCGAATTAGGATGTCTAGTGTGTCTAGTTTTCTGTCTTTGTCAATATATAGTTTCCCATCCTGAAATAATATATAGTTACATGAACCATTATATTGTCTATCCTCTAAATAGTAACATATTCCACCTTCAATGCTAACGGTTGGAAATACGTCACGACTATTTCCAAAAGCCTTCAAATATTTGATATTCCCACAGGTTAGCATCGAGTTTCTAAAATCTTTTAATAAACTCTCTCTTCCACCTGCAAACCACCTAGCAGGAATTATCATAGAGACATAATTGCTTTTTAGTAATGACCCCAACTTGCAAAAAAGTTGAAATATGGGTGCGTCGTTTGTTCCTCCTGAACCTCCCATTACCTGATACGGCGGATTGCCTACTATTGCGTCTAACTTCATATTCTCATCATGATTGATTTTCCAGAAACGTTTGCCGTCACGGAAAGTATTGACAACAAGGTCTGGACGTTCTGAAATGTTTTGGATTAAATCTGGGTAATACTGGGCATTCACGCGGGTGTTGCGGAAACCTGCGAGAGTGCGCTTAGTGATGCTCTTGGCCATCGGGGTCTTGCAGACCACGAGGATG